>CAZQVZ010000223.1:0-9397 GCA_964596895.1 uncultured Myxococcaceae bacterium
GCCGCCGCGCTGATCTACCAACTGGTGTGGTCGAAGTACCTGGGCAACCTGCTCGGGAACAGCGGCCAGGCCCACGCGCTCGTCCTCGCCACCTTCATGGGCGGGCTCGCGCTGGGCGCCTGGGTCTTCGGGCGCACCGCGGACCGGGTGAAGCGGCCCCTGGCGTTGTACGGCGTCCTGGAGCTGGGCATCGGCCTGTATGCGCTGGCGTTCCCTGCCATCCTGGGCGCGCTGGGCACCGTGTACCTGGCGGTCGCGCCGGGGACGCCGGAGGCCCTCCGGGTGGCGCCGAGGCTCCTGCTCGCGGCTTCCTCCCTGGTCATCCCCACCGTGTTGATGGGCGGCACCCTGCCGGCGCTGGTGCGGCACTTCGCGCAGGGGCTCGCGGACGTGCGGGTGGAGCTGTCGCGGCTGTACGCGGTGAACAGCCTCGGCGCGGCGGTGGGGGTGTTCCTCGCCGGCGTCCGGTGGGTGCCGGACTACGGCCTGCTCAAGAGCTCCTGGGCCGCCGCCGCCTGCAACGTGGTGCTGGCGCTGGCCGCCATTGCCCTGGCGCGGTCCCTCCCGGCGCGGGAGGGTGATTCGCCGGCAGCGGCAGAGGATGACGCCCTGGCCTACCCGGCGCGCGCCATCAAGGTCGCCCTGTGGTGCACCGCGCTCTCGGGCTTCACCTCCATGCTCCTGGAGGTGGTGTGGATCCGCCTCCTGGCCATCACCCTGGGCGCCTCCACCTACGCCTTCACGCTGATCCTCACCGCGTTCATCTCCGGCATCGGCGCGGGCAGCTTCTGGCTGTCGCGGCGCAAGCGGGAGGGGGACTCGCTGCTGCTCTTCGGGAAGCTGCAGCTGGGCCTGCTCCTCCTGGTGTGCCTGTCGGTGCCCCTGGTCATCCGGCTGCCCTGGCTCTTCTGGCGCGCGCGCAGCCTGCTCGAGCGCAGCGTGGAGGCCTGGCCGGTCTACCAGGCGGTGACGTTCGCGTTCTGCTGCCTCGTCCTCTTCGTGCCGGCCTTCCTGCTCGGCGCAGGCTTCCCCTCCATCACCCGCGTGGCCACCGCGAAGGCGAAGGAACTGGGAGGGCACATTGGCCGCGCGTACCTGTGGAACACGGTGGGCACCGTGCTGGGCGCGGCGGCGGGCGGGCTGTGGCTTCTGCCGGGGCTGGGGCTGGAGCTGTGCATGCTCCTGTGCGCGGTGAGCGCGCTGGTGGCCGCGGGGCTCGCCTTCTGGGCAGCGCCCGAGCGGCCGGCCATCCGTTGGAACCTGCGCGCGGCCGCCCTGCCGGCGGTGGCGGTCTTGTCCATGCTGCTCCTGTGGACCGAGACCGGGTGGGCGCGCTTTCTGGCCTCTGCCTCCACGTTCAGGGAGACCCGCGCCCCGCCCACCTCCTTCGCGGAGTTCCGGCGCTTCGTCACCACCGTGGGCGGCAACGAGGTGGAGACGCTCTTCCACGAGGACGACACCTTCGCCAGCGTGCTGGTGGCGACGGTGAAGGGCGAGGAGAAGGACTTCCACTTCCTGCGCATCAACGGAAAGATCGACGCGTCCACCGGCCGGGACATGGAGACGCAGATCACCGTCGGCCACATCGGGCCGCTGTTCCACCCCACGGTGCCGAAGCGGGTCCTGCTCATCGGCGCGGGCAGCGCGGTGACCCTGGGCTCCCTGCTCACCCACCCGGTGGAGGTGGTGGACATGGTGGAGATCTCCCCCGCGGTGGTGGACGCCGCGCACCACTTCCGGGCCTACAACCGCAACGCCATGGAGGACCCGCGGGTGCGGGTGCACGTGGAGGACGCCAAGACGTTCCTCGCCATGCAGACCGAGCGGTACGACCTGATCGTGAGCCAGCCCTCCAACCCGTGGGTGGCCGGCGTGTCCGGGCTCTTCTCGCGAGACTTCTTCCAGGTGGCGAAGGCGCACCTGAACGAAGATGGCCTGCTCATCCAGTGGATCCACACCTACGAGAGCGACGACGCGGTGCTGAAGCTGGTGGTCCGCACCCTGCGCGACACCTTCCCGCACGCCACTGCCTGGCTGGGGCCGCAGGACCTGGTGATGGTGGCAGGGCCCACCCGCCAGACGGTGGACACCCACGCGCTCGGCCAGAGGATGGCGCGCGAGGAGGTGGCCCAGGATCTCGCCCGCGTGGGCATCACCCGGCCGGCGGTGCTGCTCGCGCGGCAGCTCCTCACCGAAGAGGGCATGGCCGCGTTCGCCGGGGAAGGGGTGGTCAACACCGATGACCACAACGTGCTCGAGTACGCCGCGCCCATCGCCTACTTCGCCAAGAGGACCGCGCAGATCGCCGACGAGCGCCGCACCCCGGGCCCAACGCCGCTCTTCTTCACCGGGCTTCGGGACGCAGGCCTCGTGACCGCGGAGGATTGGGCCGCCATCCACCTGAACCTCACCGGTGCGCACGCGCCCAATGACCCGCTGGTGCGGGCGGCCGCCGAGTCCTGGCTGGCCGCTGCGCCTTCCTCGCCCCACGCGCAGGTGGCGGTGGCGAAGGCCGCGCTGGCGCAGGGAGATCTGCAGGCCGCAGGCGACGCGGTGGCGCGCGCGTCGGCCCTGGCGGAGGACTCGGCGGAGGTGGCCAGGGTCTGGCTGGAGGTGGAGGCGCGGCGGGTCAAGGCCACCACCTACTTTTGGAGGCCACAGGGGGCGGGTCCGGTGGCCGCGCGGCGCCATCTCCAGGCGCTGGAGGGGCAGAAGCTCCCGGCGGAGCTGGCCGCCCTCCGCGTCCAACTGTCCGATGCTCTTGGCAAGCCTGCGGAATCATTGGGGCCGCCTCAGGCGGAAGCATCCTCCCATTGACCGATGTTGCGGCTCGACGGCTCGGGTAGAGTTCCTCACGCGTTCATCACCACCCCACACACTGGAGGCAGCATGCAGAAGCAGGCCCGTAAGAACCTTCGCAAGGCCCGTGGTCAGGGCATGACCGAGTACATCATCATCGTGGCGCTCATCGCCATCGCCGCCATCGGCGTGATCACCCTGTTCGGTGACAACATCCGCAAGCTGTTCGGCACCTCGGCCAACGCGCTCGCCGGCTCCACCGACGAAGAGAACCGCGGCGACAACTCGACGGACGCGCTCGAGAAGAAGGACATCGGCACCTTCGGTCAGAACAACGCGTACTAGCGGTTTCGGCGTTCATCGCCTCACCGAATGGGCGGGTTCCCGGCGACGGGGCCCGCCCTTCGTGTTTTAAGACGCGGCCATGTTCAAGCGACTGCTGATTGCGAACCGGGGCGAAATCGCCCGGCGGATCAACCAGGTGGCGCACCGGATGGGCCTTCAGACGGTGGCCGTCCATTCGGACGCGGATGCGGAGTTGCCCTTCGTGCGCGAAGCGGACCAGGCCATCCGGATTGGCCCCGCCCCGGCGAAGGACAGCTACCTGAACGTCGCCGCGCTGCTCGAGGCGGCAAAGCAGAGCGGCGCGGACGCGGTGCACCCAGGCTACGGGTTCGTTTCCGAAAACGCCGCCTTCGCCCGCGCCTGCACCGAAGCGGGCATCACCTTCGTGGGGCCGCCGCCCGCCGCCATGGAGCACATGAAGGACAAGAGCGAGGCCCGGCGCATCGTCGCTGCGGCGGGGGTGCCCATCGTCCCGGGGAGCCCGGCGGTGCTCGAGTCCGCGCAGGCCGCGCAGGCGGAGGCCGAGCGCATCGGCTTCCCGGTGTTGTGCAAGGCGGCGGGGGGCGGGGGCGGCATCGGGATGGCGGTGGCGAAGGACGCCTCCGAGGTGGAGAAGGTCTTCCGCCAGTGCCAGGACCGGGCCCGCGCCGCCTTCGGCCGCGAAGGGCTCTACCTCGAGCGCTACTTCGGCGAGCCCCGCCACATCGAGGTGCAGATCCTGGGCGACACCCAGGGCACCACCCTGCACGTGCTCGAGCGCGAGTGCTCCATCCAGAGGCGGCACCAGAAGGTGGTGGAGGAGGCGGGCAGCCCGCTCTTCGCCCACGGCGCCCACGCGGAGCAGAAAGAGAGGCTCTTCGCCGCCGCCGTGGCCGCGGCCAGGGCCTTCGGGTACGCCAACGCCGGCACGGTGGAGTTCCTCTGGGCGGACGGGCAGTTCTACTTCATCGAGATGAACGCAAGGCTGCAGGTGGAGCACCCCATCACCGAGCTCACCACCGACGTCCCGCTCATCGAGTGGCAGCTGCGCATCGCCGCGGGCGAGACGCTGACCTTGAAGCAGGAGGACATCACCCGGAAGGGCGCGGCCCTGGAGTTCCGCATCTACGCCGAAGACCCGGTCCGCTTCTTCCCGTCGCCCGGCAAGCTCACCACCTACCGGCTGCCCGAAGGCGAAGGCGTCCGCGTGGACTCTGGCTACGAAGAGGGGAACACCGTCACCCCCCACTACGACCCGATGATCGCCAAGCTGATCGTCTCGGGGAAGGACCGCGCCGACGCCATCGGCCGCAGCATCCGGGCGCTGGAGGACTACAAGGTGGAGGGCATCAAGACCAACATCCCCCTGCACCTGCGCATCTTGAGGGACCCGGCGTTCCTGGAGGGAACGCTGGACACGCGCTTTCTGGAGAAGCACGCTCGCCCGTAGTCTTTCGCTCCCTTCCAACCTTCATCAAACGAGAGCAAACGCCCATGGCCGACGTCGCCGCCCACATCACCGGAACCGTCTGGAAGATCGAGGTCAAGGAGGGCCAGCAGGTCAGCGCCGGCGACGTGCTCGTCATCCTCGAGTCGATGAAGATGGAGATGCCGGTGGAGGCTGAGTCCGCGGGCACGGTGAAGGAGATCCGCTGCAAGGAGTCCCAGCCGGTGAACGAAGGCGACGTCCTCGTCGTCCTCGGATGAGCATTGGACCTCGCGGCCAGGGACGCGCCCCTTCGGGTCGAGGACGGCCCCTCCGGCGTCCGCGTCCTGACGCTCCACCGTCCGGCGCGTAGGAACGCCATCGACGAAGCGGTGCTCGACGGGCTCTGGCGCGCGCTGGACCCCTCTTCGTCTCCGCACGTCCGGGTGCTGCTCGTCCGCGGGCACGGCGGCGCGTTCTCTGCCGGCTATGACCTGGGCGCGCTCGCGCAGCCTTCGCTCCAGCCGGGCGGGGCGCTGCCGGATGACAGGCTCGGGCAGGTGCTGGCGCGCTTCGCCGCCCACCCCGCGCCGTCGGTGGCGCTGGTGGAGGGCCCGGCCTATGGCGCCGGGTTCGAGCTGGCGGCGAGCTGCGACTTCCGCGTCGCCGCGCCGTCCGCGGTCTTCTGCCTGCCGCCGGCGAAGCTGGGCATCATCTACGCGGAGGAGGGGATGGCGAAGGTCGCCCGGCTCGTGGGGCACCAGCGGGCGCGGCTCCTCTTCCTCACCGGCCGGAAGGTGGACGCACCCACCGCCGCCACCTGGGGCCTGGTGGACGAACTGGGCGGGTCCGCGGACGACGCCGAAGCCCGCGCGCAGGCCCTGTGCCGGGAGCTTGCGGACAACGCGCCCCTGGCGGTGAGCGGGATGCGCCGGGCGCTGGGGCTCCTGGCCCGGACTGCTGTGACCCCTGACGAACGCCGCGTCCTGCGCGAGGCCCGGCGGGAGGCCTTCGCCAGCCCGGAGGCCGCGGCGCGCAAGGCGGCCTTCTTCCGCAAGGGGTAGCGGGCAGGCAGCCGAGCCCCCCGCCTGCCATGCGCACCCTGTCCGGTGGGGCAGCGCCTCGGGTGCCGCGGATGCCTAGCGTTTGGGGCATGACCGACGAGCGGCGCGCGAAATGGTCCACACCCACGTTCCTCGTGGGCTTCGGGGCGGTGCTGTTCCTGTTGGCCTGGATCAGCATCGGCTTTCTCTTCCCGCTGGCGTTGGCGCTGTCCGCGGCGGTGATGTTGGCGCCCTTGAACGAGAAGCTGGTGCGGGCCCTGCGTGGCCGCCGCGGGTGGGCGGCGCTGCTCATGTCCATCGGCACGTTCGTGGGGATCTTCGCGCCCTTGACCCTGGTGATGGTGATGCTCATCAAGGCCGCCATTCCGCTCATCGATGAAGGCGTGAGGCTCGTCACCAGCGGAGAGATTGGGAGCTGGGCGCAGTCGAAGCTGCCCGAAGCGGTGACCCGGTACCTGGACCCCGCGGAGCTGCGCGAGAACGTAGGCCAGTGGCTGGCGGGCGTGGCCAGCGCCCTGGGCGCGTTCGCCACCGCCATCCCCATGATCCTGGCCAACCTCACGCTGCACGGGTTCGTGGCCTTCCTCGCCCTCTTCGTCTACTTCGCCCGCGGGCCGCAGTTGGCCTCCGCCATCGTCGAGGCGACGCCCATGGAGCGGCGCCACACCCGCGCGCTCTTGAAGACGGTGGGCTCGGCCATCCGCACCGTCTTCATGGCGAGCTTCATCACCGCGCTCATCCAGTTCGTCCTGGGCTACATCGGCTTCGCCATCGTCGGGGTGCCCATGGCGCTGGGCCTGGCAGCGGTGATGGCGTTCTTCTCCTTCATCTTCTCTTTGATACCGGTCCTCGGCTCGGGGATGGTCTGGGTGCCTCTGGGCGTGACGCTGGTGCTGACCGGCCGGCCCATCGCCGGGATCTTCGTCCTCGCCTGGGGCGCGCTGGTGCTGGGCTCGGTGGACAACGTGGTCAAGCCGCTCTACGCGAAGGGGCAGATGCAGCTGTCGCCGCTGCTGGTCTTCATCACGCTCTTTGGCGGCGTCTCGGTGTTCGGGCCCATTGGCGCGCTGTTGGGGCCGCTGATCGCCGCGCTGGCGGCCGCCTTCCTGCGCATCTGGACCACGGAGTTCCTGCCGGACGCCGAGGAGCTGCCGCGGCGCATCGACCGGGGCGGGAAGGGCCCCGGGAAGCTCTCACGGCTGTGGGCGCGCATGCGGGGCCACAGGCCTGCGCACGCGCAGTGACGGGGCGCTACGCCTCGCCGAACAGCTCCGCCATCCGCAGCCGGAGCGCGGTGGCGATTTTGTAGAGCGAGGAGATGGACGCCGAGGACTCGGCGCGCTCAATCTGGGAGAGCAGGGACACCGACAGCCCGGTCCGCCGCGCGAGCTGCTTGAGCGTCAACTCCTGCGTCTTGCGCGCCTCGCGGATGGTGCGGCCGATGGCGCGGTGCAGATCCGCCTCGGGGTCCTTGGACAGCCCCTTCTCCGCGAGCGCGTTGGCCACCGCGGAGAGGAACTGCGGCGGCTCGAACGGCTTCTTCACGTAGTCCGACGCGTGCGCGCGCAGTGAAGCCACCGCGGTGTCCACGTTGGGGTACGCGGTGGCGACGATCACCGCCACGTCGCTGTCCGCCTTGCGCACCGCCTCGAGGACCTCGGTGCCGCTCATCTGCGGCATCATCATGTCCAGGACGATGAGGTGGTAGTCCTTCTCCTTGAGCAGGTCCACGCACCGGGTGGGGTCGGTCAGCGTGTCCACCTCGTAGCCCTCCCGCGCGAGGAGCAGCTTGAGGTAGTCGCAGTTGTCCTGCTCGTCGTCGACCACGAGGATGCGGATCTGCACGCCCTGCCGGCGCAGCCGGTTGGCTTCCGCGCTGACGGCAGAGGGATCGAGTCCCGGGGGAGCGCCCACGAGCGCTGAGGGGATGGGGGTGGTGTTCATGGCGTCTCCTTGCCGGCCCTTCGTGAACCGCTAGTTGCTCTTCTTGCTCTGCTTGTACTGGTCCAGAAGCGTCCGGACCTTCTCTGCTTCCGAGGCGTTGGGCGCGAGCACCAGGAACCGCTCGTAGTGCTTCGCCCCCTGCTCCACCTCGCCGAGCCGCGCGTAGGTCGCGCCGATCAGCAGGTGACACTTCGCGTGCTTCGGGTCCACCTCGAGGCAGCGGGCGAAGACCACCTTCGCCTCCTTGTTCTGCCGCTGGTTGAGCAGCGCGGTGCCTTCGTCCACGAGCTGGCGGGTTTCGGCCTGGCGCTCTGCGGCGGTGGGGCCGGACGGCACGGGATCCTTCGCCGCGGCCGTCTGCGGCGTGGCCTTTTGCTTCGTGGAGGCCTGCGCCACCTTCCCGGTGCCGTTCCCGGCGTTGCTGGGGGCAGCCGCGGCGGCGGCGGCCTGCTCCTTCGCCGCCTGCGCGTCGGAGAGCTTCGCGCTCAGCGTCGCGTGGCGGAGGGCGAAGGCCTGCGTCTCTTCGGTGTCTTCGAGGTACTGCTCGGCCTGCGCGAGCCTGTCCGCGGCCAGCGCCTTTTCGGCCAGATCCAAACGTCCGGGGACGGCCTGCTCCGCGGCGAGCCTGTCCGCGAAGCCGTCCAACTCCGCGCGGAGCGCCTTCGGCAATTCACCGAGCGCGCGCACCTCGTCCAGCACGGCGGCGGCGGCAGCGAGGTCACCGGTGCCGAGGACCTCGGCGAACCCGTCCAGCAGCGCCCGTGCCTTCGGCGTCACGTCCACGGCGACCTTCGCCGAAGGCTCGGCGGCGGCCGGCCCCGGCGCAGCGGCGACCTCCGCCGGGGTGGGGGTGGCCTCCTTCGGCGCGGCGGCCATGGGCTCCGGGGCCACCTTGGTTTCGGGGGTGGTCGTGCCGAGGAGGAAGTAGCCGCCGGCGGCCAGGCCCAGCACCACCACCGCGCCCACGCCGAGGAAGAGCGGCGTCTTCGAGCCACCTTTGGAAGCAGGGGCCGCGGCGGCCTGGGCCTTGCGCCGCTCGGCGCGCTCTTCAGCGGACTGCGAGTAGGTGTACGACTCCCCGGCCGCGATGAAGCGCAGCTTCAGGTGGCCGAGCTCGATGACGTCGAGGTTGTTCAGCGTGGCCTGCGCGTAGGGCTCCCCGTTGACCTGCAGCCCGTTGGCGGACTGCATGTCCACCACGCGCCACTCGCCGCTGTTCTCCCGCACCAGCTTGGCGTGGGTCCGCGAGAGCGACCGGTGGTCCAGCGTGATGTCGTTGTCGTCCGTGCGGCCGATGCGCAATTCCGTCCGGATGCAGGCGAACTCGCGGCCGGCGAACTCGGTGTTGACCACCACCAGCCGCGGCGCCTCCTCCACATCCAACTCCGCCACCTGGCGCGGGCGCGTGGCCTCCACCTGATCCACCCGGATGATGGAGGTGGACTGCCTTCTGGCGTCGTGGTTCGGCGGCGCGGAGGGCGAGGTGTCCTCCACCTTGTCCGCCTGGTAGACCGGCGCGGCGGCTTCGGTCTCCGGTTCGTCGTGCGCGGAGGCCTGCGCGGAGGACGCCTGGGGGGGCGCGCCGTTCGCAACGTGGGACCTGTGGCCGTTCTGCAGCGGTGGCGGGTGCGCAGAGGCCTCCTGCTGGATGGCCAGGTCGTAGTCGCCGATCTGGATCAGGTCGCCGTCCGCCACCGCGGCGCGGCCCACCACCTTCTCGCCGTTGACCCGGATTCCGTTGTAGCTGCCGAGATCTTCGACCACCACGGAGCCGTCCTGGCGCAACAAGCGCGCATGGCGACGGGACACGTTCCGCTCGGTGAGGCGGATGGTGTTCCCT
>CAZQVZ010000224.1:0-9357 GCA_964596895.1 uncultured Myxococcaceae bacterium
TCGCGCAGCGCGGTGACCAGCATCACGTCCGCCGCCCTGTACATGGCGGTGAGCTCCCGCTCGTTGAAGGACTGGTAGAGGTAGTGGATGGGGGTGGAGGTGAGCGTGCCGTAGGCGCCGTTGATGCGGCCCACCAATTCGTCCACCTGCTGGCGGAAGTGCTCGTACTCATCCACGTTGGTGCGGCTGGGGACCGCGACCTGGATGAAGCGCAGCCGCCCGCGCAAGGAGGGCTCCTTCTCCAACAGCCGCTCCACCGCCAGAAGGCGCCGGGGGATGCCCTTGGTGTAGTCCAGCCGGTCCACCCCGAGCAGCAGGTGCTGCGCGTCCGCCTGCTGGCGGATCTGCTTCGCCTGCTCCTGCACCTCGGGCAGCTCCGCGTTCTGGCTGAACGCCGCCGCGTCGATGCCCATGGGGAACGCGCCGATGCGGATCTGCCGCCCGCGGTACTTCACGCGGTCCACCTCCGGCGCCACGCCGATGATCCGCAGGAGCGAGTTGGCGAAGTGCCGCGCGTAGGTGAGCGTGTGGAAGCCGACCAGGTCCGCGCCGAGCATCCCGCGCAGGATCTCCTCTCGCCCGGGGAGGATCCGGAAGATCTCCGACGACGGGAAAGGGATGTGGAGGAAGAAGCCGATCTTCGCCTCCGGCAGCCGCTCCCGGAGCATCCCCGGCACCAGCAGCAGCTGGTAGTCGTGCACCCAGATGAGGTCTCCGGGCTGGTAGTTCGCCACCGCCGCGTCCGCGAACTTCTGGTTCACCTCCCGGTAGACGTCCCAGTCCCGGGTCTGCAGCGGGATGCGGTCCAGGAGGTAGTGGAAGAGCGGCCAGAGGACGCGGTTGGACTCGCCCTCGTAGTAGCGGTTCACCTCTTCAGGCGAGAGGTCCACCGGCACGCAGCGCAAAGAGGCGAGCTGCGCGTCCACCTTCTTGCGCTGCGCTTCGTCCAGGGTGCTGACGTCACCGGGCCACCCGAGCCAGAGCCCGCCGGACTGCTGGTGCGGCCCCTTGAGGCCCGTGGCGAGCCCACCAGCGCTGGGCGTGACCTGCACATCCTGACCGTTCACCTTCACGGTGACCGGCAAGCGATTCGAGACGAGTAGGAGCCGGGCCATCCGGCTTCTAAAGCCACGCCGGACCCCATAAGTCCACCCGTCGTACCAGGCAGGTTTCGTCTACCGAACCTCCGGCGAACCCCGCGCGCGCTACGCCTCCACGCGGCGGCGGTTTTCGCCCGGCATCCACGGCCCAGCCTTCACGCGGGTGCGCACCGCCAAAGACAGCACCACCAGCGCCAGCCCGCAGAAGAACGCGTTCCAGAACCCGTTGTCCCGAGCCCCGGTGACCGCGCTGCCGGTGAAGGCGGTGGCAAACCCTGCCAGGAGCAGGATCAACCCGACGAGCGTGGTGCCATAGCGCGCATCTCTGCGCCAGAAGGAGCCGGCCTCGAGCAGCACCGCGAAGACGCCGCAGAGGAAGGTCACCCAGAACAAGGCGCCGCCCAGCCCGAGCGCGAACGCGGAGATCATCAGCCAGGTGCCAATCAGGATGTTCAGCATTCGAGCCCACATGCCGTGAAGGTGGGCGTCGCAATGGGACTTCGGAAGGGGTGGTCTGGCAACCCGCTCGCAGAGGCGGCGGCCAGGCTTCAGCCGCCGAAGAACCCCCGGAAGAAGCGCAGCACCTTTCCGCCGCCGGGCTTCTGCTCGCGGGGCCGCGCGTCCGGGTTCACCTCCACCGGGTCCTTCTTCCGCGCGTTGGGGCTGACCGAGAAGACGCTGAACTCGTCGTCCCCCTGCACCGCCGCCATGACCTTGTGGCGGCGAGACGTCTGCGCGTAGACCGCCGGGATGGGAGGCGCTGGCTCAGGCGCCTTCGCCGGCTGCGGCTTGCGGCCGTCTGTGCGCCCGGCCGCAGGGGCCTTCTTCTTCACTTCTGTCCCCGCACTTCGCCTTCGAGCGCACCGGCGAGCACCAGGTTCGACAGGAGCTGGTCCACGCGTTCGTCGAGCACGCCGCGCTTGCCCAGCTGCTCCCGGAGCGCGAGCGCGAACAGATAGGTGCCGGCGTCGAGGTGCTGGAGCAGCGGCTCGGCGAGCGCGAAGCTCTCAGGCGGAGGGCAGGCGTGGCTGGGCTCGAGCGCCGGGCCCGCGGGATCTTCAGCCACGCAGGTGGGGGGCAGCAGCGGGGCGGCGGCCGCGGCCAACTGGACAGCGCGCCTGGGCATCCCGCTTTCGGACGCCGTCTGCGCGGCGATGGCCAGAGGCCCCAGCGCGTCCTGGCACCGCTCGCCCACCGCGGCGAGCACGGGCGCCAGCCGCCGGGAGGTGTGCATCTTTTCCACCTCCCCGAGCGCGCGGTGAAGCCCGTCGCGGCAGAGGGTAGACGCCCTCTGGTCGCGTTCGGCCCGCGCTGCGCCTTCGGCCGAGGCTTCGGTCCGCGGCTCGACGGTCTCCTGCCCCGCCGGCGCCGGCGCGGCTTCGTCCGGAGGCGGGGACTTCTTGCAAGCGGTCAAAGGCGCCAGCACCAGCGCCACCGCCGCGACGAGCGCAGCGGTGGGGAGGTGCGACGTGGTCAGGGGCGCCACGGGCCGCAAACCGCTAGACCCAGCCGTCGGGGATGCGCGAGGGGTTCAGGTCCCGGAGCCCTTCGGTGAGCAGCGGGAGCAGCCGCGCGGCCAGCTCCGGCGCCGGCTGCGCCTGTCCCAGCCTGGCCTCGAAGGCGGCGATCTGCGCCAGCGCGTCCTTGCGGGAGAGCGTGGCGAAGTTCGGCGCGGTCATGCCCAGCGCGGTGAAGCCTTCGCTGATCTGATCCGCGTAGCACTGATGGAACTTCGGGCCGACGGTGGCGGAGTAATAGATGAGGCGGATGGTGCGGTCTCGCCGCGCCTCCAACTCCGGCCGCTCCGCCGCGGGCAGCTCGGGGTGCTGGAGCAGCCGCTGCAGCGAGTTGTAGTACTCGCGCAGGGGCCCCGCCTGGGTGTTGGCCACCGCCGCGTCGCCGGAGACGTGCTGCGCCCACGCGTCCGCGCGCCGGTCGAAGTCACCTCGCACGGTGTCCAGCGCCTGCGGCGGGTTGCCGTCCATGTAGCCCAACCGCTCGCTCCACACGGCCACGTTCTCGCCCTTGCGGCTGCCCTCGGCGATGGCGCGGTGCAGCTCGTCCCGGGTGCCGCGGGTGGCGGCGTCCCAGCGGGTCTGGTGCGTCATCGCCCCGCTCCAGGCGCCGGGCGCAGAGCCCGTGTACGCCCAGATGGTCTTCGCGTTGGGGAACATGGCGCGGTACCGCTCCATGGCCGGCTGGCCACCGGAGTAGCAGGCCGACAGGTGCAGGTCCTCCACCTGCCGCGCCGCCCGCGGCATCGCGTCCGTCAGCTTGCCGAGGATGTCCCAGGAGAGCTTGCCGTTGTCGTCCCCCCAGATGCCGCTGCCCACGTTGTGCCCAGAGAGCACCATCCGCGAAGGGATGGTCCCGCCGCGCTCGGCCTTCGCGAACTCGCGCGCCAGCGCCGCGACCTCGTCCCGCGCGTCAGGGCCGGCGGAGCGGATGGCGTCTGCCACCTTCCCCGTCTGCTCGCCGGAGAGGCCCAACGACAGCGCGAAGTCGTTGATGCCCGCGTCGTTGCGCAAGTCGAACGTGCGCAGGTTGCCCTGCGCGTCCTTGCCCTTGATCTGATCGTCCGCGAACCCGTCTCCGATGAAGGTGACGTTGTTCCCGCGGCGGCGCAGCTCCGCGGCTTCGTCCTTGCCGTGGACGTTCATGCCCACCATCAGGACGTCGTTGTTGGTGGCCGGGGTGTTTGCCTGCGGGGCCGAAGGTGCGGGCGTGGGCGTGGACGTGGAGGGCGCGCGGCCGGGGATCTGGAAGGTCCACCCCACCTGGATGTTGCCGGGGTTGGCCGGCAAGGTGGGATAGCGGCCGCTGTTCGCGTCGATGAGCGCCTGCATGGACACGCCCAGGTTCCGGGCAATGGCCGAGAGCGAGTCTCCGGGCCGGACCGTGTACGACGAGGGCGCAGCGGGCGTCGGCGTGAGGGCGCTGGGCGAAGCGGGCTGGGTGATTCTTCCGGGCATGGCGAGCCTCCTGGGAGGGCTGGGGTGGCTGGGAGGTAGGACACTAGACGACCTCGCGTCCGGACGTCGACTCTGGCCCCCCAGAAGGCCAATCGTTCGCGGCGAGACGGCTTTGGCGGACCATGGGTGCAGCGCGGCGCCCAGGCGCGGAAAGAATGCGCCCATGGGCGAGCTCATCGACGGCACCTGGCACGTTGGCTGGTACGACCCCGACGAAAAGGGCCGCTTCCAGCGACCGAAGACGCGCTTTCGAGACGCGGCGAAGCCGGAGCGGGACCGGTACCACCTCTACATCTCGTGGGCGTGCCCCTGGGCGAGCCGCATCGCCATCGGCCGGGCGTTGCGCAAGCTCGAGGACGTCATCCCGATGACGGTGGTGAGCCCGAAGATGGGCGACGACGGCTGGACCTTCGGCGGGTTCCCCGGCGCGGACGAAGATCCGCTCTTCGGTTCGAAGTTCCTCCGCGACCTCTACGTGCGCGCAGACCCGCGCTACACCGGCCGCGTCACCGTGCCCCTTCTTTGGGACAAGAAGGCGTCCACCATCGTCGTCAACGAGTCGCGGCTGATGCTCCGGCAGTTGAGCGACGAGGCTTCACTGGGGACCCTCGGGGATCCGCGCGTGGATCTCGCGCCGCAGAAGCTGCGCGGCGACATCGACAGGGTGCTCGACGAGATCTACGAGCCCATCAACAACGGCGTCTACCGCGCGGGCTTCGCCGGCTCGCAGGAGGCGTATGACGACGCCTGCCTGGAGCTCTTCGCTGCGCTCGACCACTGGGAGGACGTGCTCTCCCGGCAGCGGTACCTGTTGGGCGGGCGCATCACCGAAGCGGACATCTGCCTGTACACCACGCTCGTCCGGTTCGACCTCGTCTACTACTCGCACTTCAAGTGCAACGTGCGGCGCGTCCAGGACTACCCGAACCTCTGGGGCTACACGCGGGACCTCTACCAGACGCCCGGCTTCACCGAGTGCACCGAGCCTGCGCACATCAAGGTCCACTACTACTGGAGCCAGACCACGGTGAACCCCACCCGCATCGTGCCGGTGGGGCCGTCGGTGCCGCTGGATGCGCCGCACGACCGCGCGAAGCTCGGCTGAGAGGTCACCCCGCCGCTAAGGCAGCAGCACCGTGGAGCCGGTGGTGCGCCGCGCCTCCAGGTCTTCGTGCGCCCGCGCCGCCTCCCGGAGCGGGTAGCGCTGGCGGATGTTCACCTCCACCTCCCCGCGCCGTACCGCCGCGAAGAGCGCCTGGGCGCTCTCGAGCAGCTCCTCGCGGCTGTGCGTATAGGCCTGCAGCGTGGGCCGCGTGAGGAAGAGCGACTTCGGCGAGAGCGCGGTCACGTCCAGCGCGGGCACCTTGCCGGACGACTGCCCGAAGCTGACCAGGAGCCCGCGCGGCCGCAGGCACTCGAGCGACCCGAAGAAGGTGTCCCGCCCCACGCCGTCGTAGACCACGTCCACGCCGCGGCCGGAGGTCAGCTCGCGCACGCCGCCCACCCACTCGGCGTTCCGGGTCAAGAGGACGTGGTGACAGCCTGCGGCCTTTGCCAGGGGGACCTTCTCCTCGCTGCCCACGGTGCCAATGACCGTCGCCCCCAGGGCCCGCGCCCAGCGGCAGGCGATGAGCCCCACGCCCCCCGCCGCCGCGTGCCACAGGAGCGTCTCGCCCGGCTTCACCGCGTGCGTGCGCCGCAGCAGGTATTCGGCGGTCATGCCCTTGAGCATCATCGCCGCGGCGGTCTCGAAGGGGATGTCCTCCGGGAGGGGGACCAGCCGCGAGCCCGGCGCGAGCCGCTCCTGTGCATACGCGCCCGACAGGCCGGCATAGGCCACCCTGTCCCCTGGCTCGAGGTCGGGGACATCCGGACCCACCTCGACCACCGTCCCCGCGCCCTCCTGCCCGAGCACCGCAGGGAGCGCGAGCGGGTACACGCCGCTGCGGTGGTAGACGTCGATGAAGTTGAGGCCCACGGCCTCGTGCCGAAGCCGCACCTCCCCCGGGCCGGGTGACGAGAGGGCAACCTGCTCCCAGCGCATGACCTCCGGGCCGCCGGGAGAGTGGATCCGCATCGCGTGGGTCATGACCGGGCGCGGTAGCAGCCACCAGGCAAGCGTGCAATGCGCGTCAAAGCCGCTGTTGATGGTGCACACATCGCCCGGTTGGCCGGCAGGGTCTCGAGAGGGCGCAAGTCCCTGCCAGGGAAGCGGAAAGGCAGAACGGCTTCAGAAGTTCATGGGACCGATAAGCGCGGGTGGGGTGCGATGATAATCGACCCGACAGTCGGAATTGACCGGGCGCGTCACCGGTTGCAATACCCCGCGGGGGGAAAAGTTGAGGTCAAGCACGTGATTCTCCCGACGCCATCCGAATCGAAGATGAATGAGCGCGGCCAGGCCGTGGAAGAGGTGCGGAACGTGTTCTGCGCCTGCTACGAGACGTGCCTGGACGTTGCGGTGAAGAAGAACTGGCGCAGCTGGACGTGTTCCGGTTGCCCGCTGCTGGCGGAGCAGAGCCAGAAGCCCACCGCAGATCGTTACGCCAACCGCCGGATCCGCGAGGACTGGGTCTAGCTTCCGCCTGAAGATCCGCTGGCCGGTCGGCCCGTGTAGAGTGCGCCGCTCTTTTTCCGGAGGCGCACCCCCCATGGTCCAGCTGAGTCAGCGGATCGTTCAGCATCCCCGTTTCGGGCAGTTCGTCACCGCCGTCATCCTCCTTGCGGCGGTGGTCGTCGGCGCGGAGACCTATCCCAGCGTCGTGGCCGAGCATGGCTCCGTCCTGCACGTCCTGGACAGGGTCATCCTCGCCATCTTCGTCGCGGAGATCGCGGTGAAGATGGTGGCGCTCGGCTCGAAGCCGTGGCGCTTCTTCGCCGACCCCTGGAACGTCTTCGACTTCCTCGTCGTGGCCGCGTGCTTCATGCCGCTGGATGCGACGTACGTGACCGTCCTGCGCCTGGCGCGCCTGCTCCGGGTGCTGCGCCTGGTCCGCGCGGTGCCCCGGCTGCAGGTGCTCGTGGGCGCGCTTTTGCGCAGCATCCCCTCCATGGGCTACGTGGGCCTGCTCCTGGGGCTCCTCTTCTACGCGTACGGCGTGGCCGCCACCTTCCTCTTCTCCGGCAATGACCCCATCCACTTCGGTTCCCTGCAGATGTCCATGTTGTCCCTGTTCCGCGCGGTGACGCTCGAGGACTGGACGGACCTCATGTACATCCAGATGAAGGGCTGCGCCGGCTACGGGTACGACGGGATGATGGAGCTGTGCACCCAGTCGGTGGCGCGGCCGGTCACCGGGGCGCTGTTCTTCGTCTCCTTCGTGCTCCTGGGCACCATGATCATCCTCAACCTGTTCATCGGCGTGATCATGAACGGGATGAACGAAGCCCAGGCCGAGCGCGAGGCCGAGGAGAAGCTGCTCCTGCGCCAGTCGGGCAAGGCGCCTTCGCTGGTGGAGGAGCTCGGGGACGTGACCTCGCAGCTCGCGGTGCTGCACAAGCGGCTGGCAGAGCTGCAGCGGGCGCTGGGGGCGGCGAAGGTGGCAGAGGCGCTGCCGGCGGTGGCGCTGGCGGAGTCCGTGACCCCGGGCGCTGGCAGGGGCCCGGATGACCAGGCGGCCTGAGGGGACGGTGGGGGCGGACACGTTCGAGGTGGCCACGCGCGGCCGCGGCACCGTGGACATCACGCGCGAGGTTGAGCGCGTGGTCTCCGCCAGCGGCGCGACGGACGGGTTGTGCAACGTGTTCGTCCACCACACCTCGGCGTCGCTCATCCTCTGTGAGAACGCGGACCCGGACGTGCGGCGAGACCTGGAGACGTTCTTCTCCCGGCTGGTTCGGGACGGGGACCCTTCATTCGTGCACGACGCAGAAGGCCCGGACGACATGCCCGCGCACGTGCGCACCGTGCTGACCCATTCGTCGGTGAGCATCCCCGTGCGCGGCGGGCGACTGGGCCTGGGCACCTGGCAGGGCGTGTTCCTGTGGGAGCACCGGACCGCGCCGCACCGGCGGAAGATCACGGTCACCGTGCTCTAGCGGGGCTGCGCGTCCACTCTATGCACGACTGGGTGCTTCCACCGCGAACTCCGTGCCCTCGATGAAGTTGGAGAAGTAGGCGTCGAAGAAGGGGAGCAGCTCTCGCCGCGGCCTGTCCGAAGAGGAAGCGCGGTCGTCCGGACGCATGAGCGGCACCGAGCGGTCCGCAATGATTGCCCCCGGGAAGAAGTGCGCGGTCACCTGGAACGGGTCGCGAACGAGGCGGGCCGGATCCGTCGTCAGGTCCGTCGTGAAGACGCCCCGCGCGAGCCGGCGAGCGCGCCCTGCCTGCACCGCGGGTCCAGGTGGCCGCCGATGAGGCGTCCGAGAACGTGAGGGGGGACTGCTCCATAGACCCCAGATGTTTGCGCGCAGGTGAGGTAGTTCGCAAACAACCGGGTTCTAAGGCGCCGACAGCGCAAACATCTGGGATCTAAGCAGCCAGCGCGGCCTTCATCTCCGGGTGCTCGGCCAGAAGCCGCAGCGCCCTCTGGAGCAGGGACTTCCCCGGCTCCATCCGGTGCCAGGTAGACGCGCCGGACGGGTGCGGCAGGCAGATGCAGTCCATCTCCACGCCGTGGTACCGCAACCGCGTGACGCGACCCACCACCTCCACCAGCGGCCGCGCTTCACCGGTGACCTGCGAGATGGCCAGGGTCCCCACCGGGATGACCAGCCTGGGCTTCAAGATGGCCACTTCCCGCTCGAGGAAGGGCTTGCAGCGGGCGATCTCCTCCGGGTCCGGCTTCCGGTCGCCGCCGCCCTTCGCCTTGCCGGGGAAGCAGCGCGCCACCGCCGCCATGTAGATGCGCTGGCGGAAAGCCTCCTCGGAGAGTCCCATCGCCTCTTCGAACCACCGGAACATGGTCTTGCCCGCTGTCCAGGCGAACGGCTTGCCGAACTTGCCTTCATGCGGACCCGGCGCCTGGCCCACGAGCAGAATGCGGCTGTCTACCGGCGGGCCGTGGACCACCGGGCCAATCATCTCGTCACACGCGCCGCACGCGTCCAGCTCTGCGTGCAGCGCGAGGAGCTTCTTCCGGGTCGAAGCGGCGCTCACTACCAACGGATGAGCGCGGACGCCCAGGTGAAGCCGGCGCCGAACGCGGCAATGGCCACGAGGTCACCCGACTTCACGCCGCGGACCTCCACCGCCTCCTCCAGGCACAGCGGGATGCTGGCAGCGGTGGTGTTGCCGTACTTCTGGATGTTGTTGAAGACCTGGTCGTCGCGCAGCTCCAGCGAGC
>CAZQVZ010000225.1:0-9345 GCA_964596895.1 uncultured Myxococcaceae bacterium
GGCGGTGAAGAGCACGTTGCCGCTCTGGATGTAGGTCGAGGCCTCTTCGTAGCCGGCCTCTTCGAAGCACGCGGCCAGCTGCGGCATCCGGA
The DNA here is from genome assembly GCA_964596895.1 of uncultured Myxococcaceae bacterium. Taxonomy (GTDB): domain Bacteria; phylum Myxococcota; class Myxococcia; order Myxococcales; family Myxococcaceae; genus JAFAFL01. The sequence continues at coordinate 93 of CAZQVZ010000225.1, forward strand.
TGAGGTTCTTCCCGCCCACGTTGATTCCGCGCAGCAGGGCAAGCTGCCGAGCCATCTGCACCCTCCCGGATTCTGGATTCAACCCACCCCGTGATTGTAGGCGCTGGGCGTCCGGGTGGTGGTGCACGGAAGCAGGGGGTGCGTTAGGAAGCGCGGCACGGCTATGGACCTCCTCTTCCTGATGGACCCGCTGGAGGTGACGAACCCGGCGGCAGACACGACCTGGGCCCTGATGGGCCGCGCGGCCGAGCGTGGGCACCGCACCTTCTATTCCGCGCCCTCGAGCCTCTCCCTGGATGGCGGCGAGGCCATCGTCCGGGCGCGCGAGGCTCGGGTGGACCGGAAGGCGGCGCGCTACGACTGGCAGGGCGAGACCGCGTGGCACAGCGTGGGCGACTTCCACCAGGCGTGGATCCGCAAGGATCCGCCGTTCGACGTGGCCTACGTGGAGACCACGTGGATCCTCGAATACGTGGACCCTACACGGTGCAAGGTCGTGAACTCGGCGGCGGGCGTGCGCGGCGCCAACGAGAAGCTCTATGCGCTCGGGTTCCCCCACCTCACCCCGCCCACGCTGGTCAGCGCGGACAGGGAGCGGCTGCGCGCGTTCGTGCAGACCCACGGGGAGGTGGTCCTCAAGCCGCTCGATGGCGCCGGCGGGGAAGGCATCGTCTTTGCGCAGTGGGGGATGCGCGGGCTGAGCGCGCTTCTGGAGCTGTGCACGCCGGGCGGGCGGCGCTGCGAGGCGCAGGCCTACCTGCCCGGCGCGACGAAGGGCGACAAGCGCATCCTGCTCCTGGATGGCGAACCTCTGGGCGCGGTGCTGCGGGTGCACGGCCCCAACGAAGAGCGCAACAACCTGCACCTGGGCGGGCACGCGGAGAGGGCCACGCTGGACGCGAACGACAGGCAGATCGTCTCGGCGATGGCGCGGCAGCTTCGACAGGACGGGCTGTGGTTCGTGGGCATCGACGTCATCGACGGGAAGCTCACCGAGGTGAACGTGACCTCACCGACGGGCATCCAGGAGATCGAGCGGCTGGACGGCGTGGACGCCACCGGCCGCGTCATCGACTGGTGTGAGGCCAACGACCCGCGCCGGTAGGACCCGCCCGGCGGGCGTGCAGGCGCTCCGCCTCTTCTTGTTTCTTGGCCGGCTGCCGCCTCGTGTGCGAAGGGTGCGCGGGTGATTCGGCTCGACAACATCGGTGCGCAGCACGGCAAGCAGATCCTCTTCGTGGGGGCCTCTGCGGCCGTCCACAAGGGCGAGAAGGTGGGGCTCGTGGGCCCCAACGGCGCGGGCAAGTCCACGCTCTTCCGCTACATCATGAGGGAGGAGACGCCGGACGAAGGGGCGGTGTCGGTGGACCGCGGGGTCACCATCGGCTGGTTCCGCCAGGACGTGGGCGAGATGACGGGCAAGTCCGTGGTCGAAGAGTCCATGGACGGCGCAGGGCCCATCTCCACCTACGCGCGCGAGCTCAAGGCGCTGGAGGTGGCGCTGGCGGACCCGGAGCAGGCAGACCAGATGGACGAGCTGGTGGACCGCTTCGGCGAGGTGCAGGCGCGCTTCGACGAATTGGGCGGCTACGCGCTGGAGGGCAAGGCGCGGGAGATCCTCGCGGGCCTCGGGTTCAGGCAGACGGTGATGGACGGCCCGGTGGATGCGCTCTCCGGAGGCTGGAAGATGCGCGTGGCCCTGGCCCGCATCCTCCTGATGCGCCCGGACGCGATGCTGCTGGACGAGCCCACCAACCACCTCGACCTGGAGTCGGTGCTCTGGCTGGAGGGCTTCCTCAAGGCCTACGACGGCGCCCTGATGCTCATTTCGCACGACCGGGAGTTCATGAACCGGGTGTGCAACCGGATCCTGGAGATTGAAGGCGGCGAGCTCACCTCCTATTCGGGGGACTACGAGTTCTACGTGAAGCAGCGCGAGCAGGCGCAGGCCCAGGCGCAGGCCACCTACGAGCGCCAGCAGGCGATGCTGAAGAAGGAGCTGGAGTTCATCGCCCGCTTCAAGGCGCGCGCCTCCCACGCGGCGCAGGTGCAGTCCCGGGTGAAGAAGCTGGAGAAGATTGAGCGGGTGGAGCCGCCGCGGCGCTACACCCGCGTGGACTTCGAGTTCAAGCCGGCCCCGCGTGCGGGAGAGGACGTGGCGAAGCTGGCGGACGTCTCCAAGTCCTACGGGGACCTCACCATCTACGAGCACTTCGACTTCCTCATCCGCCGCCGCGAACGCTGGTGCGTGATGGGGGTGAACGGCGCCGGCAAGTCCACGCTGCTCAAGTTGATCGCCGGAGCGGCGCAGCCGGACGACGGGACGGTGAAGGTGGGGGAGAGCATCAAGCTCGGCTACTTCGCCCAGCACGCGATGGACGTGCTCGATGGCACCAAGACCGTCTGGCAGACGCTGGTGGACGCGTTCCCGAGAACCGGAGAGGGGTCCTTGCGCGCCCTGGCGGGCTGCTTCGGCTTCCCCGGTGACGAAGTCGAAAAGAGCGTGCGCGTGCTCTCCGGTGGAGAGAAGGCGCGGCTGGTCCTGGCGGTGATGCTCTACGACCCGCCGAACTTCCTCGTGCTGGACGAGCCCACCAACCACCTGGACCTGAACACGAAGGAGATGCTCATCGACGCGCTGAAGAAGTTCGAAGGCACCCTCCTGTTCGTCTCCCACGACCGGCACTTCCTCGCGGAGCTGTCGAACCGGGTGCTGGAGCTGGGGCCGCAGGGCCCGGTGGTCTTCGGCGGCGGCTACACGGAGTACGTGCAAAGCACGGGCCGCGAAGCCCCCACCGCCTGGCCGCGCCCCCCGCCGGGTTCGGGCAACGCAGCCTGATGATCAGGCGCCGTCGTACGGACCCTGCTCCCGCGGGGCCCGGGCGGCGCGTCAGGCTCCCAATCCATGGGAACTCGGTATCCTGACCGGATGCCGCCCCCGGTCACGACGCTGCGCTACCTCACGCGCTTCCGCTGCATCGCGGACGCGTGCGAGGACACCTGCTGCGCGGGGATGCAGATCCTCGTGAGCGACGACGACCGGGCCCGGAAGGGCCACGTGCTCGGTGCCTCCGAGGCGGGCCGCGCGGAGCTGGCGCAGAACCTCGTGTCGCTGCCCGAAGCCGTGCACGGCTACCAGTGGGCGCTCGCGCGCGACGAGGCGGGGGCGTGCCGCTTCCTCGAGCCCTCCCGGCTGTGCTCCCTCGTCCGCCGCTTCGGCGACGACGTGCTCTCCCACTCCTGCGCCGTCTTTCCCCGGGTGGTGCAGCGAACCCCGCAACGGGCGGACGTCGTCGCCGCGCTCGCTTGCCCAGAAGCCGCGCGGCTGTGTCTGCTGCACGAGGACGCAGTGGACCCGGTGGAAGCGACCCCGGACCTCGCCTCCGTCGCAGCAGGCTCCAGGGCCGCAGAGCCGCCGCATGCCGAAGACGAGGCCGTGCGCGACGAAGGCCGCACGCTCATCCTGGACCGCGCCCGCCCACTCGCGGAGCGGCTGCTCGCGCTCTGGTCACTCGGCAGCCGGCTGCCGCTCGAACCGGACTCGGCTGCGTATGAGGAGACTCACACGGTGAAGGTGGTGCAGGCGCTCGCGGCGCTGGTCACCGGGCTGAAGGCGCGCGGGCACCAGCGCTTCAACGCGCTCGTGGACTCGGCGCTGCTGACCTACCAGACCGCCGCGCTGGACCTTGAACCGCGGCTCGGCCAACCCGGCGGACCGCCCCTGTGGCCCGTGCTCTGGCGCACCTTCGCCCAGAAGCGGGCGCGCGCCCTGCGGCGCCTCGGTCACATCACCGAACCAGCGCTGGAGCGCTATTGGATCAACGACTGGCACCGCGAGCCCTACACCCGGTCGCCTTCGCTCGAGGTCCATGCCTTCTGGATGATCCTCCGCGGCGCGGTGCTGCGCTTCCTGCTCGTGGGGCACCCCGCGGTGGACGGGCTCGCTGCCCACCCCGCCGCTGAAGCCGAGCCCGCTTCGCTCCCCGAAGCGCACCGGGCCCTCCTGGAGGGGGCGCTGGTGGAGACGGTCCAGCTCTACGCCAAGCACATCGAGCGGGACACCGGGCTCTTCGCGCTCCTCGAAGACGAGCTGTCCCCGGCCGCGCTCGGGACCACCGCCCAGGGCCGCGCCTCCCTCTTCGCGCTCGCGGTGTGACGGTGCGCGCTGGCGGCTTTCAGGATCTCGGGCGGATGGGGGTGCCCGGCTTCGGCCTGCGGGCGGCGCGGGCCTACGTCCCGGCACACGCAGGCTCGCTGCGCGGCGGCGGGGGTTCGGCGCTCTACCTGCTCGACGGCCAGAACGTCTTCGAGGACGCCCCTTCTTTCGCCGGCGGTTGGCACGCGCACGGCGCGGTCGAAAGGCTGGGCCCTCGGCGGCACCACGTGCCGGTCATCGTCTCGCTCGCCAATGGCGGGCTCTCGCGCTTCGACGAGATGACGCCCTGGCCGGACGGCGACCGCGGCGGCAGGGCGGAGGACTTCCTGGGTTGGATGGCGGAGGTGTTCGTCCCCAGGATGCAGCGGCGCTTCGGCCTTCGACCTGGACCCGAGCACGCCCTCATCGGCGGTTCGTCCCTGGGGGGACTCGCGGCGCTGTACGCGCACCACCGCTGGCCCTCTGTGTTCGGGGGCGCGCTGTGCATGTCGCCCTCGCTCTTCTGGGCGGGCGGCCGCATCTTCCCGTGGCTGCTCGACCAACCGCGTCCGCAGACGTCCCGCCTGTATCTCGACTGCGGCGCGAAGGAGGCGGGCGGGCGGATGCTGTCCCTGACGCAGGCGCTGGGCGCCCTGCTCACCCGGCGCGGCTACGGCCCGTCGGACCTCCTCGTCGTCGCGGACGCCCGAGGCAAGCACCACGAATCCGCGTGGGGCCGCCGCCTGCCGCGCGCGCTGCGGCATCTCCTCCGGCGGTGATTGCGGCTCCAGGACACGCTCCAGTTCGACTGGCGCGCCCCGGACGCGTCCCGTCTAGAGTCCGCGCTGGGAGGGATTCCATGAACCTGCGCCGACTTCTCGCCTCGCTCTTCGCGCTCACGTTGCTGGCCTCCGCTGCGGCCTGCAGCAACTCCAGCAGCGCCCCGGACGCCGGCGCCGGGGACGACGCGGGCAGTCTGGATTCAGGGACCGGTGACGGCGGGCTCGAAGATGCCGGCGTGGAGGACGCAGGGGTCACCGACGCGGGGACCGAAGATGGGGGCCTCGAGCCTCACGACGCCGGCACCCCCTGCGACCTCGGCGAGACCTTCAACAGCCAACTGGCCTGGTACGAAGCGGCGCCCGCAACCGTCGGCGCCTGCTCGGTGCCGCTGGACTTTCCCCACTTCGCCGCCCTCAACACCGAGCGGCTTGGACAAGCAGCCGCCTGCGGGATGTGCCTGCTGGTGACGGGGACGGACGGCAAGTCCGTTCGCGTCCAGGTGGCAGACGAATGCAGCGAATGCGCGAACAACCGGGTGGACGTCAGCAAGGCCGCGTTCGAGCTCCTCGCGAACCCAGGCGTGGGAGCCATCACGGCGTCGGTGGAGCCTGTGCCCTGCGACGTCGAAGGTCCGCTCGAATATCGAATCGACGCGGCGAGCAACGACTTCTATCTGCAGGTCGTGGTCTGGAACCACGCCCAGCCCATCGCCCGGGTGGAGCTGAAGCCGGCGCCCGACGCCCTTTGGTTGGAGCTGCCGCGGACCTCCTACAACGCCTTCACCTACACCTCGATGAGCGGCGCGATGCCGCAGCACGTTGGAATACGGGTGACGGATATCCACGGCCACGTGGTGGAGGACGAAGCGGTGATCCGCACGCCCGGGACCGTGGTCTCCAGCGCAGGCCAGTTCCCGCCCACCTGCGACGGGTAGCGCCGGCGCCCAGCCGCCTGCCCGGTGCCGGGGCAGGCCCTGGTTCCCGCGTTGAATCACCGCGCGCTGGCGCACTGCGTGCACTGGACTTCGCACTCGAGGTGAAGGTGCGAGCCGTGCAGGTGGGTCATCGAGCGTGCGGAGGTCGGGAGTGACCCCGGACGCGAACATCGGCGCGGTGGTGTTCCTGGCGGGCACGGCCGCGGTGTGCCTCGCGGTGGCCCTGGAGGGGCTGACCCGGCGGGGCGGGCTGGACGGGATGCGGGTGGCCTTGACGGTGGTCTCCTCCAGCGCTGCGGTCGCCGCCATCTGCCTGCTCGGCGCGTCCCAGGAGGCGCTCGCAGCGCAGGCCATTCGCTGGCACGTGGCCCAGCGGGTGGCGCTCGGCGGCCTGGGGGCCGGTGCACTGGGCGCGGCTGCGTCCATCGTGCGGTGGCGGCCGACCCGCGCGTTCTGGATGGCGCTCGGGAGCGGTGTGGCGTTCGCGCTGGTGGGCGTGGCCGTGGCGTCGCGGATGTCACCTTCGGACCTGGTGCGAACGCCCATCAGCTGGTTCCCCACCCATCCCGCGGTGAGGGCCTTCGATGCGGGGGTCATCGTCACCGCCTCGGTGGCGGTCCTCGCCGCGGCGGTGTGGCGCCTTCGCACCGGTGGGCGCTACGGCCGCCGCGAGATGAAGGTCGTGGTGGTGATGCAGGCCTGCGTCGCCGTCGCCTACTTCGGGGTCCGCTTGTGGGCGCCGCCGTTCGCGATGCAGGTGTTCGGCGTGTCGCTCACCGCCGTCTCCGCGCTCGTCTTCTGGGTCCTGCTGCGCAACTGGCGGGTGGTAGGCGTGGGCGCGGAGGCGTACCGGCTCCTCTTCCGGGCGCAGTCGCTCCCTGCCATCGCCATCGACCTGCACACCGAAGCGGCGGTCTTGAACCCGGCGGCGGCGCTGATCCTGGGCCCGAGGATGAACGCCGCGCAGGTGCTGCGGAAGCTGGGGCTGCCCGGCACGGTGGACGCAGCGCTGCGCGCGCACGGCGGCCGCCGCCTCACCCACCTGACGGTGGAAGGCGCCGAAGACCGCGCGTTCGAGGTGCTCGTCCACCATGATCCGGACCAGGACATCGGCCTGCTGGTGCTGATGGACGTGACCGAGCGCGCCTTGCACGCCCGCGACCTCTCACGCACCCTCACCGAGCTGCGGCAGATGCAGGAGCGGCTGGTGACGAACGAGAAGATGGCCGCGCTCGGCGTGCTGGTGGCGGGCGTGAACCACGAGATCAACAACCCGCTCGCCTACACCGCCGCCAACGTGAGGACCTCCTTGGAATTGGCGGAGGCCCTGCTGGCCGGTGTCCCCCTCGCGCGGGCGGCGGACGGCACCTCCGCACAGAGCGCGGCGCTGCGCGCGTGGGCCCGCCGCCCCCTGGTGCAGGAGGCGGAGGAGGACCTCCTGGCCGCGCTGCGGGAGGCGCAGGATGGGTGTGCCCGCATCCAGGAGACCATCGCCTCGATGCGGCTGCTCAGCCGCCAGTCAGAGGCGGACGAGCCCATCGAGCTCGCGGAGGTCATCCACGCGGGCGTGCGCATCGGCAGGACGAGTGTGTCCCCTGGCATCGAGCTGCACGTGGACGTGAACGCGCCGCTGCCGGTCCGCGCCGCCGCGGGGGAGCTGAGCCGGCTGGTGACCAACCTCCTCGTGAACGCCGGGCAGGCCCTCGGCGAGCGGGGACGGATTGCGGTGCACGCGTTCAGGGAGGGCGACGAGGCGGTGCTCGAGGTGAAGGATGACGGCCCCGGCGTCCCTGCACAGCTGCGGCCGCGCATCTTCGAGCCGTTCTTCACCACCAGGGCGCCGGGCGTAGGCACCGGGCTGGGGCTCGCCATCGGCTACGAGACCGCGCGGCGGCATGGCGGCCATCTGAGGCTGCTCGACACCGACGGTCCAGGCGCGTGCTTCCAGCTCCGGCTGCCACTGGTGCGCGAGTAGCCCGGCCGGGACTTTCCCGGTTCCAATCAGAGCGGATCCGCCAGGCCTGCTTGCCTCTGACGGTCTACCGCGGCGGTCCGCACTCCGTGTAATGTCTGCCGCTCAGCCAACACACCGCAGCCGCTCCTCTTCGCCCCCTTCGCGCACGGACTGCGCGTGACCGGCGGTGAGCGCGGAAGGGCGGACGGGGAGTACAGCAGGAATGAAGCAAGAGCCTGAGAGCGGCGACGAGCGGACGATGTTGAGCGACGAGGTCGCGGCCACCCAGATCCCCCCCAGGGCAAAGCCGCAGACTCCGAATCCCCCCGAGCACACGCAGCGCTACGGCGCCCCGCCTTCCAAGCCCTCAGAGCCGCAGGCAGCGGCGCCGGTCGAACCGCTGCGCGAAGACTCCCAGCCGTCGTCGAGCGGCGGCACCGGCGAGGTGCTCGGACAGATTGGCCAGGGCAAGGACGCCCGCGCCGGCACCCGCATCCACCACTACGAGATCATTCGCGCGCTCGGGAAGGGCGGCATGGGCTCGGTGTACCTCGCGCGTGACACCAAGCTGGGCCGCCGCGTCGCCATCAAGTTCCTGCACTCGGACAACCCGCAGCTCACCCAGCGGTTCATCCTCGAGGCCCGGACCACCGCCCGCTGCAACCACGAGAACATCGTCGTCATCTACGAGGTGGATGAATACGCGGGCACGCCGTTCATGGTGCTCGAGTACCTCAAGGGCAAGACCCTCTCCGAGCTGATGGAGAAGGGCCAGAAGGTCCCGCCGCCGCGCGCCGTGGAGTTGATGGCCCCGGTGGTGCGCGCGCTCGCGTACGCGCACTCCCAGAAGATCGTCCACCGGGACCTCAAGCCCGCCAACATCGTCCTCACCGACACCGGCACCATCAAGGTGCTCGACTTCGGCATCGCCAAGGTGCTGCAGACCCGCGGCGAGACCGGCAAGGACGAGAGCACCCTGGTCGCCCCCGCTCCCACCAGCCGGGATGCCTCGGGGCGGGACAACTCGTCGGTGGACGACTCGGTGGACACCGCCGAGCTCACCCGCCACGGCACCATGATGGGGACCATGCCCTTCATGGCGCCCGAGCAGTGGCGGAGCGCCCAGGACGTGGACCACCGGGCGGACATCTGGGCGGCGGGCATCATGCTCTTCCGCCTCCTCTCCGGCCGGCACCCGCTGGACGGCCTGCGCGGCGAGCAGCTCTACGTGGTCGGCATCCTCGACGAGCCGATGCCCAGGCTGCGCGACGTGGCGCCGGAGGTCCCCGCCGCGCTCGCAGACGCGGTGGACAAGTGCCTGCTCAAGCGCCGCGACCAGCGCTTCGGTGACGCGGTGGCGCTGCTCCGGGCCCTGGAGCCGTTCCTCCCCGGCCGCTACTCGGAGCACGCCTCGCTCTCCGCGGACGAGAGCCCCTACGCGGGCCTC
>CAZQVZ010000226.1:0-9335 GCA_964596895.1 uncultured Myxococcaceae bacterium
CCGCTGGTACACGCTGGGCAACCAGGAGAAGGACAAGCGGGTGCTGGTGGAGGGCCCCGCCCATGAGGCGGTCAGGGCGGCGCGGCTGGGCCTGACCGACGCGGTGCGGGTCACCCTGGCCTCGGCGCTTTCGTTGCTCGGCGTGGCCACACCGGAGAACATGTAGCGCGTGGAGAACCCCGCACCCGCCCCTTCGCTGCCCGTCTTGGCGAAGGACGAGTTTGGACCGCTCCTCTCGCGCGTGGGCCGGCGCTACTTCGACGGCGTGCGCTTCCCGCCCGAAGGGGAGGCCGCGCTCCGGGCGCTCCACGCGCAGGGCTTCGTCGTCCACGTGATGCGGAGCACCTCCTGGGTCAACTACCTGTACCTGACCTGGGCGCTCCTGCAGCGGGGGCTGCCGCCAGTGCGCGCGGTGGTGAACCTGCGCCGGTGGTTCACCCGGCCCTGGCGGCGCACCGCGCAGCGCGGGGACTTCGACGTGCGCTTCACCTGGGCGCGCAGGCAGGGTGGGTCCGGGCTGGTGTTCCTGCGGCGGAGCGCGCTGGGCCTGGCGGAAGGGAAGCAGAGCCGCGAGGATCCCTTCCCTGCCCTGGTGGCCTTCGCGCGCAAGAGCGACCGGCCGGTGTTCCTCGTCCCGGAGCTGTTCATCTGGGAGAAGTGGACCAAGGCCCTGCGGCCGCGGCTCATCGACCGGGTGTTCGGCTCGCCGGACGTGCCGGGGTTCGCGCACTCGGTCGTCGCGTTCCTGCGCAACTACAAGCGCGCGCAGTTCCGGGTGGGCGAGCCCATCGATCTGCAGAGGTTCATCGCCCAGAACCCCGAGCAGTCCGACGCGCTGATCGCCCGGAAGGTGCGCGGCGCGTTGCACCAGCACCTCGCCCGGGAGACGCGCGCGGTCTTCGGGCCGCCGCGCAAGCCGTACCAGCGCGTGCTCGAGGAGACGCTCCGGGACCGCTGCTTCCGCAAGGCGCTGGACGAGTACGCGCAGTCCTCAGGGCGGAAGCCGGACTCGGTGGAGCGGTACGCGCGCCGCTGCCTGGGGGCGATCTCCGCGCGGCTGAACCCTTCGGTGGTGGCCCTGACCTCGCCGCTGCTGGGGTGGGTGTTCAGCCGGATCTACGACGGCATCGAAGTGGACGAAGCGGGCCTGGAGCGGGCAATGCGCGCCGCCGGCCGCGCGCCGTTGGTCCTGTGCCCCAGCCACAAGAGCCACGTGGACTATCTGGTGATGAGCCAGGTGCTCTGGAACCGCGGCTACACGGTGCCCCTGGTGGCCGCGGGCGCCAACCTCTCCTTCTGGCCTCTGGGCCCGTTCTTCCGGCGCGGCGGCGCCTTCTTCCTGCGGCGGTCCTTCAAGGACGACAAGGTCTACACCGCGGCCTTCAAGGCCTACGTGAAGAAGCTCATCCACGACGGGGTGATGCAGGAGTTCTTCCCCGAGGGGGGCCGCTCCCGGACCGGCAAGCTCCTGCCGGCGCGGCTGGGGCTCTTCACCTGGCAGGTGGACGCGGTCCTCGAGGGCGCGCAGCGGGACCTGGTCTTCGTGCCGGTGGCCATCGACTACGAGAAGGTCGTGGAGTCCTCGAGCTATTCGAAGGAGTTGGCTGGCGGAGAGAAGAAGCCCGAGGACCTGAAGGCGCTGCTCGCCGCGCCCAGGGTGCTCACCGCGCGGTATGGGCGCATTCATGTGACCTTCGATGAGCCGGTGTCGCTGGCCGCGTTCGCCGCGTCGCGCGGGTTGGCCTTGAACGAAGATCTGGGCGCTGAAGAGAAGAAGGGGCTGGTGCGCGCGCTCGGGCACCGGGTGATGTGGGGCATCGGGAAGGTGTCCACCATCACGCCGCAGGCGCTGATCTCTGCCGGCGTGCTCGCCTGGCGCGGCCGCGGCATCCCCGCCCGCGAGCTGTCGGCGCGGATCTCCTTGTTGCGGCGGATGGCGGACGCGGACGGGACGCCGCTGTCCTCCACCCTGAAGGACGCCCCCAGCGATCCCACCGTGATGGGGCCCATCCAGGACGCCTTGCGCACCTTCTGCCGGGACGGGCTCCTGCGGCTGCAGGAGGCGCGCGGGGAGCCTGTGTACCTCAGCGTGGACGAGCGCCGGGCGGAGCTGTCCTTCTACAAGAACACCCTGATGAACTGGATTGCGCCCAGGTCGCTGGTGGCGAGCGCGGTCTGCTCCGCCGGCCCCCACGCGCCGCCGGAAGAGGTGAAGAAGCGCGCGCTCTTCCTCTCCCGGCTGTTCAAGCTGGAGTTCATCTACCGGGTGGACGAGACGTTCGATGTGATCTTCGAGGACACCCTCGCCTCTCTGGACCGCAAGGGGCTCCTGCACGCGGACGACGAGGCGCGGGCCCAGCTCGGGTTCCTCGCGGAGCTGCTGTGCGACTACCTGGAGTCGTACCTCATCGCCGCGCTGGCGCTGGAGGACGTGGCGCGGGTGGGATCCTGCGAAAAGAAGGCCTTCGTGAAGACCGCGCTGGAGGTGGGCCGCGCGGAGTTCCTCGCCGGGCGCGTCACCACCGCGGAGGCGGTGTCGCGGACGAATCTGGAGAACGCGCTGTCGTGGTTCCTGGATCAGGAGATCCTCGTCGAGGAGAACAAGAAGCTCCGGCTCGGCCGCCGCGGGGAGGACCCCGAGGAGCGGGCGAAGCTGCTGGCGCACATGCGGACGTTCCTCAAGCGCTGAGCGGCTCCCCACGGGGGCCGCTCTCCGGTGGGGGAGCGGGGAACGCTCTATTCGGCGCCGGGCTTGCGGAGCAGCGCGGCAGCGTCCTCCACGCGCTTCTCCACTTCGCGCAGGACGCCGCGGGCGACCTCGGTGGTGAGCGGGGCGTCGTCGCCGCGGATGGCGCGGAGGTACTCGAGCGCGCCTTCGAGCCCCTGCACCACGGCGTGCTCGAGCTCCTTCTGCGCGCGGGCCTCCGCCTGGGCGGCCTCCAGCGCCTTCGTCGCCGCGGTGCAGGCCTCCTCCACCCGCAGGTCCACCACCGACTCGAGCACCTCGCGTTCGGTCTTCTGGCGGAAGGACTCCGCGGACTGGAGCTGCAGCGCGGCCTGCATCTCCGCCACCGCGTCCGCGAGCATCCGCCGTTCGAGCTCCGCGCGGGTGTGGTCCATGGCGGACTCCACGCGCTGGATGAGCAGCGACAGGTCCGGGAAGGGCTTCTCCAGGTAGTCCGCCGCCCCGAGCCGCAGCACCTCCAGCACCGACTCGGTGTTGGTGTACCCGGTGATCATGATGCAGGCGCAGAAGGGCTGGAGCCGGCGCGCCTCGCGGAGCACATCCACCCCGCTCATGTCCGGCAGGTTCTTGTCGCACACCAGCGCGCCGAAGGGCTGGCGCGACAGCAACGCCACCGCCTCCTGCCCGGTCTTCACCGCCGCGTACGGCAGCTTCACGCGCGCGAAGGCACGCGAGAGCAGGTCGATGACCACGTCCTCGTCATCCACGAGGAGGACGGTCCGGTTGGCGTCAGCGCTCATCGGGCAGAGGACCTTAGCCGGTCCCTATTCGCCGAGCAGCGCCTTCGTCCGCCGCTCGAAGAAGCCGCGGGAGCGCTCGCCGCTGGCCGCCGCGACGATGATGCCGTCCTTGTCCACGAACACGGTGGACGGAACCTGGTTCACGAAGAGCGGCGTCAGGGTCTCCTGGCGGGAGATGGCCACGGTCAGGGTCAGCCCCAGCCGCGCCGCCGCGCTCGCGACCTCCTCCCGGTCCGGCTCGATGGAGACCGCGAGGAAGCCCACGCCCTCCCCTTCGAACTTCGCCTTCGCCGCTTCGAGTCCAGGAAACTCCTGGATGCAGGCGTGTCAGCCGGGGACCCAGATGTTGATCACCCAGGGCCTCCCCTTCAGGTCCGCGCGGGTGAGCGTCTCGCCCTCCAGGGTCACCACCCTGAAGTCCTCGGGCAGGGGCCTTCGGGGACGGTCGTACACATCGCAGCCGGCGGCGGAGAGCACCCACACACCCAGCGCGAGCGTGGAGAGAAGAGCGCGCATCGCGCCTCACCATACGATCCGGGCCGGGTTTGGCTACGGCGTCCGGAAGGAGAGCCGCTGGCTGGTGCCGCCATCAGGGCCGGCGAGCGGGTTGCCTTCGGTGTCGATGAGCACCGAGTCCAGGACCACCGTGTAGTCGGTGGCGGGCTGCAGCGGCTCCAGCCAGCGCATCCGCACCCCGTAGGGCGCGTCCGTCTGCTCCACCGCGTCCGGGAGGCCGTCTTCGGGCGGGATCTCCACCTGCACCGCCAGCCGCTGGGTCCCCTGCAAGAGCCACAGGCCGGGGACCAGCGAGCGCGGGTCCATCTTCTCGGAGAAGGTCAGAAGCAGCGCGCCTTCGAGGTCCAACAGGCCCCCTTCGGCAGGGTCGGTCTCGATCAGCGTGGGGGGCGTGGTGTCCCGGAACGCCAGGTGCGGCCGGTCCGGCTCGAGACAGGCGGACAGCAACACGCAGCCCACCGTCGCAGCGGCCAGCGCGGCCTTCCCCGCAAGGCCGCTCACCGGCAGCCCCACTCGGCGAGGCGCGCATCCTGGTGGCAGACCAGACACGCGCGGTCGTTCTTGCTGGCGATGCGGGCGCAGTCCGCGCGGAAGCCGGGCGGATGCGGGTTCACCACCCGGCGCGAGCCGAGCGTGTTCGCGTCCGAGTGGCAGGCCACGCAGTCATTCTCGCGGTGGCAGGCGACGCAGGACTGCAGGTCGCGGTTGGCGGCGATGCCGTGGTGCAGGGGCCCCACCAACTCCACCCAGACGTTGTACGGCGGGTGCACGCGCACGTTGGTGGGCCGCAAGGAGGAGTCCGCGCTCATCCCCACGCCCGCCCGCTCATGGCAGGCCACGCAGAAGGACTGGTGGCGGTGGCAGCTCTCGCAGCGCTGCGTCTGCTGCCGGGCCTGGATGGGGTGGAGGGTGATGAAGTCGTTGGGGTGGACGGACAGGGGCTTCTGCAGCCCGTCATGGCAGGCGTCGCATTCACGCTGGGCGTGGCACTCCATGCAGGTGGTGCTGTGCGCGGCGGCCTGGGTGCCGTGGGTGAACTCGTAGCGGGGGCCGTGGTCCATGCCGAAGGGGTTGCCCTGCGCCGGACGCAGAAGACCCGAAGCGAAGGTCAGCTTCAGCCTGCCGCCGGGCTGCGCCGGGTGACAGGCCGCGCAGGACTCGGTGGCGTACTTGCCGTCGTGGCAGGCGAGGCAGGTGGCCATCTTGGGAAGCTGCTGCCTCGTGGCGAGGTCCACGCCCTTGAAGCTGCCGTGGCAGACCTCGCAGTCGATCTTCCAGTCCTTCACGTGCAGCTTGTGATCGAACACGAGGTTCGCCTGCGGGAAGTCCACCTTCGGCGGGTCCTTGCGCACGGTGGAGTCGAAGCCGACGTGGCAGGTCTCGCAGGCAGACGGCGGGTCCACCTTCTTCCCCCTGCGGGCGTCTTCGATCTCGTGGCAGTCCTCGCACTCGGCGTGGCCCGGCAGGAGCCGGTCCTTCGATTCGCCGGAGCGGGTGGCGGCGAAGTGGCACGCGGTGCAGTCCGCGCCGGCTTCGATGTGCTCGTGGTGGCTGAACTTCAGCGGCATCATCTGCGGCGGGTAGACCGCGAGGCTCCGCTCTCTGCCGGTGGCCGCCCAGGCCAGGCCCGCCGCCAGCCCCAGGACCAGCGCCGCGCCTGCCGCACCCCACCCTGCCCCGCGCCGCATCACAGCACCGCCTTGAGGTCGAAGACGAAGAACACCTTGGTGTCCGACCGCGTGAAGGGGTTCACGTTCTGCTCCACCACCAGGGAGGCCCGCGCCGCGCGGGTGAGCTGGTAGCTGCCCCACAGCTGCGCGCCATAGAAGTTGCCCTGCAACAGCGGGTTGAAGCCGTCCCGCACGCTGGCGATGGAGCCGCGCGCATCCAGTGACCAGAGGTTGTTGGCGCCGGAGTAGCCCGCGGTGAGATCCAGCCAGAGCTGCCTGCCGCCGTAGCCGTTGCGCCAGGTCACGTCCGCCGCCGAGCGGAACCGCTGGAGTTGAAGCTGCAGCCCGCCGCCTGCGCCCACCTGGGCGCCCGAGGGTGCGTCATCCACGAAGGCGGCGGTGGCCAGCGCCTCGTTCACGTGGGTGCGGTGCACGCTGTAGAGGACCTGCGCGTAGTACCGGAGGGGGCCCACCGGGTAGTAGTCACCGCGCAGCCGGACCTCGTCCCTTGGCGCGGTCGCGAAGTAGTACCAGATGGAGTACGCGCTGAAGGTGGGCGCGAAGCGCAGGGCGTCCACCTGCGCGGCGAAGAGGTCCGCGTCATACCGCCCCTGCACACGCGCGTTGGAGACGCGGCCCAGGATCAGGTCGTACTCGACGGAGCCGAGCGCGTTGAGGCCGCGGCCCTTCCCGTAGCGCGCCTCCGCCCCCAGCCGCTCCGAGGTGAGGTTCCCGGCGATCATCGACCGGCGGTAGCCGAGCGCTCCGGAGACGCCAAAGCCGCCGGGGTTCTGCGCGAGGAGCCTCGCGCCGAAGACAGGCTCCACCTTCTCCTGTTCGGCCACCAGCGCGTCCACGCCGTAGGTGCTCTCCAGGGCGCGGCCGGTGTCCTCCCGGGTGCCGTCGAGCGCATGGGTGCTGCTGCCCAGGAGGCTCGCCCCCTTCACCCACAGTCCGGCATAGGCCTCCGCGCCGATGCCCGCCCGGAGGACGAAGCGGGCGCGGACGCCGTCGAAGGAGAAGATCTCCGCGGTGTCGAAGAGGTGCTGCCGCCCGAGCCGCCCTTCGAAGCCGCCGGTGCGGTAGCGAAGCTGCGCGGAGAGCAGGTCCGCGTCTTCGCTGCGCAGCCCGTCCAGCACCGCCGCTTCGCCGCGCGGCAGGCCGAAGTCGGAGTAGACGCGCAGGTTGGACTCGAAGCCGAGGTCCTCGCCGGTCACCAGCTCGAAGGCGTCCAGGCCGAGGTACTGGACCACCCGCCGCCTCGGGAGGAGCACCGGATCATCCGGGCCGCCGCCGCGCCAGGCCCGCATCTGGTACGCCTGCGTCTCGGTGCGCGCGTGGACGTGGAACGCGGCGGCGTGGACGCCAGACGGCGCCAGCGCGACGAAGGCGAGCGCGAGCGCCAGCGTCCTCCGGACGCCGCGCCCTCCGGCCGCGGTGCAGTGCAGTGACCCCTCTCCCACGGCCGGCGAGTATAGCCAGCCTCTGCCCGAACCCATGCGAATGTTTCCGAAGGCCGTTGGGCCGAAGGAGCACGTCGCGCATGATGCCGCGCGTGAGCGTTGGCGACGGCGAGTCGGATCTCTTCCATCCATCGCGGACCCCTCCACGCACGCTCGGGATCGTGGCGGCGCTGGTGGTGCTGCCCCTGTTCGTGCTCCTGGGCTCGCTGGTGCAGGCGCTGCATCCCGGCTACGGGATCTGGTTCAGCGAGACCTTCATCTTTCTGGGCGCAGCGTTCGTGCTGGTGCGGTTGAGCGGGCGCGGGCCCTGGCGGTGGCCGGGGGTGGGCAAGCTGCTGCCTGCGCAGGCCGGCTATGGGTTCCTTCTCGGGGTGGTGAACTTTTTCGCGGTGATCATCCCGCTGCAGTTCGTCGCCCAGATGCTCTTCCCGCCGGAGTTCGCGGAGAGCTTCGACAGCACCCGGATCTTCGAGGGCCGCTCGCTGGTGGAGTTGGTGCTGATCGCGACAGGGGTGACCCTGGCGGCGCCGTTCGCCGAGGAGTACTTCTTCCGCGGCGTCCTCCAGAACGCGGCCCACGAAGCGAAGGCCAGGCCGTGGCGCGCCATCCTGGGGGTGGCGGTCCTCTTCAGCGCCTTCCACTTCGATCCGGTGGGCTTCGCCGCGCGCGTGGAGCTCGGCGCCCTCTTCGGCTGGCTCTTCTGGCGCACCGGCTCCCTGTGGCCGGCGGTGATGGCGCACGCGGCCAACAACCTCATCACCACCGTCCTCTTCTTCGCGCTGCAGGGACAGACGCCGCCGGAGGAGCAGACGGAGGCCCAGGGCATGATGCAGGTGGCGGTGATGGCGGTGGTGGGGCTCGGCATTCTCGCTCTGTGCCTTCGCGTCCTCCCGAAGCGGCACCCGGAGGTCCTGACGCCAACGCCGGTTCCGGCGGGGGAGCTCTCGCTCCCGCCCGCCCGCGCCTATCCGCTCGTCGCGCCGTGGCTGGTGGCGGCCCTGCTCTCGGGGGCCCTCCTCTTCGCGGTCGAGCGGCGCACCGTGGCGCTGAACTGGTTCGACATCGGGCATCCGTTGCCGGAGGCGGTCACCGAGGACGAACGGGAGGGGCTGCGCGCGCTCCGGCGCCGCGCCCAGAGTGGGGAGATCCCGCTGGACGCCTATGAGGTGGAGCGGCAGTCCCTGATTGAACGGCACGGACGGAGGGACGAGGCGCCTGCGCCGGTGCCTGATGCGGCGCCGCCGCCCGTGGATCCGCTGCCGGTTCCGTAGCGGGCTGGGACTGCTCGGGTTCGGCCGCCACGTCAGCGCCTGGGGCCAGGGGTCGGGGTGGGTGAAGGACGGGCCGCGGCCGGGCGGAGGTCCGCATCTTCCGGGCGGGGCTCTGGGTTACCCGTGCCGGTCTCCACCCGGGAGGAAGCGGACCATCATTGCCATGATTTCCCGAGCAACCTCAGCGGATCGCCTCCACACGCGCGAAAACGCGCGGCCTCACTGAAAACGTACGAGCTCCTTGCGTGTTCTGGCCTCAGATACGCACGTGGGGCGAGGTTGCTCGGGAAATCACGGCAATGGTGAAGGCCGGCACGGGTACCAGGAGCCCCGCCCCGTCGCCGCGAGCCTCCCTCGCGGACACGCCCACAGGAGCCTCCCCCCGCCCCCGCGGGCGGCCCGCGCTCAGAGCAGCTTGTAGCTGCGCACCCTGAGAATGGGCCCCACCATGGCGGCGCTCACCGCGCCCTCATCCACGGTGCCGTCCACCTCCACGCGGCGGCCCTCCTTCTTGATGTGGCGGTCCGCGCCGGCGATCTCATAGGTGACGCCGTCGTCGCCCTGCAGGACCCAGACGCCGAAGTCGACGTCCCGGAAGCCAATCTGACCGGTGAGCTTCACGTCCGTCCTCAGGCCCGCGCAGCAGTCGCATCCCGCTTGAGCATGGCGCGGGTGATGAACAGGCAGAGCAGCGCGTTCACCACCAGCCAGGGCACCGCCAGGAACTGGAACGGCAGCCACGCCAGCGCCGGGGCCTTCGCGAACACCGCGTAGAAGAGGAAGCCCGCGAAGCCGAGCGCGAGGCCGCCCATCACCGGCCGCAACGTCGTGGCCTTGATGGCGATGATGGAGCCGAACAGCGGAATGAGCGCGCTGTAGAAGAGCGGGTTGGCCAGCTTCCCGCGCCCGAAGATGATCCGCTCCCAGTC
>CAZQVZ010000227.1:0-9267 GCA_964596895.1 uncultured Myxococcaceae bacterium
CCCGCCCGAGCCCGCGTCCTGGCCGCCGTCCGTCCCGCCATCCTGCGCGGCCGGTGCCCAGGGATGTCCGCGTAGCACCAACTCCCCCTCCGGGAAGGCCGTGTCACAGCCCGCGCTCATTCCGGTGATGACCGGTGACCCCGCCTCCACCCAAGCGGTGCCCACCAGGCTCGCGAGGAAGGTCAGCGAGTCTGCCCAGCGCCGTGCCGTCAGGTCCTTGTTGTTGTTCCAGAGCGCGGTCATGTCGCCGCCCTGGGCGAAGTCTTCCGCGATGAGCACCTGGGACAGCGGCAACCCGGTGAGGATTAGCTCGAACGCGTGGTCCCGTGAACTCAGGCGACCGACCTCTCCGTAGTAGCCGCGCATGGCCAGGGCCACCTCGGTCCGGCGCGACTCGGTGGAGAGCATGTCGCTCTCGTAGCGCGGGTGCAGGTCGCCGGCCTTCGTTTTGGTTGTGTGCATGGGCGACGCCGCGTCCGTCACGTAGTGAGAGACCCAGGCGATGGTGTTCTGCGCAGCGGCCACGTCGTGCGCGGAGAGGTCCGACACCAGCCGGTTGTAATACTCCTCGATGACCCACGGAACACGGCCATTGCCGACCGCGTACCGGTGAAACTGCACCTCCACGTCCGCCCACTCCCGCGGATACGAGTCCGGCGGGTTCGCATAGTCGATGTTCAGGTAGTGACGCGGCCCTTCGCAGCTCAACGGGGCGTAGTCGTCGCGGCATGCATGGGGATCCGAGTTCCGCCAGCGGTCCGGGTCCGCCGCCTTCTCCTGCCAGGTGGTCTGACCGGTCAAAGGCGCAAGCCAGGTCCGCAGGCAGTGCCCTTCGGGGTAGAGCTCGTGGAGGTGGGACGCGATTCGCCGATGCGAGGCGTAGCCCCAGCCGAAGGCCGCCCCCGGGAGTACGAGGCAGAGCAAGACCAACGGCAGCAGGGACCTTCGGGACATGGGGGTCGGCATCATCCACGGCGGATTGGGCGCTGCCAACCGGATGCGCCCGCGGCTATGGTCCGCCGCCGCATGGACGCCAGCCTGCTCGCCCTTCTCATCGGCATGGGTCAGGGACTCCTCCACGGAGTGGGACCCGACCACTGTGCCGCCGTCGCCACCCTCGGCACCCACTCCGGGGGCGGGCGCCGCGCCGCGCTGGGGACCGCCTTCCGCTTCGCGCTCGGTCACGCTGCGGTCCTCGGCCTGCTCGCGCTGGGGTGCCTGCTGCTCGGCGTGGGCATCTCCGAGACCTTCGAGCGCTGGGCGGAGATCGCCGGCGGCGTGGTCCTCACCACGGTGGCCCTGGCCGCGCTCTTCTTCCCGGGCGCGCTCCGCCACGGCCACCCCCACCTGCCGGGCCATGGCCATGACCATGTGCACCCGCCGCACGGGAAGCTGGCCGGCCGCGGTCTCTCCGTCTCCACCACCGCCGGCGCCCTGATGGCCATCTCCGGCGCGCGCTCCCTGCTCCTGGCGCTGCCGCCCTTGATGGTGGGCGGCACCCTCAGCCTCGGCGCCTGGGCGTACCTGCCGGGCTTCGCCGTCGGCATCCTCGTGAGCATGGGCGCCGTGGGCGTGCTGGTGGCTGAAGGGATGGACCGCGCCAGCGCGCCCCTGCGGCGCCTGCTGGAGCGCGCGGTGGCTCTCTCCTCTGCGGGCATCGGCCTGTGGTGGATCGCCCAGCGTCTGTGACCTCCCGGAGCCGACCATGACCACGCCCACCTTCCCCTCCCTCGCGCTCGTCGCGCTCTGCGCCTTCGCGCTCTCCGCCTGCAAGAAGGAGCAGCCGCCATCCCCCGAGCCGGAGCCGACTTCGGAGCGCGAGCAGGCCGAGGACGAGGCCCCTCAGGCTGCAGAGGCAGAGGCCGAAGGGTCGGCGGACGAAGAGGCACAGCTGGTCATCGACGAGGATGTGGTGAACCGGTACCTGGCCATGTGGAGCCAGGAGATTGAGCTGGTGCGACGGGTGGTCTCGGAGGTGGACCAGACGCTCGCGGAGATGAAGGAGAAGGGCGAGCTCTCCGGCACCCTGCACGCGTTGCGGCGCGGGCAGGAGATTGAGGACCGCCTGGACAAGGACGAAGCCAAGCTCCGCCGCGAGTTCCGGTTCACCGAACAGCAGGTGGAGCGGCTGCAGGACTTCTTCGGTCAGATCGCCACCAGCGTGCAGGTCGCCCGGGCGGTCCCGGCCGAGAAGCTCATCGCCGACATGCGCGCGCAGCTGGCAAAGCTCCCCGAGGCGGAGCGCGCCGGCGCCATGAAGGAGATCGACCAGATGGAGGCGGACTTCAAGGCCCAGCGCGAGCTGAAGGATCTGCGCGCGGAGTTCGGAGACGCTGCCGTGACCGCCGCGCTCGAGCACGAGGAGCAGATCATCGAGCTGCAGGCGCGCCAGCTCGAGATCCTCAAGGACTACTAGGCTGCGCGCCCGGTCGTGCCCCTGGGCGTTCGCCTACCTGTGCTCGCGCCGCTCGAGGATCTGCAGCGCCAGCATCGCCGCCGCGAAGGCGTTCACCACGTGCTCGGGGCGGTTGGCCAACGCCTGCAGCTCCGCCACCGTCCGGGTGCCATCCACCTTGGGTAGGAGCTCTGCCTCCCAGCGTTCGAGCTCCACTTCGTTCAGCGCGTAGGCCGGCTGCAAAGACGGGATGAGGCGGTCCTCCGGCTGCACCAGGCGCTTGAGCCGGTCCGGCTTATAGAGCTTCTTGATGCCCCGGATGATGAGCTGGCCGGGGTGGACGTCCAGCTTGATGGACTCCTTGGCGGCGCGCTCGCGGAAGGACATGAAGTAGGTGCCCTCCTCCCAGGCGAAGAGCGAATAGATGATCGCCTTCACCTGCTGCGCCACGTAGTACAGCCGCTCGGTGTCCTTGAGCAGCCCGCGCTCGATGAGCACGTCCCCCGTCCGCCGCCTGGACTCGGTGGCCACCCGCGCCGCGTCCTGGAGCTGGTCCGGCTGGATCTTCCCCACCCTGACCAGGAACTGCCCGAACCGGTCCGAGAGCAGGTTGGACAGCGCGAACACCGGCTGCCCGTTCTCGAAGTAGACGACCTTCTTCACCTTGCCCTTCTGCACGCCCAGCTCGCCGGTTTCGCGCGACAGCCAGAAGGCGGTGATCAGCGACGGCAGGTTGTCCTTGATCTCCCCCCGCCTGCTCCCGGCGGCGGCGGACAACGGCGCAGGCTGGATGCGCCCTTCTGCTGGCGGCCGGGGAGAGACCTGCTCGCCGGGCTTCATGGGGTTGGCGGTGAGGTTGGCCCCGCGCAGCTCCGCGGTGAGGTCTCCGCCGCCGGTGACCCGGATGCGCCCGGTCAGCTCCATGGCGTCCTGGGGGCCGTCCTCCTCGACGTCGATGTCGAGCTCCACCTCAAAGGCGTCTTCGAGCGACTCCGCCCGCTCCGCCTTCTCCGGCGGGACGAGCTGCGCCACCGCCTCCAACAGCCGCTTCGCCTCGAACGGCTTCTCGAAGTAGCCGGCGGTGTTGTACTTCTGCCGCGCCTCCAGCGCGTGTTTGCCGCCCTTGAACACGCCGGTGATGAAGATGAGCGGCAGCTCGGGCTGCTCCCGCCGCAGCGCGTCCGCGAGGTGGTAGCCCATCATGTCCGGCAGGAGGATATCGAGCACTGCCGCGCGGGGTTTCCCCTCCCGCGCCAGCTCGACCGCCCCCTTGCCACGGTTGGCCGCCAGGACCTCGTAGCCCGCGTTCTCGAAAAGCTGCGTCAGGAGCGACAGGAGCTCCTGGTTGTCGTCTACCACCAGAATCCGCGGCGCCATGGGCCGGGCGACCTTATCGCAATGGCCTTGCGGCACCAGCCGCCATTTCTCACCGTCATTCTCTATGGTTCGCCCCATGTTCCGACGCGTCCTGCCCCTCCTCCTCCTCTGCGCCGCGCTCCCGTGGGCCACCGCCCGCGCGCAGGCCCAGGACGGCGGAGAAGGAGACGCCGGGGTCTCCGACGCGGGCCTGCCGCTCGACGGCGGCATGGTGGGGGAAGGCGGCGCAGACCGGGACAACGAGGAGGGCGAAGACAGCGTGGGGCGCGTCCCCACCTTCTGCGAACGCTCCTCCGAATGCGCGGCGGGCTTCACCTGCGTGGAGCGCCGCTGCCGCTGGCGCGGAATCCGGGAGGCCGAAGGCGGCTTCGGCTGTGGGGGCGGCGGCTCAGCGGGGGGAGCGGCGGCGCTGCTGCTGCCTTTGGGCGCGGTGCTCGCGGCCGTCAGTAGCGCCAGGTACCGATGGACACACCGATGTTCCGGTAGTGCCGGCCCGGGGCCACGTCGAAGGTCAGCGTGGCCGACCAGTCGTCGATGAGCCGGAACAAGAACAGCTCGGTGCCGCCGGTGACGTGGGTGCGCCCGTTGCGGTCCGGGTAGGGCGAAGGCTCGTGGTAGCCGCCCATGCGGACGCGGAAGCGGCCGGGGACCACCAGGTATTCGGCGCCCACCCGCGGCTGGTAGTTCAAAGAAGCGCCGGCCTGGGAGGGGGCGTTGGGCGTCTGGATGAAGAGCCCCACCGGCACCGCGTTGGACAGCCCGAGGATGATGTCCAACTGCAACGACAACAAGAGCCGCCCGGTCTTCGCGTCCTCGCGGTTGCCGAAGATGCCCTTCACCAGGTTGTCCGCGGAGATGGCGCGCGACGGCGGCGGCGCGTCGATGTCCGGGAGCGTGTTCCAGGAGAACGATCCTTCGCCCGCCTTGAAGGACATCCCGAAGGAGAGCACCCCGGGGGACACCACGCCGCCGTACACGCGGCGGTTGAGAACGACGTGGGATGGGCCGCCGCGGTAGTTGGCGCGGATGGGCGTCTGCGCGGCGAGCCCCACCCGGAACGGCAGGCCGCGCGGCCTCAGCAAGACCCCGGCGTTGGCGCCCACGCCCGAGTAGCGCCAGGTCTCGAGGCTGTGCGCCACCGCGCTGGTGAGCATGTTCACCCCGCCGGCCACCACCAGGCTCTCGTCGAAGAAGGCGTAGCCCACCGAGAGGCTGGGGGTGAGGAAGGTCACGCTGGCGCGGTCTCCGAGCCGGCAGTCGCGGGAGAGGTCGTCACAGAAGCTCAGCCGGTTGGAGCGCACGAACGCGCCGATGCCCAGGTGCTTCACCCGGACCTGGAGCCCGCCGAGCAACTGCACCCCGTAGAAGAGCGGGTCCACGTTCCCGTCGTTGTCGAAGTCGTAGTCGCCGAGGTTGGTCATCCAGGTGAAGACCGGCGACACCTGCCAGGACCCGCGCTCGTGCGGCGTCCGGTGGGCGATGGAGGCGGGGTTGGCGCTGATCCCATCCGCGCCTTCGGCGATGGCCGCGTACGCGCCGCCCAGGGAGATCATCCGCGACGAGCCGATGAGCACGCCCGGGTTCAGGTACACCCGCTGCGGCAGGGGCTCTGCGTCCTGGGCGAAGGCTGCGCCCGGGAGCACCACCGGGAGCATCACCAGGAGCGCCTGGGTGAGCGCACAGCTGACCGCGCACACGGCGTTTCGCGACGTTCGCACCATCGACCTCCTCCTTCCGGGTTCATCTGGGGTGCATCAGGGGTTCATCAAGCGCCTCATGGTGCCGCACCCTTCGCCAGCCGTCACCCACGGCGGGCCCCTCGGGGGCTCGCGGCCTGCTTGCGTCGCTCCTTCGCGGCAGGCCACAGTGCGCCGCAGAACCTTCGGGGGGTGCAGTCGAAGGATGAGCCAGCTGCTCACAACCGATGTCGCGTCGGCGGCACCCGCGCCGGGTGTGCCGCCCTGGTACGTGCGCGCCCTGCAGGCCCTGCCGCTGGGGGTGGCCTGGCTGGAGGGGGACCGCTTCGTCTGGGTGAATGACGAGTTCTGCCGGCTGGTGGGCTGGCCCCGCGAGGAGCTGCTGAACCGGCTGGGGTTCGACCTGCTCCATCCGGACGACCTGGAGCGGGTGCGCGCCCGGCACCAGGCCCGCAAGCGCGGGGAGCGCCCTCCCACGACCTACGAGGTCGACTTCAGCACCCGCGAGGGAATCCGGACCCGGCTGGAGATGTCCCCGCGGGTCCTCCCCGGCGGCGAAACCCTGCTGCTGCTGCGTGGGCTGGGAGAGCGGCTGCGGGACCAGGCGCTGTTGGGCGCGCTGGGGCAGCTCGCCGCGTCGGTGCAGCGCGCGACGACGGTGGAGGCCGCTGCGCGCGCGGCGGTGGAGGGGCTGTGGGCGCTGGGGATGCACGCGGGGGTGATGCGGGTGGACGGCGGGACCGTCGAGCAGCTCGCGGTGGCGATGCGCGATGAGGTCCGCGACCTGATGGAGGAGATTGGCGGCGTGGCGGTGGAGGCGCTCCGGGTCCGGCTGGACGGGCTGCCGCAGGCGGACCGGGCGGTGGGAGAGGCTCGGCCCATCTTCGTGGACGACGCGCTCGAAGGCCTGAAGGCCCTGGCCCGGGTCCGCGGCCGGACGTTCACGGACGCGCACGCCCAGCGGGCCCGCGCCATCGGGGTGGATCAGCTCGTCCACATCCCGCTCTCGGTGAGCGGCGAGCATTGGGGGCTGCTCACGGTCATGGGCAGCGGCCTGCGCTCGAATGACGCGGCCGCGCTGGCGCTCTTCGGCGCGCAGCTGGGTTCGGCCATCGAGGCGGCGGAGACCATCGAGAACCTCGAGAAGCACAACCGGCGACTCGAGGCGGTGCACAGGCTCACCCTGCAGGGCGCTCAGAAGGGCCTGCGGCCTCTGGCGGAGGCGCTCCTGACCGAACTGGCGCACGGGACCCGGAGCCAGTTCGCCACGCTGTACCTGGTCTCCAGGAAGGACGAGACGCTGGTGCTCACCCAGTCGGTGGGCGCGCCGCGGTGGCTGTGCGAGCGGTTCGAGGTCCTCCCCCTGAACGAGCACCTCGCCCTGTGGCCGGACCGGCTCCAGAACGCCCACCGGATCGACTGGAGCAGGCTGGAGGCCCCCACCCGCGAAGCGCTCGAGAGGAGCGGAATGCACGCGGCCATGGTGGTGCCGCTGTGGGCGGATGGGGAGCTCATCGGCGTGGGTTATCTGGGCCGCACCGAAGGCCCGGCCTACCTGGACGCCGAGGTCCGCGACGTCGAGATGCTGGTGGCGCTGGTGGCGCTGCAGCTGGAGCGGGCGCGGCTCTTCGAGGACGTGCAGGCCAGCTACGAGAAGCTCTCCCACGCGCAGGCGCAGCTGGTGCGGCGCGAACGGCTGGCGGCCCTGGGCGAGCTGTCCGCGCTGGTGGCCCATGAGGTGCGCAACCCCCTGGGCGCCATCGTCAACTCGGTGGCCAGCCTGCGGCGATTGGTGACGGAAGAGGGAGACGCGAAGCTGCTGCTCAACATCGTCGAAGAGGAGTCCGACCGGCTCAACCGCATGGTCTCGGACCTGCTCGACTTTGCGCGGCCCAGCCAGCCGCAGATCCGCGAGCTGCCCCTGGAGACCCTGGTGCTCGGCGCGGTGGAGAGCTCGGTGCGCGCCACCCCCGCCAACGCGCAGGTGAAGGTGGACACCTCGGTGTGTCCCGCGGCCCCGGTGGTGAAGGTGGACGCGCAGATGTTCCGGCAGGCGGTGGTGAACCTGGTGACCAACGCGTTCCAGGTGTCGAAGCCGGGGGAGGTGGTCACCGTGCGCGCCTTCGCGGACACCCTGCGCGGTGCGCCCTGCGTGGCCGTCACCGTCTCGGACGAAGGTCCCGGCGTCCCGGCCGACCTGGCAGAGCGCATCTTCCAGCCCTTCTTCACCACGAGAGCCATGGGCACCGGGCTGGGGCTGGCGGTGGTGAAGCGCATCGCGGAGACCCACGGGGCGGAGGTCGGAGTGGGAAGTGCGCCCGGCGGCGGCGCGGTGTTCACCCTGCGGTTTCCGCTCTAGGCAAAGCGGTTGCCTTCCCCGGCCCGCCGTCGTACGCACCGCGCCCATGGCAGCCGACAAGCTCACCCCGCGCGAGAAGGGCTTCTCCGAGTGGTACGTGGACCTCGTCCAGCGGGCGAAGCTCGCGGACTACTCCGACGTGAAGGGGTGCATGGTCATCCGCCCCAACGGCTACGCGCTGTGGGAGAACATCCAGCGGGTCCTGGACGCGAAGTTCAAGGAGACCGGGCACCAGAACGCCTACTTCCCGCTGCTCATCCCCGAGAGCTACCTCAAGCGCGAAGCCGAGCACGTCGAAGGCTTCAACCCTCAGCTCGCGGTGGTGACCCACGCCGGCGGCAGCAAGCTCGAGGAGCCGTACGTCATCCGGCCCACCTCCGAAACCATCATCAACCGGTCCTTCTCCAAGTGGGTCCAGAGCTACCGGGACCTGCCGCTGCTCATCAACCAGTGGGCCAACGTGATGCGCTGGGAGATGCGCACCCGGCTGTTCCTGCGCACCACCGAGTTCCTCTGGCAGGAGGGCCACACCTGCCACGAGACCGAAGCGGACGCCGAGGCCGAAACCCGCAAGATGCTCGAGGTCTACCGGGACTTCGCCGAGAACTACATGGCGATGCCGGTCATCACCGGCCAGAAGTCCGAGTCGGAGAAGTTCGCCGGCGCGCTGCGCACCTACAGCATCGAAGCGATGATGCAGGACAAGAAGGCGCTGCAGGCGGGCACCTCCCACAACCTCGGGCAGAACTTCGCCAGGGCGTTCGACACCGTGTTCCAGGGGCGGGACGGCCAGCAGCACCACGTCTGGCAGACCTCCTGGGGCGTCTCCACCCGGCTCATCGGTGGGCTCATCATGACCCACTCGGATGACCTGGGGCTGGTGGTGCCGCCGAGGCTGGCGTCGCGCCACGTGGCGCTGGTGCCCATCTTCCGCAAGGAGGAGGAGAAGGTCCGGGTGATGGAGAAGGCGCAGGCGCTCGCTGCGGACCTGCGCAAGGCGGGCCTGGGCGTGGTGCTGGACGACGACGAGACCAGGAGCCCTGGTTGGAAGTTCGCCGAGCACGAGCTCATCGGCACCTGTCTGCGGGTGGAGCTGGGGCCGAAGGACCTCGAGAAGGACCAGTGCGTGATGGCCCGCCGCGACGAGCGGAAGAAGGAGTTCATCCCCCTGGGCGAGGCCGTGGCCCGCGCGAAGGCCATGCTGGACGAGATGCAGACGGCGCTCTTCCAGAAGGCGAAGGCGTTCCGTGACCAGAACACGTTCGAAGTGGGCTCCTACGACGAGCTGAAGGCGAAGGCGGACGACGGCTACCTCATCGCCCACTGGTGCGTGGACGCGAAGTGCGAGGCGCAGGTGAAGCAGGACACTGGCGTCACCACCCGGAACCGCCCGTTCGACCTGAAGCAGACCCCCGGCAAGTGCGTGGTCTGCGGCAAGG
>CAZQVZ010000228.1:0-9264 GCA_964596895.1 uncultured Myxococcaceae bacterium
CGTCTGCTCCTTCTGGGCGCGGTTGAGGTGGGTGACCATCTCATTGATGCTCTCGATGGAGCGGGTGATCTGCCGCGACCCGTGGGCCTGCTCCTGGCTGGAGCGCTGCACGTGGGAGGTCAGGTCCTTCATCCGCTCCGCGCCCTTCATGATCTGCTCGGAGCCGCGCGCCTGCTCCGCGGTGGCCTTGTTGATCTGCTGCACCGTCTCCGCGATGCGCTGAATGGACCCGGTCACCTGCCTGGAGCCGCGGGACTGCTCCACCGTCGCCCGGGCAATGGCCTTCACCATCATCGTGGCCTTGTTGGAGGACTCGGCGATCTTCTTGAGCGCCCCTTCGGCCTCGCGCCCGAGCCGCACCCCCTCCTCCACGTTGCGCACCCCCTGGTTCATCACGCTCACCGCGTTGCGGCTCTCCTCCTGCACGCCCCGAATCAGGTCTGCGATCTCCTTGGTGGACGCGCCGGTGCGCTCGGCGAGATCCTTGATCTCCTCGGCCACCACCGCGAAGCCCTTGCCGTGCTCCCCTGCCTGCGCCGCGATGATCGCCGCGTTGAGCGCGAGCAGGTTGGTCTGCTCCGCCACGTCGTCGATGACGTTGAGGATGTTGCCAATCTCCTGGATGCGCCGGCCCAGGCTCTCGATGACGTTGGACGCCGTCCGGCTGGAGTCCTTGATCTTGTCGATGCCGGTGAGCGTCTTCTGCAGCGCCTCCACCCCGGTGGCCGCGTCCTGGGACACCGTCTCCGACAGCTTGGCGGTCTCGCTGGCGTTCATCTCCACCTGCCCTATGGAGACGTCCATCTCGTTCATGGAGGACGAGGTCTCCTCGGTGGCCGCGAGCAGGGCCTCGATGTTGCGGGCCACCTCCTTGATGGAGAAGGTCATCTCTTCGATGGCGCTGGTGGTCTCCTCCACCGAGGCGGCCATCGCGGTGACGTTCTGGGCCACCTCGTCGTTGGTGGCCGCCATCTGCATGATGGAGGACGAGCTCTCCTCCGCGGACTGGTAGAGGACCTCCACGTTCTCGGCGATGCCGCGCAAGGACGCCAGCATCTCCACCATGGAGGAGCTCGTCTCCTCCACCCGCGCCTGGGTCGTCGAGGCGCCGCCGGAGACCGCGTGGCCGGTGCGCGAGATCTGCTCGATGACGTGGGCCACCCCTTCGGACACCCCGCGCACCCGGCCCAGGGTCTCGCGCAGCGAATGGCCAATGCGGTTGAGCGCCTCGGAGAGCTGCCCCAGCTCGTCCGAGCGGGAGACCTCCACCCGCCCGGTGAGGTCGGACTCGGAGAGCTTGTGCGCGGCCTCCATCATGGCCTGCAGCGGCTGCACGAAGAGCGTGCGGGACAAGAGCCAGTAGACGAAGCCCAGCATCGCGAAGGCGATGAGCAGGAACACCAGCACGGTGATCTGCAGCGACCGCTCCAGCTCCCTCGCCCCCGCGGCGCGGACCACCGCGAAGGCGCCGGGGGCATCCGGGATGGCACGCACCACCACCACGTCCCCGTCCTCGAGCGTGAAGGCGCGGCCCAGGGGGTGGTCCCAGTCCACCGCCGCCACCGCCGCGTCGATGTCCTCGGTGAGGGTGCCCACGCGGGTGAAGACCACCTGCGGCGGGGGCGCTCCATCCGGCGGGAAGAGGACCACCGCGGCCACCTTGATGGTGGCGGAGGCGGTGAGGTCCAGCGCGCCTGGCTGCTGCACGGGCTGTCCGGGGGCGGGCAGCTCCTCCGGCTCCACCGTCTGCGCAATGGCGAGCGCCACACCTTCGGCGTGGTTACGGGCAATCTTCTCGAGATCGTTTCCGACCTGCCATGGGATGAAGACGGCGAGCAGCCCGAAGATGATGAGCAGCGCCACCGAGAACGACAGCAGCATCGCCCCCAGCAGGCCCAACTTTCTCAATGGTGCCAGCACGTTCGCCAGACTGTAGGGACAGCCTCTTCACCAGAGCAAGAAACCCGCAGAGCCAGACCATGCGCCGCCCCACCCTCCTCTTCACCGACCCCGCGATGCTGGGCCATGACCCCGGCTCCGCCCACCCCGAAAGCCCGCGCCGGCTCGGGCAGATCCTCGACCTGCTCGAAGAAGCGCCCGTGGACGGCACCCGCGTGCAGAAGGCCCGGCGCGCCCGCCGCGAGGAGCTGCTGCTCGTCCATGCCGCAGCCCACGTGGACCTCCTGGAAACGCTCGACGGGGAGGAGGCGCAGCTCGACCCGGACACCCACGTGAGCGCGCGCAGCCATCACGCGGCGCTGTTGGCCGCGGGCGCCTCGGTGCAGGCGGTGGACGCGGTGTATGGAGGGGAGGCGCCCAACGCCTTCGCGCTGGTGAGGCCGCCGGGGCACCACGCCACGCCGTCTGGGGCCATGGGCTTCTGCCTCTTCAACAACGCCGCCATCGCCGCGGAGCGGGCGCTGCAACTGGGCGCGGACAGGGTGGCGGTCCTGGACTGGGACGTCCACCACGGCAACGGGACCCAGGACGCCTTCTGGACGCGCGAAGACGTCCTCTATCTCTCCGCGCACCAGTCCCCCTACTACCCGGGCTCCGGCGCCGCGTGGGAGGTGGGTGAGGGCGCAGGCGCGGGCTTCACCGTCAACGTCCCCCTCCCCTCTGGCCTGCACGACGCGGACTACGGCGCCGCCTTCCATGACCTGCTGCTCCCGGTGCTGGAGGCGTACGCGCCGGACCTGATCATCGTCTCCGCGGGGTTCGACCCGCACGAGGCAGACCCCATCGGCGGGATGAGGGTCACCGAACGCGGCTTCGCGGCGATGTGCGCGCGGGTATCCGAGCTGGCGGCGCGGGTCTGCGGCGGGCGCCTGGTGCTGCTGCTCGAAGGCGGCTATCACCTTTCGGGCCTCTCCCGCTCGGTGCGCGCGTGCGCGGAGGTGCTGGCGGGCGCGCGGGACGAGTTCCCCGGCGGGGTGAGCGCCGACGGCGCCCACGCCCTCTGCGCGGCGCGCG
The DNA here is from genome assembly GCA_964596895.1 of uncultured Myxococcaceae bacterium. Lineage (GTDB taxonomy): Bacteria > Myxococcota > Myxococcia > Myxococcales > Myxococcaceae > JAFAFL01. The sequence goes on from CAZQVZ010000228.1 coordinate 2,974, forward strand.
CCGTCCTGCGCAAACACTGGAAGGTGCTCGGATGAGCGCAGGTTATGTCCACGGGGACGCGGACGCGCGCGAGGCGCTGCGGTTGGAGAAGCAGGCGGGGTTCGTGTGGCCGAAGGTGGCGGCGCACTTCGTGGCCCACCCTGGCGAGCGGGTCCTGGATCTGGCCACCGGCGTGGGCGCCATGGCGGGGCAGCTTCACCGCGCCCACCCGGGGGTGGAGCTGTATGGGGTGGACCTCCGGCCGGGGCAGCTCCACTTCGCGAAGGCGAACCACCCCGAGGCGCTGTACGTGAACGCGGACGGCGCACGGCTGCCCTTCGCGGATGGGACCTTTCACCGGGTGCACTGCTCGTGGCTTCTGGAGCACGTCAGCGCCGAAGCGGCCCGGCGCATCCTCGCCGAGGTCCACCGCGTGCTCGCGCCCGCTGGGACGGCGCACCTCATCGAGGTGGACAACGGCAGCTTCCGGATCACGCCCGAAGACGAGGTGGTGACGTGGGCCATGGAGGCGCTCAACCGCGCGCAGGTGGAGGGCGGTGGAGATCCCTTCGTGGGCGGCAAGCTCCAGGGGTACCTGCAGGAGGCCGGGTTCACGGAGGTGAAGGTGGTGCCGTCTGCGCTCGAAGGTTCCCTGGCGGATCTGCCCGGCTTCGTGGCCATGGTGGAGGAGTTCGCGGAGATCTTCGAGAGCCTCGACGAGGCGCTGGGCCCGCAGGCGGTGCCCAGACTGCACGAGGCCGCCGCCCGGCTCCGCGCCCTCCCCCAGAGGCCAGGCGCGCGGTTCGATTACGCAGGCGCCCTCGCGGTGGCAAAGCGCTAGAAGGCGCAGATGCTGATTGTCCACGAGCTTCCGGGCGTCTGGGATCTGCCCAGCGCCAGCCCCTTCTGCTTGAAGCTCACCACCTGGCTGCGGATGGCGGACATCCCGTACGAAAGCCGGCCCTCTGCTGCGCCCCTGGGCGCGCCGCGCCGCAAGGCGCCGTGGGTCGAAGAAGACGGCAAGAAGCTCGCGGACAGCGGGCACATCGTCGCCCACCTCACGGTGAAGCACCGGGTGAAGCTGGACGCGCACCTGTCGGACCGGGACTTCGCCACCGCCCACCTCTTGCGGCGGACGCTGGAGGAGAGCCTCTACTTCGCCATCCTCCACCAGCGCTGGATGACGAAGGACGGATGGGCAATCTTGAAGCCGGCGTATTTTTCGGCGCTGCCCCCCGGCATGCGCTCCCTGGTGCCGCCCATGGCCCGCAGGCAGGTGCGCGCGTACCTCCATGGTCAGGGCATGGGGCGCCACACGCACGAGGAGATCGACGCGCACGCGGTGGCAGACCTGCGCTCGGCGCTCACCGTCCTGGGTGACCGCGCGTTCTTCTTCGACCAGCCCAGCGCCATCGACGCGGTGGCCTACGCGTTCTTCGCGAACGCGCTCTTGTGTCCCGTCCCGTCGAAGCTGCGTGACGAGGCCCTGGGCAGCGCCGCGCTCAACGCCTACTGCGACAGGATGAAGGCCCGGTACTGGAAGGACGCGGCGTGATGGGCTGGAATGCCCGCATGCGCACGCGCAGCCTGCTCGTTCTCCTCTCGTTCGGGGCGGTGGCCACCGCCGGCTGTGGCGGCGGCTCGTTGACCCTGCAGATGGGCGAGGACAACAACTCCGGGCAGGCCGGCACCGCCGCGCTCACCGAAGACGGGGACGTGCTGGAGGTGGTGCTGGAGCTCACCGTGGGCAACGCCGCAGGGTCCCAGCCCGCGCACATCCACACCGGCACCTGCGCGGACCTCGGCGGCATCCGCCATGCGCTCACCGACGTGGTGGATGGCGCGAGCACCACCCGCATCGAGCCGTTCGAAGGGCAGCCGCTGCGCCTGGACGAACTGCTGAAGACGCCGCACGCCCTCAACGTGCACAGCGCGCCGAACCACACCGTCTACGTGAGCTGCGCGGACATCCTCCGTTAGGCGCGGCGCGGGCTGCCGGCGAAAGCGCGAGAATCTCCGTGACGCGCGGCGCCCGCTTCCGCTTGAGTCGGGGGCCCATGGACAAGCCCCTCCCTTTCAAGACCCTCCTCATCACCGGCGCCTCCAGCGGCCTGGGCCGGGGGCTCGCGCGCTGGTTCGCGGACCGCGGCGTACAGGTGTGGGCCGCCGCCCGCCGCGAAGACCAGCTGGAGGCGCTGCGCGACGAGTGTGAAAAGACCGGCGGGAAGGTGGTGCCCCTGCGGCTGGACGTCGCGGACACCAACGCCACGCTCGCCACGTTGCAGCGCGTGGACGAAGAGGCAGGGGGCCTGGACGTGGTGGTCGCCAACGCCGGCGTGGGCCTGGTGACCAACGCGAAGCGCCTGGTCTGGGACGAGGTGGACCGCACCATCCAGATCAACGTCACCGGCGCGGCCGCCACGCTGTGCGCGCTGTTGCCCCGGATGGTGGAGCGAGGCCGCGGGCAGTTGGTGGGCGTCAGCTCCCTGGCGGCGTGGAGGGGGCTGCCGAAGTCCGCCGCCTACTCCGCGTCCAAGGCCTTCCTGGCGGTGTTCCTCGAAGGGCTGCGCGTGGATCTGGTGGGCACCGGGGTGAAGGTGACCTCCATCCACCCCGGCTTCGTGAAGAGCGAAATGACGCAGAAGAACAAGCACCCCATGCCGTTCCTGCTCGAGACGGAGCAGGCGGTGGAGTTGATGGCCGCCGCCATCGTCCGGGGGGACGCCGAGTTCGCGTTTCCGTGGCAGCTCTCGTCGATGATGCGGCTCGCCAAGGTGATGCCCAACGGACTGTGGAACCAGGCAGCCAGGCGTCTGCGTTGACGACGATCACGGTTTCGGGGTGCCCCGGCCCCGGGACTTGACTAGGGTCACGCGCCTGATGCGCACGCTCCCCCTGCTGCTGACCGCCCTGTTGGTGTCCCTCACATTCGCCTGCGGCACTCCGGAGGAGCAGACCCCGCCACCCGACGCCGGCGTTTTGCTCCCGCCACCGGACGCAGGCCAGGTGGAAGTGGGACCCGCGTGGCAGTTCGGGACCGGAGAGGCCTCGTCCGTCACCCTGACCGAGATCGCCGGTGAGGGTGACGGGCTCCTGGTCCCGCGGGATCTCGCGTTCAACCCGATGCGCCCGGATGAGCTGTGGGTGGTCAACAACGGCCTGGACCCGGTGAAGGGCGAGGACAGCACGGTCATCATCCACGACGCGTCCACCGACGGCCGGGTGGCCGAGCACCGCAAGGACGCGTTCGCGATGCACTTCATGCCGTTCCCGTCCTCCATCGCCTTCGGGGCCAACGAGACCACCATCGGGTACGAAGGCACCTTCGCCACCTGCCACGAGTCGCGGAACACCTACGAAGGCCAGGCAGCGCCGAACGACTTCATGGGCCCTGCCTTGTGGTCCTCCCACCCGGACGTCTTCGCGATGCATGACCCGCACGGGCTGGGCTCGCACCTGGACATGCTCCACGGCAGCCCGGACTGCATGGGCATCGCCTGGGAGCGGGACAACGTCTACTGGGTGTTCGGTGGCAAGGCGCACGACGGGCAGGCCAACCAGCGGCCCACGCCGGCCATCGTCCGGTATGACTTCGCGCTCGACCACGGGATTGGCGCGGATGACCACGCGGATGGGACCATCCACCAGTACATGACCAACGAGGTCATGCGGGAGCCCGGCATCCCCAGCCACCTCATCTTCGACCCGGCCTCGAAGCTGCTCTACATCGCCGACACCGGGAACGGCCGGGTCCTCGCGCTGGACACCACCAGCGGCACCGAGGGGCGGAACCTCCAGGGCCAGGAGCCGCTGGTGGCCTACAAGGAGATGACCGACGCGGAGGTGACGGTGGTCATTCCACCCGGTCAGCTCATCTGGCCGTCCGGCATCGAGCTCAAGGACGACCTGCTCTTCGTGTCCGACAACGCCACCGGGATCATCAGCGCCTTCACCCTGGAGGGAGAGCGGGTGAAGCAGCTCGACACCGGGCTGGGCACGGGGATGCTCGCCGGCATGGCCTTCGGCCCGGACGACAAGCTCTACTTCGTGGACATGGGCTTCCACCGGGTGCTGCGGATCGACCCGAAGTAGCGGCAGCGCGGCTCGCCAGGCAGCGCCTCGCCGCTCTCGTCACTGCAAACCGACGGAGACCTCCGCCCAGGCCAACGTGCGCTTCGCTGGGCCTGGGCGTGGGTCTCGACTGCGGCCGTCCAAGGGTACGCGGCCGAACCGCCCGGCCATCCGGTCAGGCGGACGGGCCCGGTCACCCGGTGGCCCACCGGACCTGCGCCCGCCCCTACAGCCCGCCGCGCAGGAAGTCGTCGGTGCCGACCACGCCCTTCTCCGGGGTGATCTCCCTGGGCTCGGTGCCGCGCTTGAACCACATCTCGCGGACGTCCTTGCTGGCGTTGGAGGCGAGCTTCCCGGTCCGGACGTCCACGCGGAGCTTCACCAGGTCCGCGCCGGGCGGCGGCGGGAACTCGGGCTGCGGGACGCCGTCGAGCGCGCGCCTCATGTAGGAGAGCCAGATGGGCAGGGACGCCCGCCCGCCGGTCTCGTAGCGGCCGAGCGGATGCGGGTTCAGGTCGTAGCCCACCCAGGTCACCGTCACGAGGTCCTTCGTGAAGCCGGCGAACCACGCGTCGAACGAGTCGTTGGTGGTGCCGGTCTTGCCCGCCGCCGGCTTGCCCAGCCGCGAGGCCGGACCGCCGGTGCCCTCGCGGACCACGGCGCGCAGCGCATCCACCATGATGTAGCCGCTCTCCTTGCTGAGGACCTGCTCGCCCGGCGTGAGCAGCGTGGCGTACGCGCCGGCGATGCGGTCCTCCAGCCCCGCCCACGGATCATCCCAGGCGGTGTGGTCCTCGAGCACCCGGCCGAAGCGGTCTTCAATCTTCCGGATCATGTGCGTGGGCCGCTTCTCGCCGTAGCGCGCGAACAGGGCGTACACCTGCGCCAGCTCGAACGGGTAGACGCAGGAGGAGCCGAGCGCCGCCGACAGGTCGGGGTTCATGGGCGTGGACAGCCCCATCCGCTTCGCCCACTCCGCCATGTTCTGGGTGCCCACCGCGTGGAAGGTCTTCACCGCGGGGATGTTGAGCGAGTCCTTCAGCGCCGTGCGCAGCACCACGTCCCCCACGAAGTCGGAGGAGAAGTTCTCGGGCTTCCAGCGGACCTCGCTCGACGGGTCATCGAACACCACCGGGCTGTCCACGATCACCGTGGCCGGCGTCCAGTCCAGCTGCTCCACCGCCGCCGCGTAGACCAGCGGCTTGTAGGCGGAGCCCGGCTGCCGGCAGGCCTGGAAGGAGCGGTTGAACTCGTTGGCGTCGAAGTCGTACCCGCCCACCATGGCGGTCAGGTACTGCCGGTGCGGGTCGATGGAGACCAGCGCGCCCTGCAGGTCCGGCTCCTGCTCCAGCCGGAAGAGCTGCACGCCTTCGGGCACCCGCTTGCGCAGCGCCTCGTTCTGCTGCTTGTCGTCGTCGGTGAGCGCCTTCGAGTCCGCCACCGCCCGGACGACGATCACGTCCCCCGGCTTCAGCGCGCTGCGGATGTCGCCGATCAGCGCGGAGGGGTAGTAGCCCTCGGGGTTGTGCTTGCGCGCCCAGCGCATGCCGAGCAGCGGCAGCTTCCCTTCGAGGTGGCCCACCTTCACGGTGGCCAGCTCCCCGTCCTTCGCGATCTCGCTGACCAGGCCCACGTAGAACCGGTCGTTGACGATGCCCTCGCCTTCGACCACCTTGCTGCCGCGCTCGAGGAACTCCTTCCACTGCGCCTTCGGCAGGTTCATCAGCACGCCGCGGTAGCCCTGGCGCTTGTCCACGGCGAGCAGCCCCCAGAACATCGCCTCCTGCGCGGCCCGCTGCCGCTCCGAGTCCATGGTGGCCCAGATGCGCAGCCCGTCGTTGAGCAGGGTCTCGTTGCCGTAGCGCGCGGAGACGTTGCGGCGGACCTGCTCGGCGAAGAAGGGCGCGAACTCGCGGAACACGTCATCCACCGGGTGGACCTTCACGAGGGCGGCCTGCGCCTCGTCGTGCTCGGCCTGGGAGATCATCCCTTCGTCGAGCATCCGCCGGAGCACGTAGGTGCGCCGGTTCTTCGCGGCGGTGGGGTTCCGGAACGGCGAGTAGCGGGACGGCGCCTGCGGCAGCCCGGCGATGAGCGTGATCTCCGCCAGGGTCAACTCGCCCACGTCCTTGCGGAAGTAGTTCTCCGCCGCGGACTGCACGCCGTAGCTGTGGTGCCCGAGGTACACGTTGTTCAGGTAGAGGTAGAGGATCTCCTCCTTGGTCAGCGCCGCCTCGAGCC
>CAZQVZ010000229.1:0-9263 GCA_964596895.1 uncultured Myxococcaceae bacterium
CGGACGTACTCCGCCGAGTTCGGGTCCGTGCGGAACTGCCAGCCCCCCGAGACCTCGTGCAGCACCATCCCGGAGACGCCTTCGCGCCGCTGGCCGGAGAGCTTGTCCAGCGCCTTCTCGACCACCGCCTTGTCGATGCCGGTGGCCTGGTACAGCTCGTCCACGCTGAGCGGCCGGTCCGACACGAAGAGCAGGCTCTCGAGCACCGTGCGCACGCGCTCTGGGGACAAGCGCTTGCTCTTCTGGACGAGCTTCTCGAACGGCGTCTCCAGATCCGGCGAGCGCTCGTCGATGTCCGCCGCGTCAATCTCCTCCAGCTCCGCGTCACCCGCGGGGCCGGAGGTCACCTGCGCAAGCTCCTCCTCGGAGAACTGGCCGGGCCCCTGCCCGGGCGGATACGTCTGCTTGCCGTTGTCAGCGGTACTCACGCTCGTCCACCTCCGGGGCCACCCTGTCCTTGAGCGCATCGCCCTTCGGCGACAGCAGGATCTGCGGGTTCCCCTCCTCCTGGTACACGCGAATCAGCTTCAGCTTCACCATCTCCAGCATCGCCAGGAAGGTGATGATGATCTCCTGCCGCGTCTTCTGACCTTCGAACAGCGCGAAGAACTCTATCTGCGCCGCTTCTCTCAGCCGGTCTGCAATGCGCGTGATGGCCTCGGACAGGCTCACCCGCTCGCGAACCACCTCATGCTGGAACTTGGGCGCCGCGGCCTGCAGCACCCGGTCCAGCGCCTCGATGAGCTTGTAGACCGAGATCTCCTGAAGCCCGACCTCCTCCTCCGGGATGGGCACCGCGTCGTGCGCCACCCGCCTGGGGAACACGTCCCTGTCGAGGATGTCCTGGCGGCCCAGCGTCTCCGCGGCCTCCTTGTACTTCTGGTACTCGAGCAGCCGCCGCACCAGCTCCGCGCGCGGGTCTCCCTGCTCCTCCTGCGCCTCCGCCTCCTGGGCCGGCTGCTCCTGGCGCGGCAACAGCAGCCGGCTCTTGATGTGCGCCAGCGTGGACGCCATCACCAGGAACTCCCCGGCGATGTCCAGGTTCAGCTCCCGCATCCGCTCCAGGTACTCGAGGTACTTCTGGGTGATCAGCGAGACCGGGATGTCGAAGATGTCGAGCTTGTGCTCCTTGATGAGGTGCAGGAGCAGGTCCAAAGGCCCCTCGAAGTTCGGGAGCGCCACGCGGAAGGACAGGCCTGGCAGCCCGCCCTCGTCGCTGGTCGTGCGGGCCTCGTCGGCGCCGGCGCTCTCCACTTCGCTCAACGTGCTCCCCGCTCGAACCGGACACCGGTGGCGCGCCTCCGAGGCCGAATTTTCGGCCTCCGGTGCGCTCCAGAAGACGGGCTGTCTACCAGCGGAGGGCGACCCGAGGCAACGCCGGGAAGCGGCCCCGGGTACCTTGAAGGGGCGTCCTAGCCGAGCCCCACCGCGCGGCGCACCGCGTCCATCACCGGGGCCGCATGCGCGCGTGCACGCTGCGCGCCGTCCCCCAGGATCCGCTCCAGCTCACCTGGATCCTTCAAGAGCTCCTCGCGCTTCCTGCGCGCCTCACCGAACGTGCCGTGGAAGAGCTCCAGCAGCGCCTTCTTGTAGTCGCCATAGCCCTTGCCGCCCTCCCTCCAGCTCTTGTCGAGCGCGGCGAACTCGTCGGGCGGGGCCATCACCTTGAGCAACTGGTAGAGCGCGCTGTCGGTGGGCTTGGGCGCTTCGACCGGGGTGGAGTCGGTCTTGATGCCCATGATGCGCTTTTTGACCTCCTTCTCGTCCCCGAACATGTCGATGGTGTTGTTGTACGTCTTCGACATCTTCTGGCCGTCGATGCCGGGAAGGAGCGCCGTCTCCTCGCGCATGCGCACCTCCGGCAGCTTGAGGACCGGGTTCCTGGGCTCCTGCGGGTCGTAGCCCTTCACGTACTGGAGGTTGAACTTCGTCGCCCAGTCGCGCGCGAACTCGAGGTGCTGCACCTGGTCTTTGCCCACCGGAACGACGTCCGATCCGTAGGCGAGGATGTCCGCCGCCATCAGCACCGGGTAGGCGAACAGGCCGAAGTCGGGGCTCTGGCCGCGCGCGACCTTGTCCTTGTAGCTGTGCGCGCGCTCGAGGTTCGCGAACGGGATGACCGTCCCCAGGATCCAGTACAGCTCCGTGACCTCCGGGATGTCGCTCTGGCGGAACAGCGTGGCCTTCTTCGGATCCAGCCCCAGCGCCAGGAACGCCACCGCGGTCTCCCGGGTCAGCTCACGGGCCACCTTCGGATCCCGCACCGAGTTCAGCGCGTGCAGGTTGGCGATGAAGTAGAGCGCCTCCCCCTCCTCCTGCAGGTCCACGAACTGCTTGATGGCGCCGTAGTAGTTGCCCAGGTGCAGCTTTCCCGAGGACTGGATGCCAGAGAGGATGCGCATAGAGGTCCCTCACCCTGCCGCGCGCGCCCCACCCTCGCAAGTTCAAGTGCGCGGAAACACGCGGGTCCGACAGGACTGTAATCATGCCGCGTCGACCGAAAATCCCCAGGAATTTCAGCCCTTTGCGCGCACATGGGGCGATCCCGTACCCTGCCCGCCGGGCAAGTGGGACCAAACGCCTCGATGTGACCTGACGGGAGGAAGTTCATGGAGCGGTTCCGCGCGAACCTTGCGAGCTACCGGCTGCCGCTGGTGATCCCCGCCCTGTGTGAGGGGCGGGCGCTGACCGGCACCCTGAGGCTCGAGCGCGGCGCGGTCACCCGGACCTTCCACTTTCAGCAGGGCGCGCTGGTGCGGGCCACCTCCAACGAGCCGCGCGAACACCTCGCGCAGGTGTTGGTGAACCTCGGCGTGCTGGAGGTGACGCGGGCGGCGGCGGCGTTCGAGGCGGCGCGCAGCATCGGGGCGCCCTTCGGCGCGTTCCTCGTGCAGCGCGGCTTCGTGGACGAAAGCCGGCTGCAGGAGGCGCTGGGACACAAGGCCCGCGAATCCTTCTTCGACTGCTACGCGTGGGAGTGCGGCGAGCTGGAGCTGACGCCAGAGCCTGCGCCTGCCCAGAACGGCATCGCCCTGTGCATCCCCCTGGGCAGCCTGCACCGGGATGGGCTCGCCCGCCTGCGCGAGTGGCGCGCGTTCCGCGACGTCTTCCCCCAGAATGACGCCTGCTTCCGCGTCTACCGCCACATGGCGGTGGAGTGGCGGACCGAGCAGGAGGAGCACCTTCTGGACCTCGCCGAGCAGGGCGCCACCCTGGCGGAGCTGCTCGCGGCCGCGCCCGAAGGCCAGCTCTTCGCGGCGAGGCGCCTCTTGCACCTGTACCGGCGCGGCGTTCTGTCCCCGCGCGCGCCGTCCGGCCCGAAGGTGGGGGAGGTGCCGGACGTGGCCCGCCTGATCGCGCTGGTGCGCACGCTCTTGTCGGAGGGCCGCTTCGAAACCGCCGCAGCGGTGGCCGCGCAGACGCTGGAGCAGGCGCCGGTGCCGGAGGCCTGCGCGCTGTACCGCGAAGCCGAGGTCCGCATGGCGCTGGCCGTCTGCGACGAGCTCTTCTCGCTCGAAGGGCGGCTGGAGTTCGCGCCGCTGCCCCGCCCCTTGCCGCCCGAGCTCACCGCGGACGACCTGTACCTGTACTCCATCCTCCGCTCGTGCCGCTCCATCCGGCAGGCGCTGCGGCAGGCGGCCATGGGGGAGCTGCAGGCGTGGCGTTCGGTGCGCAGGCTCGCGGTGTGCCGGCTCCTCCGCGTGGGGGAGGCCCGGAAGGCCAGCGACGAAGGCAGGCGCAGGACGGATCCCTACGGCATCCCCGCGCTGGCCTGAGCCGCTTCGCCCGCCTTCTGGCAAAGCGCCGAGACGTCATACGGCGGCGTCAGGAAGCGGGCCGAAGGCTCCTTGCGGAACCAGGTGAGCTGCCGCTTCGCGTAGTGCCGCGTCTGCTGCGCCGCCTTGCGGATGGCTTCTTCCCGGGACAGCCGCCCCTCCACGAAGTCTCGCGCCTGCACGTAGCCCACGCTGCGCATGGGCGGCGCGTCCGCGTGGCCCCGGGCCAACAGCGCCTTCACCTCTTCGGGGAGCCCGCCGTCGAACATGGCCTGCGCCCGCGCGTCGATGGCGCGGTAGAGCGCGTCTCGGGGCGGGTCGAGCACGAACAGCACGAACGGGTGGCGCGCCTCCCGGAACGCGTGCTGGTCCCGCAGCGCCGAGGCGGGCGTGCCGGTGAGCTCGTACAGCTCCAGCGCCCGGACGATGCGGACCAGGTCGGAGGGCCCGATGCGCGCAGCGCTGTCTGGATCCACCTCCGAGAGCCGCGCGTGGAGGGCGGGCCTGCCGAGCGCGTCGGCCTCTCGCTCCAGGCGCGCGCGCAAGGACAGGTCCGCCGGCGGCGCGGGCATCACGCCCTGCAGGAGGAAGCGCAGGTACAGCCCGGTCCCGCCGACGATCACCGGCCGCCTCCCGCGCGCGCGGATGAGGGCGATGGCCTCGTCGGCGAGCGTCTGGAAGCGCGCCGCCGAAAACTGCTCGTGTGGCTCGGCGATGGAGAGCAGGTGGTGCGGGACCTGCGCCAGCTCCTCCGCCGTGGGCTTGGCGGTGCCAATGTCGAAGTGCCGGTAGACCTGCTGCGAGTCCGCGTTGACGATCTCTCCGCCGCAGGCCTTCGCCACCTCGAGCCCCAAAGCGCTCTTCCCGGACGCGGTGGGCCCGGCGATGACCAGCAGCGGCGCTGGGCCCGGGCCGCTCATGGAAGGGGCTCCGCCAGCCCCTTCTCCACGAGCACCTCGGCGAAGCGGACCACATCCGCGAGCACGGACGCCTCCTGCGCCCGGTGGGCCTGCGCGAGCGCCCGGGCGATCTCCGCCAGGGTCCTTCGTCCATCCAGCGCCTCCCAGATCTGCGCGGCGCTGGGGTTGAGGCCGCGGAGCAGGGTGCCCTGCGGATCCAGCAGGATGTACTCCGCGCCGAGGTGCGAGCCCTCCGCCCCCGCGCGCCGTTGGAGCACCGCGTCCGGGCGCATGCCCCTCGCCGTCACAGGAAGCCCCGCCGCCACAGGACGCCCCGGTGGTACAGCCGGGCCAGCGCGCACAAAGGCGCGAGCGAGGGCCGGTCCCACTCGTGACGGAGGAGCACCCGGCCTGCGCGGCGGATGCGCCGGACGGAGGCCACCAGCCGTTCTGGCGGCAGGGGCGCATCGTCCCGGGCGCAGGCGTCACCGCGCAGCAGGAAGCGGCCGTCCGCAAGGCGCTCTCGCACCCGGTGCACGACGAGCGCCTCCGTGTGCTCGGGCCTCGCCACCACCACGTCGCCCGGGCCTGGCGGAGGCACAGGCGCACACAGGGCGGCTTCGTCTCCGGGGCGGAGCCTCGGCCACATGCTCATCCCTTCGATGCGAAGCCAGGTCATGCCCTACGGGGCCGCGGGCGCGGCCGCCGCTGGGGCGCCCTTCGCCGGTTGGACGCCGAGCGCACCCTGCACCTCGGCCTCGAGCGCCTTCAGCGTGGCTTCGTCGTAGCCGCGGTGCGCGGTCTTCACGACGTTGTCGGTGCCTATGAGAAACACCGACGGCAGCGGGAACTTGCGCCCCAGCCACCGCATGGCCGCCACCTGGCTCCAGTCCTTGAGGACCGGGTAGGTCACCTGGTGCTCGGCGATGAGCGCCTCCATCGCCTTCATCCCCTCTTCCTCGTTGTCGATGGAGACCATCAGCACCCGAAGCCCGTCGTCCCGGTACTTCTGGTACAGCGCCTCCAGCCACGGCATCTCCTTCTTGCACGGCTCGCAGAAGGACGCGGAGAAGGAGAGCAGCATCACCTTCGTGTCCTTGTCCTTCGCGCGCGGCCCCACGAAGTGCTCGGGCCCGAGCATGAACGGGTCCCCCTTCTTCGGGTTGTAGGGCTTGAGGCGGAAGTTCAGCGCCTGCCTGCCTGGCTCCGGCAAGGGCTCCATCTGGGCGGAGGCAGGCAGCGCCCCGAGCGCGGCAGCGAGCGACGTGACCAGGACGAGGGACCGAGCGGCGCGCATGGTGACCTTCATGCTAGCGCACCGACACGCGCGCGTTCGCGAGCACCTCGCCCAGCTCCGCCAGGGTGGTGCGGAAGCTGTCGCCCCCGGCCATGTGCTTGAGCTCCACCTGCCCGCTCGAAAGCTCGTTGCCGCCCAGGACCATGCTGTAGACGGCCCCGCTCTTGTCCGCGCGCTTCATCTGGCTCTTGAGGGAGCCTGCGCGCACGTCCATGTCCACCGCGTGCCCTCCCCGCCGGAGCCTGGAGACCAGCTTCTGGGCTTCGTCCTTCGCCCCGTCGTCCGCCACCGTCACGAACAGCACCGGGCGTTCGGAGATCTCCAGCTTCGCTTCACCCAGGAGCAGCACCAGCCGGTCCAGCCCCAGCGCCACGCCCACCGCGGCGACCACCGGGCCGCCCAATTCCTTCACCAGCCCGTCGTAGCGGCCGCCGCCCCCCACGGTGGAGGCGGTCCCCAGGACCGGGTGGTCCGCCACGAACTCGAAGGCGGTGCGCGTGTAGTAGTCCAGCCCGCGGACGATCTGCGGGTCCACCTCGAAGCGGATGTCCAAGAGGCCGAGCTGCCTTTGCACCTCGTCGAAGTGGGTGCGGCAGCCCTCGCAGAGGAACTCGATCATCGACGGGGCGGCCTTTGCGATCTGCCGGCACCCCTCCACCTTGCAGTCGAGGATGCGCAGGGGGTTCTTCTCCAGCCGCTGCCCGCAGTCCCCGCACAGGGACTCCTTGTGCCCCTCGAAGTGCGCCACGAGCTGTCGCAGATACGCCGGGCGGCACTGCGCATCCCCCAGGGAGTTCACCTTGAGGCGGACGCCGGAGAGCGGCAGGGCTTCGAGGAACTGGCGCACCAGATCCATCACCTCCACATCCTGCGCCGGCTCCTTCGCCCCGTAGGCCTCGAGCCCCACCTGCCAGAACTGCCGGTAGCGGCCGGTCTTCATCCGCTCGTACCGGAACATGGGCCCCAGGTAGTACCAGCGGGTGGTGGGCTCCTGGTTGGAGACGTTGTGCTCGAGGTAGGCGCGCACCGCCGGCGCCGTCCCCTCCGGGCGCATGGAGAGGCTTCGGCCCGCCTTGTCCTGGAAGGTGTACATCTCCTTGCCCACGATGTCGGTGGCCTCGCCCACCGCGCGGACGAACAGCGAGGTGTCCTCGAGGATGGGGGTGCGCACCTCGCGGTAGCCGAAGCGCCGGAAGGTCTCGTGCGCCGCCCGCTCCACGTGGTGCCACAGCTCAATCTGCGGCGGGAGCAGGTCGTTCATCCCCTTCACGCTCGAGAGCTTCTGGCTCACGACACCTCTCCGATCCGCTTGCCCATCCGCACCACGGCCTCGGGCACGAGCGCCTCGTCCCAGCGCACGCGGCCCTTCTCAAAGAGGAGGATCACCGTGGAGCCCATCTCGAACACGCCCAACTCCCCGCCCTTCTCCACGCGCCTGGGGTCCGGGTAGGTGTGGACCTTCGCCGCGCCGCCGGTGTGGGTGACCACGTCGTCATACGCCGCGCGGATCCGGGAGACGCAGGTGGCGCCCACCTTCACCACTGCCACCTTGCCCGCCTTCGTTTCCAGGTAGGTGGTGAGCCGCTCGTTCACGCAGAAGAGCGCCTCCTTGAGCTTCACCGACGCCGGGTTCACCGGCCAGAACTCCCCGGGGATGTAGCTGTACCCGGTGATCCTCCCCGCCAGCGGCGAGTGGATGCGGTGGTAGTCCCGGGGCGACAGGTAGATGGTCGCGTACGCGCCGCCGATGAACGGGCGGGCCACCTCCGCGTCACCCAGGAGCTGCTCCACCGGGTAGCAGACGCCCTTGGCCTGCAGACACGTCCCGTCCTCCGAGTACCCGACCTGGGAGACCGCGCCGTCCACGGGAGAGACGATGACACCCTCCCCTTCGTCGATGGGCCGCGCGCCCGGCTTGAGCTTGCGGGTGAAGAACTCGGCGAAGGTCGGGTAACCCTCGAGGGCCAACTCCGCCTCGTGCACGTCCACGCGGTAGCGCCTGGCGAAGGCCTTCACCGCCAGCCGGTGCAGAGGCGCCGGCGCCGGCAACCGGGCGGCCACGCCCACCGCGGTGGACAGGGCGGACTTCGGCAACAGCCGCATCAGGGTCATGAACGTCTCATCACGCATCGTGTCGCTCTTCCTTCGTTCCTAACGGCCCGCGTCGCCGGGGGCGCCGTCGCCGTATTCCACGCTGCTCTGCTCGACAATGGCGAGCACGCGCCCTTCCTCTTCCACCAGGAGCCTGCCCGCGAAGCCCGGATGGCGCTGCTGGCAGAACAAGGTGTCCCGCAGCATCCATGTCCCCCGGGCGCCGCGGTCCGCCACCTCCAGCCGCTCGCCTGCCAGGAAGCACTCCCCGAAGCGCCGGGTCACCTCGCGGATGGCCATGCCCACCTGCGGCTGCTCCCCGTCCGCCCCTGCGTCCGTACCCGCGTCCTTCGTCACGGGCGGCGCGGCGGGTGCCGGGGGCTCGGGCGAGTCGGTGCGGCCCGCGCCGGGCGGCAGCTTCCGGGCTTCGGCCACTGCTTCCTGCCGGTCCTCCAACTGGGCCTGGCGCCGCTCGCGGCCGGAGCGGATGCGGGTGAGCAGCGCCTTCGCCTCGCTGGCGTGGCGGCTGCCTGTGTCCACCTCCTCCAGCTTCGCTTCGATGCCCGCCATCTCGGGCAGGAGGTAGGCGTCTTCGAGGTGCTTGCCGTAGAGCGCCACGAACTGCCCGTGGGCCTCCTGGTATTCGGCGGATGGGGGCCCTTGCCGGTTGCAGGCGCCGAGCGCCAGGGCCAGTGCCAGGGCAGAAACGGGGGCGAGGGCGAAGCCGGCTGCACGCATGAGCCGGGTTCTACCCGCGGTTCACACGCCGAGGAACAGCCGTTTGCCAAAGTTGAGCGCGAGGTCCGCGTCGAAGATCCGCTGGGCGGACGCCTCGATGTCGTACTCCACCCGGACGTACTCCACCGTGCGCGCGTCGGTGTCGTGGACGACGAAGCAGGCCCGGTTGTCGTAGTCCCGCGGCTGGCCCACGCTGCCCACCGAAATGATGTACTTGTAGCCGCGCCGCACGCCGAACTTCTGGGCGACCACGTCGTTCACCTCGCCGTTGCCAATGGCGAAGGCCTTGCAAAGGTGGCTGTGGCCAATGAAGGTCACCTCCGGCAGGTCCGCCACGTGCGGCATCAGCTCCCGCGCCTGCTCGAGCGCGAAGATGTACTCGTACGCCCGCGGCTCGATGGGCGAGCCATGGCAGAAGCCCACCTCTCCAATCCGGTAGGTGTACGGCAGGCTCCGCAGCCA
>CAZQVZ010000230.1:0-9213 GCA_964596895.1 uncultured Myxococcaceae bacterium
GGGGCTTCTCTCCCTGGAGGGGGCGGAGCGGGACTTCCTGCTCTCCGCCTCCGGCCAGGAGCGCGAGGCCTGGGGGAGCCTCCCGGCGGATGGAGCCCGGACCCGGTTCGCAAAGCTGCCGCCGGCCCAGCGCGCCCTCGCGCTCGAGGGGGCTCGCACCGGGGGATTGGAGCGGGTGGAGCGCCGCGCCGGGATGCCGGTGCTCCTGCCCCAGGCGCCCCCGCCCCCACCGCGGGCGGCGCGGCCCGCTGGCGCGGGGGGCACGCGCTCCTCCAGCCACCCCGCGCGCGCCCTGGCGCAGGAGATCCTCCTCATGCTCGGCCTCGACGCGTCCTGGGGAGAGCGGGTGCGCGTCCTCGGAGCCAACCTGCTCGGCGCAGGCCAGAGCCCCGAGACGGCGCGCCAGGCGATCCTCACGATCCTGCTGCAGGACCCTGGCGCGACGGGCCCGCTCCTGCAGGAGCTACAGCGCCGGCTGCCGGCAGAGGCCGCCCGCGGACTGCACTATCGCCTGCCAGCGCTGGTGATGGAGGCCGCGGCCACCCGGCGCGACTTCTATTCGCTCGTCCAGGCGGTGGCGAAAGCCGCAGGCGTGCAGCGGCTTCGCTCTGCTTCGCGGGAAACGCCCGCGCTCACCCCGACCCATCTGGCGCTCCTGGGCGGCGTGCGCGGCTAGCTGTAACCCGCTGCGCGCTCCCACCGTACCCACGTCACCACCGCGTCACCTCCCTCAGGAGAGCTCTCATGACCCACGACAGCTGGAGCCGCCGCCTCCCCGCCCGCGCCCCCTCCCGCCCCCGGCGAGCTCAAGCCAAATCACGGCCACGGCCCGCGCCCCCGCCGGCGCGCACGCCCTCGCGGCCCAGGAAGGCGCCGTCCAGCTTCCACGCCGCCTCCGCGCCGGCCCGTCTGGACCTGAGCGGGCGTGGCCGTCCCCTCCCTGCGGTGGCGCTTCGCAGCCCGCCGGATGCGCTCGCCGCCTTCCGCGCCGCGGAGCGCGAGGGGATGACCCGCGTGGCCGACGCGCAGGCGCGTGCACGCCAGGCGGCGGAGGCGGTGGTGGCGAACGCCCAGACGGGTGGCGCGAGCCCGGCGCAGACGGCCCGCGAGGTGGCCGAGGTGGTCGAGGGGCACCGGGACGATCCGGTGTTCGTCAACGCCTTCCTCCGGGCCGCGGCGCCGGCCATCGAAGAGGCCGCGCGCGTGGAGGATCCGCAGGCCCGCTCCGAGGTCCTCGCCGCGCTCTCCCGGGCGACGGAGGCCGCGGGCGAAGGCGGCGCGCGCGCCGTGGCCCGGGCGCTGCTCGCCGGCGGAGAGGCCCTGCCCCAGCCCGTGGAGGACCACCTGCGCGCGTTGCCGGCGGACCACCCCCTGACCCTCGCGCTGACGCGCGCGCTGTCGGCAGAGGGGCTCGCGGGGCCGGTGCTGGACGTGGAGGCCGCCGCCGTCGATGCGGCCGCCCAGGTCCAGGCAGCCTTGAGCCGCGGCCCGAACGAAGCGGCCGAGGTCTTCGCCGCAGTGGTGGCGGAGCACGCCGATGACCCTGCGTTCCTCAACGCCCTGGCGCGCGCGGCAGGCCCCGCGCTGGGCGCGCTCGGCCAGGCGCTCTCGGACCCGGGCGTGGACGCGGCCGTGGTGGGCGCTGCGCTCGACGCGCTGGATGCCGCCGCCACCCGCCTGCCGCCGGCGGAGGCCGGGCTGGTCGCGGACCAGTTCGTGGCGGGGCTGCCGTACGGCACCCATCCGGCCGCCGTGAACCCCGTGCTCCTCGAGGGGCTGGGGCGGATCACCGCCGCCGGCGGCATCCGGTTCGGCGCCGAGGCGCTGGCGGCGCTGCAGCGTGCCGGGCGCACCCAGCAGGTGCAGGTGGTGGACGCGGTGCTGCGCGAGGAGATCTCCCGCATCACCGACAGCTTCTCGTCCGCCGCGGACGAGGTGGAAACGCTCCAGGGACAGCTGGCGGTGATCCAGTCCAGCTTCGCGGGGCTGGGCGACGACGCGGCCATCGCGCAGGGCGTGGAGGCCGTACGCGGAAACCACGCCGCGGCCTACGAAGCGCTGGAGGCCGCCGCGGCCGCGCTGGGTGGGCTCCTGGACGGCCTGGCGGCGCTCTCCCGGCTGACGGGCGCCGCGAGAGAGCCGGGGGCCATTGGCGCGCCCGCGCCGCTGGGCGCCCAGGGCGCGCTCGCCGGAGCGTCCTTGGACGCGCTCGACCAGCTCGACCGCCTGGCCCAGACCGAACATGGCGCCGGGGTGCTGGCCCAGGCCCTGGAGGACAGCGGCGCCGGGCGCTTCTCGTTCCTGGGGACGCTGGAGAACGCCGCGCGGGCGCTGCAGGGCCACCGCCGGTTCGCGGACAGCCTGGTGGACGTGCTCTTCCGCGCCACCGCCGCGACGGGCGCGGTCAGGCTCGCGGGCGGAGACCTCGCCGGGGTGGCCGCGCTGTTCCGCGGCCTGGAGCGCCACGGCGAGCTGTTCACCCGGGACCCGGCGCGGCTCCGGGCGCTGGTGGACTTCCTGAACGGGGCCTCGCCGGACGACCTGGGCACGGAGGCCTTCCAGCGCGAGTTCAACGAGCACCTGGGCCGCGTGCGTGGCGGCATCACCGGGGAAAGCAACGGCGGGGCCTCGCTCAGCTTCGCTGCGCTGGGGATCGTCCTCAGCACGGTCTCCCTGGTGCGCAACGGGCGGGACCTGGCCCAGGACCCCGAGCTGGCGGCCGCGCTCCAACTGACCGCGGACGCGCTGGGGCTCTCGCGTGACACCGCCCTCCTGCTGAGGTCCCTGGGCGCCGAGGGCGGCCTGGTGGGGGCCCTGACCCAGACGGGCCTGGGGCGGGGGCTCGGCGTGGCGGGGTCTATCTTCGGGGCGGTCCGCGCAGTGGAGCACCTGCGCGAGGGACGCAACCTCGAGGCTGGCACCGCCGCCCTCACCTCGCTCGGCGGGCTGCTCCTGGCGGTGGGCAGCGGCCCGGTGGGCGTGGTGGGGGGCCTCTTGCTGGGGGTGGGCGCGGTGGGCACCGCCCTGGTGAACGTTTTCCGGGGCTGGGAGGAGAACGAGCACTTCAGGGAGGACGCCCGCGCATTTCTCGGCGCCCTGGGGTTCACCGAAGAGCAGGCCCAGGTGCTGGGCCGGTTCCATCCCAGGAATGACCCGCCGTTCCCCGCCGCGTTCATCTCCGAGCTGGTCCCGGAGCAGCCCCGCGCGCAGGCGCAGTTCGTCGAGGAGTTGCGGAGGCTGACGCCCGACCAGCTCGAGCAGTACCTGGAGTTCGGGGACGCGGCGGTGGAGCTGCGGCTGTCCCCCGGTGATTTCACGACCCTCCTCGCGTCCGACGACGCGGTGATCGCCAACCACAACCACCCCCAGCGGGTCGCCGCGCGCGCGTATGGCCTCGCGGACGAGGCGTTCTTCCAGCTCCTCGAGCAGGTGCCGGTGGAGGACCTCCTCCCCGCCTTCGAGCGGGCCTTTGCCAGCTCTGGCTACGGCGGCATCGACAACCGCGAGCTGGAAGGCGCGCTGCTCCGGGAGGTGATCGAGGCGCAGTTCCCGGCGCTGGCGCAGGAGCTGGAGCAGCTGGCCGCCTGAGAAGACGCAACCTTCCCCCCACAAAGGAGCCCCCCATGCCATTCCTCCCCAACCTCATCCGCCGCCTGTACCCCCACCCCACCCTCTCGCGAGACGTGACGCTCTCGGTGGCCGCGCGGCTCAAGGCGAGGGTGCTGGCCAAGCTGCTCCCGGGCCCCGCCCGCGTGGCGGCGAGCCTGGTGGCCCGGGGCCAGGCGGCGGAGGCCACCCTCCACCGGGATCGCAAAGGAGCGCTCAGCGGTCCGAACGGAGAGCCGCTCTTCGCGGTGCGGCTGGGCGGGAAGACCGTCTACGTGGATCCCAACACCAACCGCTTCTACCTGAGCGCGCTCTCCCCCCAGCAGCAGATGCAGCGCATCTTCCGCCCCCAGGAGCCAATGCATGGCCCCTTCGAGTTGCCCCCTGGCGCCCGGTTCCCCAACGAGCACTACAGCGCCGGGGATGCCCGCGAGCTCGGGCGCGCGGTGGGCGCTGCCCCGTGGCGGCCGCACGTCGGGATGGTCTTCTACCGTTCGGACACCTTCACGCCGCGGTAGGGCGCAGCAGCGCTCCGGCTCACTGCGGCTCGCGGGGCGCGGCGGTCACCGGCCGCTTCCTGTTCGGCTGGCGCAGCACCTCGTCGCCCTCGAGCCCGGTCAGCTTCTTGATGGTGGACATGACGTAGAAGAGCGTCCCCATCAATACGGCCATCGTCGGCACCACGATGACCGGAAAGCTCAGCGCGGTCATCTCCCCGAGCTGCTCGGTGAACTGCTGCGTCCCGCCGTCCGCCGTCACGACGATCTTCGCCAGCACGAAGTTGAGAACGGCCGAGAGCAAGAACGCGCCCGCGAGGAGCCACGTGGCGATGGACGTGCGCCGCTCGTACTCCTCGAAGGTGCCGCGCTCGCGCAGCGCCCCGTGCACCCGCTCGGTGTCGAGCACCTGCTCGAGAAAGAGACGCGCGAGCGGCTTGCGGAGCCACGCGGACACCAGGATCGCCACCGCGATGAGCCCCGGCACGGCCGCCTCCTTGATGGCGATGTACGACGCCGGCAGCTTGAGCAGCCCCACCCCGCCCGAGATGAGGATGCTGACCAGGCCGATGACGGGCAGCCAGTCGACCTTCCGCTCCTTGTAGAGGGAGTACGCGCCATAGAAGAACGGGAACGCGAGCGCGATCAGGAGCGCGTTCACCGGCCCGAGCCTGTCCTCGCCCGACAGACGAAGCATGATGACAGCCGGGATGACGACGTTGATGAGCAGGCTGAGCATTGAGTCTCCAGTGCAGGCGCACTTACAACACTTCGCGTCGCTGCGGACCACCCGGACGGGCGGTCACCGCGCAGGCAGGCGGGCGCCTAGAAGCCAGCGCCCGTCATCATCGGGCTGCGCCTTTGCCGCTTCCTTATCGCAGGCCCCTCCTCCGGCGTCCGCGCGCGGGAGAACAGCCCCTCGAACCCGAGGATCCGGATGGAGAAGTTGGTCACCCACTCCCCTCTGGGCGCAGGCAGGCCGGCGGGTGAGCCGGTGTCTATGGGCCGGGCGAAGTGCAGCCGCAGGATGAGGGGGCCCAGTCCGAAGTTCACGCCCACCACCGGCGCGAGCACGCGGCGGTCCCAGATCTCCCCCGGTGTCTGCCCCACCCCGCCGAAGTCCACCCCGGCGATGGCCTCGATGTCGGTGAGGATCGCCACCCGGATGATCGCGTTCAGCGGAACTTGAAGTTCGCCCGTGGCGAAGCCGAAGTGCCGGCCAATCAGCCACTCCGTCCGCCCGAAGGGGATGCCGCGCAGGGTGTCGAACGACGACAGGTAGAACTGCCGCGCCAGCCTCCCGCCGAGCGTGGTCCCCAGGCCCGTCCGCAGGAAGAAGTGCGTGCGGCCGAAGAGCGGGAAGTAGCGCTCCGCGTCCATCCGCACCGTGCCGAAGATCTCGTTCTGCACCGGCTGGTAGGCGGAGCTGCCCTCCAACAGGAAGGAGCTCCCGGCGATGGGCCCGCCCAGGGAGTAGCGGACGGTGTCGTAGCCCCAGCGCACCGTGGCCTCGGTCTGCAGCCTGGGGCCCGCGTTCTGGGCGTACCACTGCGGCAGGAGGTTCTCGCGCCGCGGGTTCAAGGCCGGATCCCCCAGCTCGCGCTCGGTGAAGGGGAAGAGAAAGTAGCTCACCCCGCCCACCGACAGATCGCCCTGCATGTAGACGAAGCGGTTGAACGGATACCGCACGCTGCCGAGCGCGCCGTAGAACCGCTCCGCAGAGGGGAACCCGAAGTCGTCGAAGGTCTGGTCCTGCCGGTACACCAGTGACTGGAAGAGCCCGGCGCCCCACGTCAGCCTGCGCTCCTGGTTCAGGTACACCAGATACCCGTCGGTCAAATCGAACGAACCCAGCACCGCCACGTTCAACAGGAGGGCGTGGTTGCGCAGCTTGTCCGCGGCGCTCGCCACCACCTGACCGACGATGCCGCCCGCCCCCGCGCCGATGAACCCGAACGGCGGCCCCAGCTCCCAGTTCTTCGGCCGCAGCGCCTGGTACGGCACCGCGCCCTCCAAAGGCCGCTTGTGCAGTTCGCGCGCGGGCTCGGCGGCAGGCTGCGGGTGGGACTCCAGCGTGAGGAGCCCCTTCGAAGGCAGCCGCACCGGCACCCGCCGCCCGGACCGGTGGAGCAGACCCCAGACGCTGCCGCCAGGGCCCCGCGACAGATCGAAGAGGCCGGTGGTGAGGTCCGTCCTTCGGACGACCGCGCCCTCCTGCACCTCGTGCACGTCCGCGCGGCCCGTGGCCCAGGCGCTGAAGAGGATGCGGCCATCCGAAAGGACGGTGGGGTCCTGGTGATCCCGCGCCTCGGTGGTCAACCGCTCCAGCTCACCCGGCGCCTCCGGCCGCACCCGGAAGAGGTTGTAGAACCCGTGCGAGGTGGCGTCCGAAGTGAAGACCAGCCCGTCCCTCCCCCACGCCAGCTCCCGCTCCGCGTAGTCGTCTTCGGTCAGCCGGGTCAGGCTGTAGCCGTCCTGTGCGCCCTCGTCCGGCGTGAGCAGGTAGACGTCCCGAAGCCCCTCCTGCCGGAAGCCGATGAAGGCGATCTGCCCCCCATCCGGCGAGAACACCGGCGCGTACGCCGCCAGCAGCCCGTGGCGCTTCAGCTCGATCTTCCGCCGCTTGCCGAGCTTCAGCCGCACGTCCCAGGTCTCCGGCGCGAGCGCGGGCAGGACCTCCTTCTCCGTGGTCTGGGTGGGCGAGACACCGGCCATGGTGCTCGGCGACACCACGTCCTGGGTCTCCACCACCGTGGGCGGACGGCTCATCCGCTCCGCCGCATGCTCGATGTCCTGCACGTAGAGCACGTCCGCGCCGCGGCTCTCGGCCACGAACACCAGCTTGTTCCCGGTGAGGTCGAAGTTGCGGCCCCACACCGGGTGCAAGGACTCCGAGCCCGGCACGCCGTCCACCACCACCAGCTTGTCCTGCATCGGCGCGCGCCAGTCGAACAGGGTCAGCCGCGAGCGCGCGGTGGTGGGGTCCATGGAGCGGAGGAGGAGGAGGTTGCCGTCCGGGGAGACCTGCAGCGCGTCGACGTGCTCCACCCCCAACCCTTCGATGGGCTCCACCGTGGCGGCGCCCTGCTCCGCGGCGAGGTACGACGAATAGGCGCGCCGCTTCAGCCAGGCCTCGAACTCGGAGGAGATCTGCTGGGGCCGCTGCCCGGTGAGCCGCGACACCAGGGCGCGGAAGTTCTCCACCGGCGGCTGGCCATTGACCGTCCCCACCAGCCGCGGAGACTCCGCGAGGATCCGCTGGAGGGTCCCCTTTCCATAGCGCTCTTCGATGAAGGCGGCGCGGATCTGCCCCATCTTGTAGGTCCACAGAAAGCTCCACGGCCGGTCCTCGAAGAAGTCGAGCAGGACGAAGCCGAGCTCGAAGTCCGGGTTCACCACCAGATCCCGGACCAGCATCTCCGCTTCGGGGTCGATGCCGCGCTGCGCGTAGTACTCGGCGATGCCTTCGATGAACCACAGCGGCATCGCCCCCAGCGGCTCACCCCAGATGCCGGCGGCCTCCGTCGCCGTGCGCACCTTCTGGATGGTGAACTGGTGCGCCATCTCGTGCGTGCTGACGTGCTCGAAGAGCTGGTGGTCTCCGAAGTACGGGAGCGTCAGCTTGAGGTCCACAGGCGAGGTCACGCCCAGGGTGCCTTCTTGAAGCGGGAACAGGTTCGTCTGCAGGAACTCCTGGTACGAGCTGTAGAGGATGTACGGGAAGGTCTGCGTGGGGACATAGTCGAACTGCCCCACCAGGTACGCGTACGACGAGACGATCTGCGCCGCCGCCCGCTCGGCGATGTCGCGCTCCCGCTCGTAGAAGAAGAGCCGCACCCCGCCGGTCTTCGCGCCGAGCAGCTCCTTCGGCGAGGTGGCGGGCGCCAGCGTGCGCGGGCCGAACGGCGCGTCGGTCTCGCGCACGGCTGGACCCGGAGCCGGACCGGGAGCGGGCGCCCGCGTAGAATCGGCCGCAGGCGTGCCTTCTCCTCCCGCGCCACCTGGCTGGGCCGGGGTCTCGGACGGGGCAACCTGAAGCGGCGCGCCCTCCGGCGAAGGGCTGGGCTCGGACGGAGGGGCGTCCGGGGCGGGCGGAGCCTCACCCCGGGTGGGCACGTGCGGCGAATCCGAAGGCGACGCATCTTTGGGCCCGGTCTGCGGCTCCTTCACGCGCCGGTCGAGATCATCCGCGCGCGAGGTGTCCGCTTCAGGCCCCACGAGGATGTCCACGTGCTGCCAGTCGAACTCGAAGTAGCGGACCTGGCTCTTGTTGGGCCGCCGCGGGTAGACGAACACCTGCGCAAACGCCTGCAGCGGCAACAGAAGAAGAAGTCCCGCCGCCAGGGCCTGCGCCCACCGCCTCCGCTCGTGCATACGTTCACCCTTCCCTGCGGTCATGGGTTCCTTGCGAGGTGCCGCGCGCTGTTGATGAGCGCGATGTGCGAATACGCCTGCGGGAAGTTCCCGAGCTGCCGCTTGCTCCGACAGTCATACTGCTCCGCGAGCAGGCCCACATCGTTGCGCAGCGCCAGCAGGCGCTCGAAGAGCTTCCGCGCGTCCTCCAGCCGACCCTGCAGGACATAGTTGTCCACGAGCCAGAAGCTGCACGCCACGAAGGTCCCCTCCGAGCCGGACAGCCCGTCCACGCTCTTGCGCGGCAGGTACCTGCGCACCAGCCCGTCGTCCAACAGCTCCCTTTCGATGGCGCCCACCGTCCCCAGCATCCTGGGGTCTCCCGCGGGCAGGAAGTCCACCAGCGGGATGAGCAGCAGGCTCGCGTCCAGATCCTTGCCGCCGTAGTACTGCGTGAAGGTGTTCCGCTCCGCGTCGTACCCCTTCTCCAGCACCTCGCGGCGGATGTCCTCGCGCAGGGTCTTCCAGCGCTCCAGCGGCGCCTGCAACCGGAAGGTCTCGGCCATCCGCACCGCGCGGTCCACCGCCACCCACGTCATCACCCGCGAGTGGGTGAAGTGCCGCCTTTGGCCCCGCACCTCCCAGATGCCCTCGTCCGGGTCCCGCCAGTGGCCCTCGAGGTAGTCCATGATCCCCCGCTCCAGCCGCCACTCCCCGGGCTCTTCGATGATGCCCAGCCGGTGTGCGTCGTGCAGCG
>CAZQVZ010000231.1:0-9212 GCA_964596895.1 uncultured Myxococcaceae bacterium
GAAGGTGAGCAAGGCCCCTGCGAAGTCGAGCAAGGCCCCTGCGAAGGTGAGCAAGACCCCTGCGAAGTCGAGCAAGGCCCCTGCGAAGTCGAGCAAGGCCCCTGCGAAGACGAGCAAGACCCCTGCGAAGGCGAGCAAGGCCCCTGCGAAGGCGAGCAAGGCCCCTGCGAAGGCGAGCAAGGCCCCTGCGAAGGTGAGCAAGGCCCCTGCGAAGTCGAGCAAGGCCCCTGCGAAGGTGAGCAAGGCCCCTGCGAAGGTGAGCAAGGCCCCTGCGAAGGTGAGCAAGGCCAGGACGTCGGCGAAGAAGAAGGCGCCGGCGACCCGGAGGCGCTGAGGCATGGCCGGCGGCGGACCGAAGTACGAACCGTTCGAGAAGCTGGAGCTTTCGCCCGAGTCCCTGGTGGTCGAGGGGCGGCAGGAGCGCATCGCCGAGGTGGTGGCGAACCGCACGCGGACGCTGACGGTGGTGCTCGACCGGCTCGAGGACACCTTCAACATGGGCGCGGTGGTCCGCACCTGCGAGTCCATGGGCGTGCAGGAGCTCCACGTTGTCCGCAACCCGGACGAGGCGTGGAAGCCCAACGCGCGGGTGAGCCAGGGCTGCGACAAGTGGCTGGACATCCACCTCCACCCGGACTTCGAGAGCTGCCGGCGGCACCTCAAGGAGCGCGGGTTCGCCCTGTGGGTCTCCGCGGTGCGCGAGGGCGGCAGGAGCGTCTTCGACCTGCGCTTCGACCAGAAGGTGGCGCTGGTCTTCGGCAACGAGCGGCACGGCGTGGCGGAGGAGGTCATCGCCGCGGCGGACGGGGTGTTCTGGATCCCCATGCTCGGGTTCACCCAGTCCTTGAACGTGTCCGCGGCCGTGAGCGCTTCGGTGACGCGCGCCATCGCCTGGCGGCTGGAGCACCTCGGGAAGGCCGGCGACCTGACGAGCGAGGAGGCGGACGCGCTGACCGACCGCTTCCTGCGGCTCTCGGTGAAGCAGGGACAGCGAATCTTCGGCCGGTGACCCCGTCCAACCCGTTGTGGCGAGCCGGAAGACATCGGCCTACATGAGGACACCATGATCATCGACAGCCTCCTCGTTGCCCTCCTCGCACTCGGGAACGTCGCCGCGAAGCCTGCGGAGGCCGCGGTCGAAGGCGCGCCCGCGAAGACCCCGGTGATCGTCGCCCAGGCCCAGCCGCGCCCGGTGGAGCCGCCGAACACCCCGCCGGTCCCCGCGCCGAAGCCGAAGGCCGAGCCTCCTCCGAAGGTGACGCCGAAGCCCCCCGCGCAAGCCGCGCCGAAGGCCGAGTCGAAGGCCCCGCAGATGGATGCGGACGTGGCGGCGCTCGTGGAGCGGATGCAGGCCTTCTACGAAGGGACGAAGGACTTCACCGCGGACTTCGAGCAGCGCTACACCTACAAGGCGTTCAAGCGCACGCAGGTGTCGACGGGCAGGGTGGCCTTCTCCAAGCCGGCGGTGATGCGGTGGGACTACGAGAAGCCGTCGAAGAAGACGTTCGTGCTGGCGAAGGACAAGGTCTACGCGCACGACCCGGACGCGATGCTCCTGACGGTGGCGAGCATCGGCACCAACCAGCTCTCCGCGTCGGTGACGTTCCTGTGGGGCCAGGGCCGGCTGGCGGACGAGTTCGACATCGTGAAGACGGCCTGCAAGGACTGCCAGGGCACCCAGCTGACGATGACGCCGAAGAAGCCGGACCCGCGCTTCAAGCGGATCATCCTCGAGGTGGACCCGAAGACCGCGCAGGTGCTCAAGAGCACGGTGATTGACCCCGACGGCAGCGAGAATGCCATCACCTTCAAGAAGCTCGAGACGAACGTCGGGCTGCAGCCGGACCACTTCAAGCTGACGCCGCCCGAGGGCACGCAGATCCAGGACTACACGAAGACCGCTGCCCCGTAGCCCCCGCGGGTTACGCTCCTGGGCCATGACGCACTTCACTCGCGCGGTCCTGCCGCTCTTCGGCTGGACCGCGCTCTTCGTTGCCGGCGGCTCTGCGTGCAGCGCCCGCCACGCCCGCGAAGCCGCCGAGCCCCTGGACGGACTCGAGGTGCCCCTGCGCATGGCCGCCGGCGTCCGCGCCGAGGTGGATGGGCTCGTGGGCGACGTGCCGGCTTCGGTGGTGCTCGACGTGGCGCAGCCCATCAGCGGGGTGAGCACCGGCTGCTTCGGACCGGAGCTGCCGAAGACCACCACCTTCGTTCGCTACCCGGAGCCGGGCGGCGGTTGGCAGGAGGCGCCGCAGATAGCGCTGCCGCCGTCGCGCCTGGGAGCGCGGCGCGTGGGCGGGCGCGACGTGGCGCTCTACGAAGACGACGGGCGCTGCGTGCTGGTGCTCGGCAATGACTTCCTCGCGCCGTACGCGCTGGAGGTGGACCCCGCCACGCGGACCCTGCGCATCCTGCGTTCTCGCACCCGAGCGGAGTGGGTGACGGAGGCCGCGGACGAGGGCGCCAGGGGCTCCGGCATCGAGCAACACCTGCTGGAGCTGACGCGAGATCCCCAGACGGACTGGCCGCTGCTCGCCGCGAGGCTGTGGCAAGGCGACGCGAAGTTGGTGGGCACCTTCGTCCTCTCCACCGGGCAGCCGGACACGCTGGTGTCGCAGAAGGCCGCGCGCGAGGTGGGCCTTCAGCCCGGGCCGGACTTCATCCGGGAGCTCGGCGTGCCGGAGGACTTGACCCTGCCCAGGACCCTGGGCGGAAACGCCTTCTCTTTGGACCGGCTGGAGCTCACGCCCGGCTTCGGCGTCCGCTTCGCCTCGGCGGAGGGCGTAGAGCAGTGGGAGGGGCAGGGCGTGCTCGGGGTCATCGGCGGGGATGTGTGGGGCCGTTTTCACACCGTCATCGACGCGGGCGCTGGCGTGCTGGTGCTGCGGCGGCCGCGGCTGTTCGCCTCCGGCACGAGGCAGCGGTGCGCGCGGCCAGACGGCGCGCCCAACGAAGAGGCCTGCTTCGTCCTCCACCAGCGCGACACCGACGAGGGCGTGCAGTTCGTGGTGACGATGTGGCGGGAGTTGCCGCGCGGCGGCCGGGTCTACCTGGACGTGCTCGACGCGAAGGGCGAGTCCACCTCCGCCACCTGCAGGGTGGGAATGAGCTTTGCGCGCTCGGACCGCGGCGTGAGCGCCGCCCACCCCTTGCCCTGGGATGGCCTCACCCGCGCCATGCCCGGCTGCGCGGAGGGGCTCGGCGCCGCGGCAAGGGTGCGCTTCTCCCTGTGGGAGGAGGAGCCGCTGGACGCGTGCCCGGGCACCTGCGCCTTCGTGCAGGACGTGCTCACTCACCGGGTGAGCTGTGCGTGCCAGGGCGGCGCGCTCGCGGCCATGGGAGACGCGGAGCAGCGGTTCCTGGAGATGTACAAGGGCATCCTCGAGCGGCGCGGTGAAGAGGGCGACGAAGAGGAAGACCCTCACGGAGACGAGCCCGAAGACCCCTGACGCGTGGACCCGGGACCCGTGCGCTGCAGCAAGTCCCTCACCCGTCGACGAAGGGCTCTGCCACCAGGTGGTTGGCGCCGGCAGGTGCATAGCCGCGGACGTCGGGACGGGCGCAGAGGGTGACGACGTCCGAGGGGGTCTGGTCACCGAAGAAGCGACAGGCGCCGAGCCAGGCCTGCTTGATGACGTTGCCTCCGTCGCCGCGGTAGGTGTCCGGCGCCGGGATGGTGCCCGTCTGCAGGTAGGTGAGGACGCGCTCCCCGTGGTGCGCGTAGCCCGTCAGCAGGCGCGCGTAGGCGTGCGGCTCGAGGGTGCCTCCCTGCGCGACGATGGTCCGCGCCGCCTGCAGAAAGGCGCCGATCCCCATGTTCACGTGGCCCAGATCGCGCAGCCGCTCGGCGTTCACCCCGTCCGGGAAGGGGTACGAGGTGACGGGGGTGTAGTCGTCGTTGATCTGCGGGGCGCCAAAGCCGCTGCCCCAATGCTGGCGGGTGCTGCTGAGGTGGGGCTGACCCTGGGCGTTGAGGAGCGGCGTCACCTTCGGGCCGTCGTAGACCGAGTGGTAGAACGACTGGGCGATTCGCTGATTGAAGTAGGCCGTGGCCTCTTCCCAGAGCGCCTCGTCACCGACGTAGGCGGCGATGGCGAGCCGCGAGTCCGCGAAGCTCGCGTGCCAGTTGGCCCCTGCGGTCCAGTCCAGGACCGGGTAGCAGACCTCGAGCAGGAACCGCGTGAACTCCGGGTGGGCGTAGCCGGTGATGGCCGCGGCTTGCGCCAGGTTCGTACAGGCCCAACCTGCCACGAGCCGGTACTGCTCCTTGGAATCACCGACCCACCCGGTGACAGGATGCAGCGCGTCCAGCATCGCCCAGACCTTGGCCTTACGGGCGGGAAGCCCGTCAGCGGCCCAGAGCACCGCCTGGACCTTCAGGTAGACCGCCTGGTCCTTCAGCAGGTCGCGTTCGGTGTCGTCGAGCTTGACGCTGTAGGGCGTGAAGGGGCGGGAGACGTTGCCGGCCCAGGAGTTGGCCAGCCGTGTGTATTCCGGTGAGGCGGTGGACCACCCGTCGATCTCGGTCCGGGAGTAGACGGGGTAGCCGAAGTGAAGGCCCGTCGGAAGCTCACCTCCACCGCCGTCGGTGGGGCCCACACCTGCGTCCAGGCCGGCGTCAGCGGGGTCCGTGCCTCCGGGGCCTTCGATGGGCGCCTCACTGCCGGCGTCGACCCCCACGTCGTCCGCGGCGACAGTGGCCGTGCTCGAACCGCCGAGTCCGCATCCGCTCGCGACCCAAAGGCCCATCAGCCCGGTCCTCCAAAGCCTTCCACCGGTTCGTCGAGCGTTCATGGACGATGAGCATAGAGGATGCGCCCTTGAGCGCAGAAGGCTTGCGGGGGACCGCTCGAGGGCAACAGTTGCGGGATTGCAGGACGGGTGCACTTCCGCACCGTCACCACCTCCGCCCCACCTCCCACCAACGGTAGTGCAGCCGGAGCCCCTCGGACTCGATGTCGAAGGCCGGGGCGCAGGCGGTGTCGAGCACGACCAGCCCTGCGCGTTCGAGCGCGGCCTCACATTCCTCCCGGGACCAGAAGCAGAGCGTCACCTGGGGATCTGCGCCCGTGAGCAGCAGGCGCGGATGCGCGTGGCCAGGCAGGTCGGCGCGCCGCTCGAGCACCGAGAAGAGGAGCCTGGCCCCCGGGCCCATGACGGCGCCCACGTGCTCCAGCGCCGCGCCGAGGTCGTGGCAGAAGTCCAGACACCCGGCCGCCACCGCGACATCGAAGACCCCGAGCCCGGCGGGCAGCGGCTGCGCGTAGCTGTGCAGGAGGTACCGTCCGCCGGGCCGGCCCTGACGCGCCAGGTCCAGCATGCGCTCTGACACGTCCAGCCCCACCACCTGGACGGACGGGGGCAACTCCCGGGTGAGCTGGCCGCCTCCGCACCCCACGTCGAGCACGCGAGCGCCGGGCGCGACGGCGGCGGCGAGGAAGCGCTTCACCCTGTCCGCATACCCGTGCAGCGACGGATAGAGGGTGTCGTAGAGGACGGCGACCGAGTCGTAGAGCCCCGCGACGCGGGCCTCCTCGTCCGCGTGGTCGTCGTGCTGCGCCGTGCTCAACGCAGCGTGCCGGCCTGGTGCTCGAGCATCCTGCAGCCGGCGTGCTCAGGGTCCAGGCGCTGGCAGCTGGCCGAAGCCTGGAGGGTTGCCTTCGAGTCTCCCGCTGCCAGCGCGGCTCGCCCCGCCGTCAGCACCGCGCCCAGCTGCCGCGCGCGCTCCGAATCCTGCAACCTGGAGATCCGCTGGCGGACCATTGGCACCTCTTGCGAAGTCGAGCGCCCGAGCTCGAGGTAGCGCCGGTACCAGCTCACCGCCGCGCTCCGCCGCTCCTCCAATTCCATGAGCTGCGCCATGGCCAGGATGCACATCCGATCTTCGGCGTTGCGGCGCAGACACAGCGTCACCGCTTCGCGCGCAGGTTCGGCCTGGTCCTGCTCCATGCGCCGCGTCGCCTCTCCGTAGAGGCGGTCCTGCGTCAGGGTGCCCAGCCGCTTGCGGCGCAGCGCCGTCGCGTCGGCATCGGTGTCCTCTTCCACCCTTACGCGGACCTCCTCCACGCCTGAGCCACGCACCAGCCCCAGCCGCCCCCAGGCCTCGCCGAGGACGGTGAACGAGCCTGGCCCATCCATCCGCGGGACGACCGCAGCCTTGTTCAGGTCCTCGCTTTCCCCCCACAAGGAGAGGAGCTGGACGCCCGGTGGCCCGTCCACGGTGACCCGCCAGACCCGCTCCGGGTCGAGCCCTTCCACCTCGAAGGCGAGGGACCTTTCGATGACCAGGGGATGTTTGCGCGCGTCCAGCTTCACGCGGTAGGTGCGGCCCGAAGTCCAATCCCGCAGATGAAGGGTCAAATCCCCCGACAATTGCGAGCCGATCCGCTCCGACAACGAGAACGCATGCAGGCTTGTCATCCCCTCCACCCGGACCGGCTCCGTCCCGACCCTCAACACCGTCAGGCCACGGTCCGGGTCCGAAGGCGCCAGCGCCACCGGGAGCCACTCGTTCGCGCTGTCCGTCCAGCGGACCCCCGCGCCGGTGCGCCAACTGCCGGTGACGTGCAGGTCGTACGCCCGCTCAGCGTCGAGCGGGTGTGACAGCGCGTAGCTCAGCGCGGGCGTGAACCCGTGGTCCTTCTCGGTGAGCAGGACATCCAGCGGAGGCTGCGCCCGCCGGGCCGCGCCGCGAGGGGACGCCGTGGGCTCATCTGCAGGCGGCGGCGGCGGCTCCCGAGGTTCTTCTGCGACCTTCCCGGGCGAGCGCGGGGGCTCCGGCGGGGCGGGAGGCGGGGCCAGCTCCGCGGCGGGGTCCGGCTCCGGCTCCGGGAGCCGCTCCAGCAACTGCCAGGCGCCCGCGCCCAGCACCACCACCGCCCCGGTCCCCACCAACATCCACTCCCACCAGGGTTTGCGGCGAGCGCCCATGCGGGCCGGAGGCTATCACCGCCGGCGGGGCGTCACCGTGTGGTACGGGCTCGGGATGGCCAGCTCCGGGAAGCCCTGCTCGGCGGCCGCGGCCAGGGTCCAGTGTGGGTTCAGCAGGTGCGGCCGAGCCAGCGCGCACAGGTCCGCCCGCCCAGAGGCGATGATGGTGTTCACCTGGTCGGCGCTGACGATGTTGCCCACGGCGATGGTGGGGATGCCCGCCTGCCCGCGGATGAGATCCGCGAAGCGCGTCTGCCACATGCGCCCGTAGACCGGCGCCTGGTGCGCCACCGTCTGCCCGGAGGAGACGTGGAGGATGTCGCACCCGTGTTCGCGGAACGCCCGGCCCACGTCGATGGCGTCCTCTTCGCACAGCCCGCCCTCCGCCCAGTCGCAGGCGCTGATGCGCACGCTCAACGGCAGGTTCGAGGGCCACACCTTCCGTACTGCGTCGAAGACCTCCACCGGGTAGCGCAGGCGGTTCTGCGTGCTGCCGCCGTAGTCGTCGGTGCGCAGGTTGGTGAGCGGCGAGAGGAAGCTCGCCAGCAGATACCCGTGCGCCATGTGCAACTCGAGCATGTCGAAGCCGCACGCCACCGCCGCCTCCGCCGCTCGCACGTAGTCGGCCGTCACCTTGTCGAGGTCTTCGCGGGTGGCGGCCTTCGGCACCGGGTTCGCGGGGGACCACCGGAGCGCAGACGCCGACAGCAGCGGCCAGCCGCCCTCCTCCAGGGGCACGTCGTAGCCCTCCCAGCCCACGCGGGTGGAGCCCTTGCGGCCTGCGTGCCCCAGCTGCAGGCAGAGCCGGGTGGGCGAGCGCTGGTGCACGAAGTCGGTGATGCGCCGCCAGGCGGCCACCTGCGCGTCTGAGTAGATGCCGGCGCAGCCGGGGGTGATGCGCGCTTCGGCGGAGACGCAGGTCATCTCGGTGACCAGCAGCGCCGCGCCGCCGAGCGCGAGGCTGCCGAGGTGGACGAGGTGGAAGTCGTCGGGGACGCCGTCCTTCGCCGAGTACATGGCCATGGGCGAGACCACGACCCGGTTGTGCAGCACCAGGTCCCGGAGCCGGAACGGCGTGAACATGGGCGGCGGGGGAACGGGCGGCTGGCCCGGCTTCGACCAGGGGCCGTCGCCCAACTCCCGCCGCGCGTCCGGGCCTAACGCCTCCTGCGCCTGCTTCGCGAACCAGCGCGTCACCTGGTCGGTGAAGGACGGGTCGCGCAGGCGCAGGTTGTCGTAGCCGATGCGCTTGGAGCGGGTGAGCAGGCTGAACGCGAGCTGCAGGGACGGCAGCTGCCAGTAGTGCTTCGT
Organism: uncultured Myxococcaceae bacterium; assembly: GCA_964596895.1. Lineage (GTDB taxonomy): Bacteria > Myxococcota > Myxococcia > Myxococcales > Myxococcaceae > JAFAFL01. Next base: position 8,242 of record CAZQVZ010000231.1, read on the forward strand.
CCCCTCGAACCACAGGAGGCTGTCCTGCGCCGCCTTCTGCGTGCGCTCCACCATGGAGCGGCGGTCCTCTTCGTAGGCGCCGAGCGCGGCGGGCACGTCCTTCGGGTGCTTCGCCATCGCCTGCGCGAGCGAGATGGCGTCCTCCAAAGCGAGCTTGGTCCCCGAGCCGATGGAGAAGTGCGCGGTGTGCGCCGCGTCCCCCAGGAGCACCACGTTCCCGTGGTGCCAGGTGCGGTTTCGCACGGTGACGAAGTTGATCCAGGTGCTCTTGTTGAGGAGCAGCGGGTTGCCCTCCAGGTGCTTCGCGAAGAGGGCCTCCAGCTCCTTCGCGCTCTGCTCTGGCGGCTTCTGGTCGTAGCCGGCCTTCTTCCAGGTCTCCTCGTCACACTCGACGATGAAGGTGCTGGCGTTCTCGTCGAACCGGTAGGCGTGGACCTGGAAGAGCCCGTGCTCCGTCTCCTCGAAGAGGAAGGTGAACGCGTCGAAGAGCTTGTGGGTGCCCAGCCAGATGTAGCGGCACTTGCGGAAGTCGAGGTCCGGCTTGAAGACGGCTTCGTGCCTTGCGCGCACGCGGCTTCGCACCCCGTCCGCGGCGATGACCAGGTCATGCGTCCGGGCCAGTTCGTCCAGCTGCGCTTCGTCCACCTCGTGGCCGAAGTTCAAGGTGACGCCCAGCTCCCGCGCGCGCGTCTGCAGGAGCCTGAGGAACGTCATCCGCGAGATGCCGCTGAAGCCGTGGCCGGAGGACCGGAAGACCTCGCCGCGCAGGTGCACGTCGATGCTGTCCCAGTGGGCGAAGGTCTCGGTGATGGCCTTGCCGGTGGGGGCGTCCGCCTCCAGCAGGTTGCCCAGCGTCTCGTCCGAGAAGACCACCCCCCAGCCGAAGGTCTGGTCCGCCGGGTTCCGCTCCCAGAGGGTGATGTCGCAGGACGGGTCCTGCTTCTTCATCAGGATGCTGAAGTACAGCCCCG
>CAZQVZ010000232.1:0-9166 GCA_964596895.1 uncultured Myxococcaceae bacterium
GCCGGGTGCTGGAGCGGCGGCTCCGCGGGGTGATGAAGGCCCGGGTCTTCGTCGAGTTGCATGACAACACCCACACCATGCTCACCTACCAGCGCCAGCGCGGGACCTGGCGGCTGCGGCTGCACCACATGTTCGTGGCGGCGCCGGAGGACATCCTCCAGCACCTCTGTGACTTCGTGCGCAACGGCAGCCCGGATGGCTCGCAGGCGCTGGACCGGTTCATCGAGCAGAACAAGGTCTTCATCCGCAGGGTGCCCCCGGCGGAGCTGCGCAGGCGGCTGCGGATAGATCCTTCGGGGGAGCACCACGATCTCGAAGAGATCTTCTGTGACCTGAACCGGCGCTACTTCCGCAACCGGATCAAAGCGACCATCACCTATGGCCCTGCGCCCCGCGTCCGCGGTCCGCGCAAGAGCATCAAGATGGGGTCGTATTCGGCGGACTCGAAGGTGATCCGCATCCACCCGGCGCTGGATCAGGCCCGGGTGCCGCGCTACTTCGTGGAGTGGATCGTCTTCCACGAGATGCTGCACCACGTCTACAAGGCCCGGCGCGGGCCGGACGGGCGCCGCTGCGTGCACACCCCCGAGTTCAACGCGCACGAACGCCGCTTCTACGCCTTCGACCGGGCGCAGCGGTGGGAGAACCTGAACCTGGACCTGCTGCTTCGAAGCTAGAGGGCAGCGCAGGTCCCCTACGGCAGGATGATGCCGCCCGGTGAGGTCTCGGGCTTCGCCTGGGGCGAGCCCGCGGCCGCCTCCTCTGCCGGTCCGCGAGGGGCGCTGAGCGCTCCGGGAGCGGGCAGGTTGGCCCCTTCTCCTGCTCCCTGGGCCTGCGCGGACGCGGACAGGGAGAGCACCTTCTCGAAGAGCGCTGCGCCGAACGGGGAGACGTCCCCAGAGGCGCGATGCTGGGCTCGGTGGAAGAGCCTTCGGGCCTCGGCGCGGGCCACGGACGCGGCCTCCCCGCGGCCGGTGCGGTCGAAGAGGTCCGCCATCCGCCACAGCCTGCGGCCGTACAGCCGGGCCACGTCGTCCGTGAAGTAGGCCTCGGCGCTGGTGAGGACGGTCCGCCGAAGCTGCTCTGCCCGCTGGTCTTCGTCCACGTACAGCGGGCTTCGGGCAATCTCCTGCGCCGCGACGGCGAAGGCGCGCAGGGCCTCCACCGCCGGGAGCCATTGGGCCAACTCCGGCTCGGCGTGCAGCCCGGCGCCGCGCGCGGCGAGGCCCGGGTCATCCTCTTCGGGAGGGGGGACAGAGAACGGGGCCTCTGCTGGGGAGACGCCCAGGTGGCGCAGGGCGGTCTCGAGCCCGGCGGGGAAGGGCGTCTTCGTGCGGAGGTTCCAACCCACGGCGTCACCGAGCAGGGCCTTCGCCTCCTCCAGGGGGACCTCCACCGCGGAGGCGGTCTTCTGCTGCGAGGCGTCGCGCAGGAGCTTCCGGTACTGGCCGCGGCTGATGACGTTGATGCCCAGGTGGACCACCCCGTGTTCGTCCGCGAGGACGAGCTGCAGGGTCTCGACGCGCCCCTGCAGCGGCCTGCCGATGATGAGCGCCCGCTCGCCATTCCCGGTGATGGCGGAGACGAGGCTGGGCAGGGGCGCCTCCGCCGAGGGCGCAGGGTCCGAGCGGACGGGGGCGGAGGGCTTCCGCTCCGGCACCACCAGGCCCATGGAGCGCAGCTGGTAGAGCGCCTTCTTCGCCGCCTTGGCCAAAGGCTTTTGCTGCGACAGCGTGAGCGCCTCTGCCAGCGCCAGGGCCTGGGTGCGGACCGCGGCCTCCAGCACCGCGAGCGCCAAAGGCTCGGGGAGCGCCTCCACCTCTTCTGCCTTCGCCTCCCCGGGCGCCCGAGCCAGCGCGCGGGCGCGGTCGAGGTCCACAGCGGCGAAGGAGAGGGTGGTCAAGTCTCCTTGACCGGTGAGCGCCTCGAGGATCTGCCGGGGGCTTTGCGCGTTCTTCATGGGCCGGCCGTTCTACGCGCGCCGCCCCGGGCGGACAACGCCGGAGGACCGCCTGTCACCGGTCCGCCACCGGGCGCGAAGGTCTCCCGCGCGTCGGCTTCAGCGCCGCCGCAGCAGGAAGACCCTTCCCTCCTGCGCCACCAGGTGGACCTCGGTCCCCAGGCGGGCGCCGAAGAGCTGCGCGGGGTGACGGCCGCGGACGAGGAGGTGGTCGTACGCCTGGGCGTGGCGCTCCCACGACAGCTCCTGGGGCCGCCATTCGCTCGGGAAGGTGGGCGGCGGCGCGCCCTGGTAGCGCAAGGGGGAGTGCGGCGTCAGCGCGAAGCTGAAGTTGGCGAGCCCCCCGCGCTCCCGGGCGACCTGCGCCGCCGCGTGGAGGAAGACCGGGTGGTTCACCACGCGCGACCGCGGGTCGTAGACGAGCCCCATCACCCGGGGCTTGTCGCCTGCATGGTCGGCCACCCGGACCACCTCGGCCATCTCCGCGCCGAAGGCTCGGAAGGCCTGCACCAGCGGCACCGCGAGCACGAGGGCGCAGGCGGCGGCGGCGAAGGTGAACCCCGTCCGCCAGCGCCGCGGCAGGATGGGCAGGGCGGCGACGAGCAGCGGCGCGGCGAGGTGCGCGTAGCGGGTGTTCAGGTAGTAGATGTACCCGCGGATGTCGAAGGGCAGCAGGAAGAAGAGCGCCAGCGCGAGGGCCGCCAGCGCCACCACCCGGAGCCGCTCGACCGGGCCCTCGGACGAAGGTGGCGCCCGCCCGGTCAGCCTCGCGAAGGCCCAGGCCAGGAGCGCCGCCGCGGCCACGGCCGCCACCGCGTAGAGCGCCCACCGGTCCTGGCCGCCGGGCAGCATGTTGGCGAGCACCTGGGGGAGCTCCCGGAGGTTCTGCGCCGGCGTCTTCCACGAAAGGTTCTGCTCCGAGAACATGGGGCCCCAGGCCTTCCACGGCTCACCCGGGGCCACCTCCGCGGGCGCGCCGAGCCGGCCCCCGAACCAGAGGACGAAGAGCCCCACGCCGGGGACCACGCCCCCGAGCGCCCACAGCCGGGGACGCAGGCGCGCGTCCAACCAGCCATCCCCCTCCCGCCGCGGCAGGCGGTCTTCGGGGGCAAGGGTCGTCAGGAGGAGGAGCGGGAGCCCCACGCCCAGGAACACGAAGGCCTGCACGTGGAAGAGGAGGACCGCGCACAGGCTGACCGCCAGGAGCGCCGCCCACTTCCGCCGCCGGGGCACGTCCGTCACCGCCCGCACGAACAGGCCGAGGGTCAGGAAGGTGAGCGGGATGGAGGAACTGAAGTTCACGAACCCCCAGGCGAAGCTGTCGCCATAGGCGAAGGGCACGGCGAGCAGGGCCGGCCAGGTGGGGCGGCGGAGGCTCGACAGGAAGAAGGCGAGCGCGAGCGGCAGCCCGGCGACCCAGGCGGTGAAGAAGACGCGGTTGGCTGCGTCGAGCGGCAGGAGCCAATGAAGCAGGCTGACCAGGTGGTAGTAGCCGAGGTACGGCGTGAGCTCGCCCCGCGCGGCGAAGACGGACGGGTACAGGGTGGTGGGATCCTCCAGCCGGTGCAGCACGGAGATGAGGTGCAGGTGCTGCGGCAGGTCCACCAGCGGCAGGTACCGGCCGGCCCACAGAGGCGCCACCGCGGCCAGAAGGCCCACCGCCCACGCGAGCCTCTCCCACCTCGGCGGGAGCGCGGGGAGCGTCAGGGAAGGTGAGGGGTGCGGCGGGGTTTCCACCAGGGGCGCGGAGGGTAGCTGACGCTCCGCGGGTCAGAACCTTGAAAGTTCAAGGATGGATGTTGTAGACGCCCACACCGTCGTACCCAGGAGATTGACCATGTTCCGCACCCTCAGCCACCTCGCCGCCGCCTCTGCCCTCGCCGCCGCGCTGCTCTGGACCCAGCCCGCGGACGCCTGCGCAGCCCACGCGGCGAAGGCGGAGGTCCCCAGCGCCCAGAAGGCCGCGGACAAGGCGCCGGACAAGACGGCGGCGAGCAGCACCGGGAAGGCTGCGAGCTCGCCGAACGTGCTCGCGCCGGTGGATGAGGTGCTCTCCGCCACCTGCAGCTGCAGCGGGCCTTCCGACTGCACCTGCAAGAAGGGCCAGTGCAAGTGCAAGAAGTGCTCGAAGCACCACGGCGTGAAGTCCGGGGCCGGCAGCACCCGGCTGATGGAGCCTTTGCAGCACCAGCGGCAGTCGCCCACCTTGCCGAAGAACGCCGCGCAGCAGGCCACCGGCGGCGTCCTGATCTGACGGCCGCTTGATGCCGTCGGACCACCCCCAGGCCTGCGCCCTCTGCGGTCGGGCCACCACCGAGGCCCTGGCCATCCGCCGCTTCAGCGCCTTCGCCTGCCCCACCTGCGCCCGGCGGCTCGGCCGCATGCTCGGGCAATCACCCCAGGCGCTGGGGGAGGTGTGGCCCGCCCTCTGGGAGCGGCCGGACGAAGACGAAGACGAAGACGAAGGTGACGAACCCGAGCCCCAGGTGCAGCTCCCGGACGGCCGCATGGTGGACCTCCGCGAGCGCACCCAGGAGCTCAAGCGCGAGCTGCCCCTGACGGCGCGAATGGAGCTGGCGGGGACCTACGGCGAGCTGGGCATGCACCGCGCGCAGCTCCTCGAGGCCGGCTTCGTGCTCGAGGCCTCCGAAGACCCGGAGCTTTCGGCGAGGGCGCTGGAGTTGCTCCTGACGCACCGGTTCACCGCGCCGGATGTGCTGGACCGGCTGCGGCGGGTGCTCTTCCCGAGCTGAGCGACGAAGGCGCAGCGAGCGCCCGGCCGTCCGTGGTCTACGGCACCCGCTGGGGCTTCTGCGCCTTGAGCAGCAGGAAGGGGGGCAGGACCATCCGCTCCACCCGAACCAGGCCGGCGGCAGCCAGGGCCGCGCGCAGCTCGCTCTCTGAGCGTGGGTAGAGCCCCATCCGCTGCTGGGCCCACCGCACGGGCGTGCGGGGGGGCAGGTAGGTGGTCCCCACGTAGATGCCGCCGGGGCCCAGGGTCCGCGCCACCTCGGCGAAGAGCGCCGAGACGTCCTCCATCAGGTGCAGCGCGCCCGCGTGGAGAACGGCGCCGAGGCTCCGGTCCTGGAAGGGCAGATGGGGCGCCTGGGCGCGGACGAAGTCCACCATCACTCCGGCCTCGCGGGCCTGGGCCATGGCCTCTTCGATCATGGGGCGAGACACGTCCATGGCCAGCACCGGCGGCAGCCCCGGCTCGGCCGCCAGCCGCCGCGCGAACAGGCCGGTGCCGCACGCCAGGTCGAGGATGGGGCCCTGCGGCTGACCCAGCAGGGACCGGTACAGGAGGAGCTCGCTCTCGCGGTCCAGCGTCTTGCGCGCCACCGCGGCCGCCAGCACCGGGCGCAGGTAGCGCTCCCAGGATCTCGCCACGAAGGCGCGCTCGAGCCCACGCTGCAGGCCCTCGGCGGGACGGCGCTCCAGGGCCAGATCCACCATGCCTTCGGCCACCGGGAAGGCATGCGCGCACGCGCCGCAGCGAAGCGGCCCGAAGGTGAGGACGGCGCCTTCAGTCTCTGGGAGGAGCGACCCCTTGCGGCACCTGGGGCACCGCAGGGCGCTCACGGAGGACCGCCGCACCGATGCGCCTTCAGTCCGTGGTGCAGGCGAGGACGGGCCAGCCGCGCGCCATGGCCTCGCGGAAGAAGTGGGCCAGGTGGCTCCGGGCGCGGTTCACCTCGCCCTGGAACGGATCCATGAGCGACTCCTCGCCCAGGCTCCGGGTGGGGTTCAGCTCCACCGACTCTCCGCACCGCTCGCAGCGGATGGCCACGTTGCGCGCGAGCGCGACCGGGACCGCGTAGCGCGTGGCGCACTGGGTGCACCGCCACACCAAGGCGCGCTCACCGGCCTCCTGCTGCGCGAGCCTGTCGAGCTGGTCCGCCATGCGCAGCAGCGCCGGGAGATCCCCGGGCGGCGTCGCGAAGACGACGGCGGGGCCGCAGCCGCGGCCAGGGGAGGGGTAGGTGACCGGTTGCTCCGAATGGGCGTCCGGGCTCAGGAGGCTGCGGAGCCGGTCCCTCGCACGGAGGTCACGGAACTCGCAGCCCTGGAGCACGCGTTCGGTGGAGACGCGGACGTCGGAGGGCGTAGGTTCGAGGAGGTCCTGCACACCCTCCAGAGAGCCTGCCGCCTGCAGGACATGGAGCGGGACGGAGAAGAAGCGATAGCCCACGGGGCTTCCATGGCAGCCGGGCCCGCGGCTTTCAAGGGGCCTGTTGGCCCCAGCGTCCGGATTCGTCACGCGCTCCACTCCAACATCCGCGTCAGGGGGGCGAGCGCCGCCTGCTGGAGGAGCGGATTCATCTCCAGCCTGGGGGACTTGTCGCGCATGCACAGGTAGAGCTTCTCCAGGGTGTTGCGCTTCATGTGCGGGCACTCATTGCACGCGCACCCGTTGTCCGGCGGCGCCGGGATGAAGGTCTTGTCGGGCGCGCCCTTCTCCATCTGGTGGAGGATGCCGGCCTCGGTGGCGACGATGAACTTCTGCTTCGGGCTTCGGAGCACGTAGTCGAGGATCGCCTTCGTCGAGCCGATGAAGTGGGCGTGCTGCAGCACCCGCTCCTCACACTCGGGGTGGGCGACGACCTCCGCGTCCGGGTGCTCCACCATCAGCTGGACGATGCGCTTCTCGCTGAAGATCTCGTGGACGATGCAGCTGCCCGGCCAGAGGATCATCTCCCGCCCGGTCTGCTTCGCCACCCAGCGGCCGAGGTGCTGGTCCGGCCCGAAGATGATGGGCCGGTCTTTCGGCACCTTCGCGACGATCTTCTCCGCGTTGGAGGAGGTGACGATCACGTCCGAGAGCGCCTTCACCTCCGCGGTGCTGTTGACGTAGCTGACCACGTACGCGTCCGGGTGCTGCTCCTTGAAGGCGCGGAAGGCAGGCGCCGGGCACCGGTCCGCCAGAGAGCACCCCGCCTCGAGATCCGGCAGGAGCACCAGGCGCTTCGGGTTCAGGATCTTCGCGGTCTCCGCCATGAAGTGGACGCCGCAGAAGACGATGACGTCGGCCTCGGTCTTCGCCGCCGCCTGCGCCAGGGCCAGGCTGTCACCGACGAAGTCCGCAAGGTCCTGGATCTCACTCTCCTGGTAATAGTGGGCGAGGATCACCGCGTTCAGCTCGCCCTTGAGCCGGTGGATTTCGGCCTCCAGGTCGAGGTGGGGGTCAACTGTCGACATGATTCCTTTGTAACCCCCCATGGGGGGGATGGCCATCGCGCGGCTGCTCGCCTGTATAATGAGCGCCTCCCGGGAGCCCCTCTATGAGACTAGGTGATTGTCTGCCGTGGGCCGCGCTACTGGCGGCCAGCGTCCTGGCGCTGGTGTGGAGCGGCTGCGGCGGGTGCGCAGGCCCGGACGTCATCCAGGGGCTCAAGCGGGAGGGCGAACCCTGCGCCGCAGACCTGGAGTGCGAAACGAGCCTCTGCGAGGCGCTCCCGGGCGGAGAGGCCAGCTGCATGCGCACCTGCGCCAGCGGCTGCCTGCAGAACGAGCTGTGCACGCCCTTGTCGCCGGAGCGCTTCGCCTGCGTCCCCGAGCGCGAGGGCTTGTGCGGCGAGTGCGCGTCCGACGCGGACTGCCCGTACCCGGCGGACCGCTGCATCAGCGTCGGCGGGGTGAACGTCTGCGGGCGGGACTGCTCGTACGATGGGCAGTGTCCTGGCAGCTACACCTGCGCGGAGGCGGTGGGGGTCACCGGAGACCTGCTCGTCTCGCAGTGCCAGCCCCAGAGCGGGACGTGCGAGTGCACCGCGGCATCGGACGGGCAGACCGTCCCCTGCGAGTCCACCAACGGCGTGGGGACGTGCATGGGCGTGCGGACCTGCTCGGCGCAGAGCGGCTACTCCGCCTGCAACGCGCGGATCCCGTCGGAGGAGCTGTGCGACGGGCTCGACAACGACTGCAACGGCCAGACGGACGAGAACCTCGGCACCACGAGCTGTGGCCAGGGGGACTGCGCGGTCACCGTGGACAACTGCGTGAACGGCGAGAGCGTCCCGTGCGTGCCGCTGCCGCCGGGGACCGAGTCCTGCGACGGACGCGACAACGACTGCGACGGGGAGGTGGACGAGGACTGGGACAAGCAGAGCGACGTGGCCCACTGCGGCGCCTGCGGGAATGACTGCGCCGCCCAGCTCACCGCCGCCAACCCCCATGGCGCGGCGGAGTGCACCGGCGGTGCGTGCGAGCTCAAGTGCGACGTGGGCCGCGCGAGCTGCGACGCGGTCTACGCCAACGGCTGCGAGGTGGACGTCCTCCATGACCTTCAGCACTGCGGCGGCTGCTTCAATGTCTGCGCCGCCACCAACGCCACCGCCACCTGCGACGTCGGCGTGTGCACCGTGGCCTGCAACCCCGGCTACGCCGACTGTGACGGGAGTTCGGTCAACGGCTGCGAGGCCCATCTGCCCACCGACGTGAACAACTGTGGCGCCTGCGGCAACACCTGCAGCTTCGCCAACGCGGTGCCGCACTGCGGGGCGGGGGCCTGCGGGTTCACCTGCAACCCGGACTGGTGGGACGCGGACGGGGACCCCGCCAACGGCTGCGAATACAATTGCGTCTTCCAGTCCGCCACCGACTTCCCGGACCTGGCGTTCGTGGACGAGAACTGCGACGGCATCGACGGGGAGGTGCAGAACGCCATCTTCGTGGCGCCGGCCTCCGCGGGCGGCAACGACAACAACCCGGGGACCCGCGCGCTGCCCAAGGCCTCGGTGGCAGCGGGATTGACGGCGGCGGGCGCGGCCAACCCCACGAAGCGGGACGTGTACCTCGCGCAGGGCACCTACGTGGGGCAGGCCCACATCGACAACGCGCCGGGTCGCGGGCTCTACGGTGGGTATCACCCGAGCACCTGGGCGCGCTCCGTGTCGCACGCGGTGACGGTGACCGGCGCCAGCCCGGCGCTGCGGGTGACCGCGTCCTCCAATTCCCACGTTCAGCTCCTCTCCTTCCTCGGCGCCAACGGCACCGGGCCGGGGGCCACCGCGTATGGCGCCTTCGTCACCGACTCGCAGGCGGTGCACTTCGAGGCCCTGACCATCACCGCGGGCAACGGAACGGCGGGCGCGCACGGGGCCTCCGGCGCGCCGGGCAAGAAAGGTGCAGACGGCCAGCCGGGCCAGGGGGGCTGCGAGAATTCGGGAGGCGGCGGCAACGGGAGCCCCAGGCCCCAGGGCGGCT
>CAZQVZ010000233.1:0-9139 GCA_964596895.1 uncultured Myxococcaceae bacterium
GCCGCGAGAAGGGCGTGCTCTTCCACTGCGACGCGGTGCAGGGCGTGGGCAAGGTGCCGTTCAACGTGGAGGAGGCCAACGTGGACCTCGCCGCGCTGTCCGGCCACAAGATGTACGGCCCCAAGGGCGTGGGCGCGCTGTATGTGCGCCGCAAGCCGCGCGTCCGCATTGCCCCGTTGATTGACGGCGGCGGGCATGAACGCGGCATGCGTTCGGGCACCTTGAACGTGGCCGCCATCGTCGGCTTTGGGGCCGCGGCGGAGCTCGCCCGGACGGAGGGTGCAGACGAGGCAAAGCGCCTGCTCGCCCTCCGGGAGCGTTTGAACCAGAAGCTCCACGCGGAGCTGGATCTGCTGACGCTCAACGGGTCCATGGAGCACCGGCTGCCCGGCAACCTCAACGTCTCCTTCGCTTATGTGGAGGGTGAGGCCCTGATGATGGCCATCAAGGACGTGGCGGTGTCGTCAGGGTCCGCCTGCACGTCTGCCTCCCTGGAGCCGTCGTACGTGCTGCGGGCGCTGGGCGTGGAGGAGGACATGGCGCACTCCTCCATCCGCTTCGGGATTGGCCGCTTCAACACCGAGGAAGAAGTCGACTACGTCGCGCGGTTGGTCATCGACAAAGTGAAGAAGCTTCGGGAGATGAGCCCGCTGTACGAGATGGCGCGCGAGGGCATCGACCTCAAGTCGGTTGCGTGGGTTGCCCATTAGGGCCAGAGCGAAGTTCAAGGAGTGAAGTGACATGGCTTACAGCGACAAGGTCATCGACCACTACGAGAACCCCCGGAACGTGGGGACCCTGGACAAGGAGGACCCGAACGTCGGGACCGGCCTCGTCGGCGCGCCCGCGTGTGGGGACGTGATGCGCCTGCAGCTGAAGATCAGCGACGAAGGCGTCATCGAAGACGCCAGGTTCAAGACCTTCGGGTGCGGCTCCGCCATCGCCTCCAGCTCGCTGGTGACCGAGTGGGTCAAGGGCAAGAGCGTGGACGCCGCCATGACCATCTCCAACAAGGACGTGGCCAGGGAGCTGGCGCTGCCGCCGGTGAAGATCCACTGCTCGGTGCTGGCGGAGGACGCCATCAAGGCGGCCATCGCGGACTTCAAGCGCAAGCGCGAAGAGCGCCAGAAGCAGGCCTCCAGCGCCTAACCGCGGACGAACACGACCATGGACCATCCCGGCACCAGCACCTCCCCTGCTCCGGCCCCCACCCAGGCGCCGAAGCCGCAGCCCAGGGCCGCCTTCGGGGTCACCGAGCGCGCGGCGAAGGAGCTCCTGCGCCTGATGGCGGAGCGAAACTCACCGGACGCCGCCCTGCGGATCGCGGTGAAGGGCGGCGGCTGCTCGGGGCTGACCTACGCGCTGGAGTGGGTGGACGCGCCGCGCGAGCGGGACAAGGTCTTCGAGCGCGACGGGGCGAAGGTGGTCGTCGACCCGAAGAGCTACCTCTATCTGATGGGCTCGGAGCTGGCGTGGCACGAGTCGCTGATGAGCTCCGGGTTCAAGATAGACAACCCGAAGATCAAGGCGGCCTGCGGCTGCGGCGAATCCTTCGCCCTCTGAGGCAACTGTGACTGCTCCCTGCTGGAACTGTCAGGCCGATCCCGGCGACGGTTCCTTCTGCCAAGGCTGCGGGAAGATCGCCGCGCGCGCCCTAAACGCCACGTTGTTCGACGTCTTCGGCCTCCCGCCGTCGTACGACCTGGACCTGGGTGAAGTGGAGCGCCGCTACCGCGAGCTGTCCCTGAAGCTCCACCCGGACCGCTTCGCGCAGGCCCCAGCCAGGGAGCGCAGGCTCTCCCTGGAGCAGACCTCCGCGCTGAACGAGGCCTACCGCACCCTGAAGGACCCGGTGCGCCGGGCGTTCTATCTGCTGAAGCTCCAGGGCGTGAACCTCGAGGACGAGGCCACCGCAGAGCGGGCGAAGATGCCCATGGACTTCCTCGAGGAGGTCATGACCCTGCGCGAGTCGCTCGACGGCGCGCGCAGGTCGAAGGACGTGGACGCGGCGCTCGCCATGGCCCAGGACGTCCGCAGGAAGAAGCAGGCGTCCCTGGAGGCGGCGGTGGGGGCCCTGAACGCGAAGCAGCGGGAAGAGGCCACGTTTGCGCTCGGCCGGGTGCGCTACTACGAGCGCTTCCTCGAGGAGGCCCTCGCCATCGAAGAGGAGCTCGTGTCGTGAGCGGCGTCCTGCAGATCCATGATCCGAAGAAGCCGAAGGGCCATGCCGTCGGCATCGACCTCGGGACCACCCACTCGCTGGTGGCCGCGGTCATCAGCGGCAAGCCGCGGGCGCTCCCGGTGGACGAAGAGGCAGGGGTCCTCCTCCCGTCGGTGGTCCACTATGCGAAGGCGGGGCACGTCGTCGTCGGCAAGTGGGCGCGCAAGGTGGCCTCCGAACACCCCGAAGACACCATCGTCTCGGTGAAGCGGTTCATGGGCAGAAGCCCGGATGATCCGCAGACGAAGAAGCTCGGGCCCTACAGGTTCGTGGGTGGCGCGCAGGTGGTCCGCTTCGAGGTCGCAGGCGGCGCGCCGGTGACGCCCATCGAGGTCTCGGGAGAGATCCTCCGGTCGCTCAAGCGGCGCGCGGAGTCCTACTTCGCAGGCACGGTGGAGCAGGCGGTCATCACCGTCCCCGCCTACTTCGACGACGCGCAAAGGCAGGCCACCCGGGACGCAGGGAGGCTCGCCGGGCTGGAGGTCTTGCGGCTGCTCAACGAGCCCACGGCCGCAGCCCTGGCCTACGGCCTGGACAAGGGCAGCCAGGGCCACTTCGCCGTCTTCGACCTCGGCGGCGGCACCTTCGACATCTCCATCCTCGAACTGGTGGAGGGCATCTTCCAGGTGAAGGCCACCGCCGGGGACACCGCGCTCGGCGGGGACGACTTCGACCGCGCCATCGCCCACAAGGTGATGGAGGGCGCGGGCCGCACCGAGCTGTCACCGTCGGAGATCCAGGCGCTGCTCGCGGGCGCGCGCGCGGCCAAGGAGGCGCTCACCGACAATGACGCGGTGACGCTGGGTCTTGGAGACTTCCAGCTGCGCATCACCCGAAGCGACTTCGAGGCGTGGGTGCGGCCCATCGTCCAGAGGACGGGGGTGTCCTGCCGCAGGGCCATGAAGGACGCCGGGCTCTCCCCCGAGCAGCTTGACGGCGTGGTCCTGGTGGGCGGCGCCACGCGCATCCCCGCGGTGCGCAAGTACGTGGCGGAGCTCTTCGGCAAGGAGCCGCTGGCGGACATCGACCCCGACCAGGTGGCGGCGCTCGGCGCCGCGGTCCAGGCAGACCTCCTGACGAACGAAGCCCGGCAGGACGAGGTGCTCCTGCTCGACGTGCTCCCGCTCTCACTGGGCCTGGAGACCATGGGCGGGGTGGCAGAGAAGCTCATCGCCCGGAACACCACCATCCCCACCGGCGCAGGCCAGGTCTTCACCACGTTCAAGGACGCGCAGACCGGCATGGACATCCACGTGGTGCAGGGCGAGCGCGAGCTGGTGAAGGACTGCCGCTCGCTCGCCCGGTTCACCTTGAAGGAGATCCCGCCCATGCCGCCGGGGATGGCGCGCGTGGAGGTGCGCTTTCAGGTGGACGCCAACGGCATCCTCTCCGTTTCGGCCAAGGAGGAGACCACCGGCATCGAGCAGCAGATCACGGTCACCCCCAGCCACGGGCTCACCGACGAGGAGATAGAGCAGATGCTGCTCGACTCCATCGAGCATGCGGAAGAAGACATCTACGTCCGCCAACTGCGTGAGCAGCAGGTGGCGGCAGAGGCGGTGCTCGCGGACCTGAAGCGGCAGCTCGCCCAGAACGGCGACCTCCTGAACGGGGACGAGCGGGCGGCCATCGAATCGAAGGCGTCGGCGGTGGCCCAGACGGCCGAGGGGCAGGACTACCTCGCCATCAAGAACGCCATCACCGAACTGGACGAGACCTCCCGGACTTTCGCGGAGCGGATCATGAACCGGGCCATTGGCCAGGCGCTCTCCGGCCACAAGGTCACCGAGTTCGAGGACAAGGGCGAGGGCGCGTAGGCGATGCCGAAGATCCACTTCCAGAGCCCGCTCGACGACGTGTCGGTGGAGGTCGAAGAGGGCACCACCGTGCTGGAGGCGGCGGAGAAGGCCGGCGCGAAGGTGGGCCATTCGTGTGGCGGTGTCTGCGCGTGCTCCACCTGCCACGTCTACGTGATGCAGGGCGGAGACTCGCTCTCGGACCAGGACGACCCGGAGATGGACCGCCTGGACATGGCCTTCGACGTGCGGCCCACCTCGCGGCTCGCCTGCCAGGCGCTGGTGGGCAGGCAGGACCTCGAGGTGCAGGTCTCCGAGGAGTCCCTCAACGCGTACATGGACGAGAACCCCGGCGAGCGGCGCGCCCTCGAAGCAGAGGGAAAGTGGCCGGTGAAGTAGCCGGCGGCGAAGGTCAGGAAGGACGGCGCCGGCCGTCCGGGTTCGGGCTTGACGGTGCCGGTCGGCACCCCTATAAGGCGCGTCCGCTGTTGGCCACCTGCCCAGGTGGTGGAATTGGTAGACACACCAGATTCAGGGTCTGGCGGTGGCAACACCGTGGAGGTTCGAGTCCTCTCCTGGGCAAGCCATTTTGTTGAAGGGGATCCGGTCAGAAGTTGATCGGGTCCCCTTCGCTTTTTCAGCCCCTGGTCAATGATCCCCGTCGGGTACCGCCCGTTCCCCCGGGTCGCAGTGATCCGCGCTGCGCCGCCCTGCATCATGCTTCCTGCGCGACGTTTTCGCGCCGGGGGGTTTTCATGCACGAGGCAGATTTTGACCGCACGGTTCTTTCACCCGCGCCATCCACCACCCGCGCCTTGTCACGGGTGGCGCTGGCGCTGGAGGGGTTGGGTGAGGGGGTGACGCTCCACGACGCCCACGGCCACCTCATCCACGCCAACCCGTGGGCGCGGCGGGAGTTGGCGTTGCACGAGCTGGACGTGGACGAACAGCAGCGCTGCCGGACCGGCAAGGGGGAGCTGTTCGTCAGCCGGATAGGTCACTCGCTCCGGTACGACGAGCTGCCCTTCCGGGTGCTCGCCCGCCCCCAGGCGGCGCAGCGCCTGGAGCTGGACCTCGGGCTGTGGAGCAGCCACCTGCCCGCGCCGCGCCGGATGCGGGCGGTCTGCCTGCGCCAGACGGATGTCGAAGGCGGAGAGGACACCCTGCTCACGCTGTGGATGGAGCGCGACGCCCGGGCCGACGAGGCGGAGGTGCTCCGGAGCATCGCCGCGCATGAGCTGCGGACGCCGCTCACCGCGCTGCAGCTCACGCTGCACACTCTCGGCGACAAGCTCAGCCGGGAGCCGCGGGTGGGCGCGTGGGTGGGAGACAAGCTCGCGCTCGCGCGCGGCCAGTGCCGGAGGATGGGGAGGCTCATCGACAGGCTGCTCGATCCAGCGCACAGCAACGACTACGACGGCCCGCTCGAGCTCGAGCGCTGCGACGTGGCAGACGTGGTGCGCGAGGTGGCGCTGCAGCAGGCCGACAAGCTCCTGCGCGCCGGCTGCGAACTGCAGCTCGTCCTCTCCCCTGCCCCGGCGCTGGTGGACCGGGTGAGGCTGGAGGAGGTGGTGGAGAACCTGCTCGGCAACGCTTGCAAGTACGCGCGCGGCGCGCGGGTGGAGGTCCGGGTGGAGCAGCGAGGCGACTCGGTGCAGCTCGTGGTGCGCGACAACGGCCCGGGCATCCCCGAGCAGGAGCAGGAGCGCGTCTTCTCCCGCTTCGGCCGCGCGGCCTCGGTGGGCCAGAAGCCGGGCCTGGGGTTGGGGCTGTACCTGGTCCGGCGCATTGCCCAGGCGCATGGAGGAAACGCAGTGCTCGAAGGGGTCCCTGAAGGGGGCGCGCAGTTCGTCATCCAGTTCCCGCTCGCGCCGCCGAGCGCGCAGCTCACCGCAGGCCCCTGGGCAGAGCTTTCGCCGTAGCCCTCCCTGGCGCCACCGCGAATCAGGCCCGCGCTTCGGCCTCTGCCTCTGCGTCGTCGGCCACGTGCCGGGCCTCCTCGCGGGCCTTGCGGCCACGGCTCATCAGCTCCTTGAAGCCGATGCGCCGGACCCACACCGAGATGCCGCCCACCGCGAGCTGCGTCCCCAGCGTCGCCAGGTGGGTCAAGGTGGCGTAGGCGGCGGCCTGCTCGGGCGTGGCGCCCAGCTGCCGGGCCATCCAGCTCGTCACGAAGTAGTAGACGCCCATGCCCACCGGCAGCCCCGGCGTGGACTGACCGAGCGCGATGGCGCCGAGGATCACCGCGCCGGCGAAGAGCCCGCCGGGCAGCCCCATCCCCCACAGCCCCACGCCGTAGGCGAGCGCGTTGGCGAGCACCGGCGGGAAGGCGAACAGCAGCGCGAGGAACATCCCCCGAAACGAGCGCGCGGTGCCGAGCCCTTCGGAGACCTCATGGAGGAAGCCCTGCGCCTTCGGCAGCCGGTGCTTGTCGTGCAGCCAGCGCGCGAGCGGCTGGGCGAAGTGCGCGAGCAGCACCACCAGGGCAACGAGCCCCAGACAGGCCAGCGCCGCGCCGCGGAGCGCCGGGGCGAACCGGTCCAGCGCGTCTCCCACCGGCCCGATGAGCGAGAGCGCGGCCACCCCAATCAGCGCCACGAACTCGAGCAGCTTGCTCACCGCCACCGAGCCCAGGCTCCGGACGAACGGCATCTTCTGGCTGCGGCTGAGCAGGAAGGCGCGGATGACGTCGCCCAGCTTCCCGGGCAGCGCGTTGTGCGCGAAGGCGCCAATGGCGACGAGGTGGTACCGCTCCTTGAAGGGCACCTTCTGCAGGAGCGTCTTCTGCCAGAGCACCGCGCGCAGCGGGATCATGGACGCCGAAAGCAGGATGAAGAGCAGGAGCCAGTCGAGGTGCGAGGGGAGCTCGCGGAAGAACTCCCCCAGCGGGAAGCGCGGGGTCAACAATGGTGCGTCGCCCCCGCCGAGGTTCCAGCGGAAGAACGCCGTGCTCATCAAGGCCACGGTGAGGATCATCCCCACCACCGCGAACAGGACCTTGAGGTTGGCCTTGCCGGCCTGCGCGCGCCTCATTGCCGGTACACCTCCGAGAGCCGCTCGTGCAGATGGGTGGAGTGGCCCAGGTTGCGAAGGTCCAAAGGCGCCTCCGACGGCCAGAGCACCATGCTGTCGGTCTCCGTCCGCGACAGCCCACCGTGCGAGCCGAACTCCCACGCGAAGCCCACGGTGGCACCCTCCCGCATGGCCTGGCCGAAGAGGACGATGTCGCCGGCGGTGGGCATGTGCGGCAACTCCTCCAGCAGATCCGCCACCGCCCGCCGGTTGAACTCGCGGTCCAGGGGCGCCGAGTCCAATTCGTGCGAGCGGAACACCCGGCCGCCGATGATGGCCACCGCGTGGTCTCGCCGCCGCACCGCGACGATGCCTATTTCCGGCGAGGCCACCGCGCGCGCGAGCACGTTCTTGTGCCACGCGATCAGCTCGCGCGCCTCCAGGGGCGCGTGCGTCCGGGTCAGGTACACGTGGGCGAAGTTGCCGGACTCCACCGCCACCGGCTCCGCGTCCCAGGGCGACGACAGCGTCAGCGGCGTCCGGCCGTCGAGCAGCGCGCGCGCCACGTCTTCAGGCAGGTGCCCGGGCGAAGGGTCCAGCAGGTAGTCGCGCAGCCTTCGGCCGGTCTCCCGCTCGAAGGGCGCGGAGTCCACGTGGCCATGGTCGGTGACGAGCACCACGTCATACGGCCCGTCCGGCGCGAGCTGGCCCATCGCGTACAGCTCCTCCAGCGCCCCGTCCGCGCGGTAGAGCTCCTCGGCGGCCTGCTTCGAGAAGGGCCCGCGCCGGTGGGCGATCTCGTCGAAGTTGCCGAACACCAGGTAGATGGCCGGCACGCCCTGCACCATGTCGATGAGCGCGCGGTTCCAGGACAGGCTCCACGCCAGCTGCACGATGAAGAAGCGGTTCAACATGAACTGCAGTTCGTGGCGGGAGTCGTCCACCTGCTCCACCCAGCGCAGGGCGTCAGCGCCGGCGGCCTTCGTCTCCCGGACGAGGTCTCGCACGAACTGCAGGGCGCCGCGCCTCCCCACGGTGGAGATGCCGTGCACGTGGCCGCACACCGACGGCAGGAGCGTGGCCAGCTTCGCGAGCGAGGTCATCGCCAGCTCGTTCTTCGCCCGCGCGTGGAAGAGCGACAGGTAGGTGGTTCCGCCGCCTTCGAGCAGGCTGCCGGAGGCGAGCTTCGAGACGCGGTCTTCGATCTTCACGGCCAGCTTCGGCAGGTTCATGCGCACCTCGCGGCGCAGGGTGCGGTCCCACCAGTGGTAGGCGGGGAGGTTCGGGTGGCGGACGCCGTAGAGCAGCCCCGCCTGGAACGCGGGCGTGGACGCCGGCGAACCCCAGAACGCGGTGTCCATCTTGTAGGCGCCGGAGTGCACGAGCTTCTGGAGGAACGGCATCCGGCCTTCGAGGATCGCCGGCTCGAGCACCTGCCGGGGCACGCCGTCGAGGTGCACCACGAGGAGCTTCCGCCCACGGCTCGCGCCGGGACGCGTCCCCTGAAGCTTCTGGCCGATTCGCCGGATGGACTTCTCCGCCCATTCGCGCGTGTGCGGCGCCACCAGCGCCTGCGGTTCCATGTCTTCTCCCCTCTCCCCGACACCTCGTCGGGTCCCGCGGCCAAGATGGGGACGCGTGGGCGGCGGCATAAGGCCCGCCTGCGCGGCGCCTGTCTCGGCGGCCGGAGGGCAGGCGACCAGCCGGGCTCTCGCGGCCGGGCGCCGGGCGAGCGTCGTGTCCACCTTGCGGACGATGGTCGGGGGCGCATTCGTGGTGGCGGCGTGGGTGGCGCTCGGGGCGGCGGGCACGGCTGCGCCCTCCCCTCTCCCCCCGGGAGAGGGTCAGGGTGAGGGTGGCCCGGGAGAGGGCCAGGGTGCGGCGGCGCCCGAAGAGGGCCAGGGCGGGTCCGGCCCCTTCGGCGACGACAAGCCGCTCAAGCGGCTCGACGCCATCGGCGTGCCGCTCATCAGCTTCAACTCGGATCTCGGCTGGGGCGTGGGCCTGGTGGGCGGCGGCTACTACTATCAGCCCGGGTATACGCCCTACCGCCACGCACTGGCGGCGCAGAGCTACTTCACCACCCGAGGCATCCAGAACCACTGGCTGC
>CAZQVZ010000234.1:0-4395 GCA_964596895.1 uncultured Myxococcaceae bacterium
CTCGAAGCCATGGAGGAGCGGCAGGTCTCCATCGACGGGACGACCCACCCGCTCCACCCCCACTTCTTCGTGGTCGCCACGCAGAACCCGCTGGAGCTGGAAGGCACCTACCCGTTGCCCGAGGCGCAGCTGGACCGGTTCCTGATGCGCATCCGCGTGGGCTACCCGGACGAAGCCGCCGAGGTCGAAATGCTGCGCGGGTTCCACGGCCGCAAGGGCGACGCGGCGAAGGTGGAGCGGGTCCTCGAGCCCAGGGACCTGGACGTCCTGCGCGCCACCGCGGCAGAGGTCAGCACCGACGCGTCCATCCTCGAGTACGTGGTCGCGCTCGTCCGGCAGACGCGGCAGAGCCCGCGGGTGCGCATGGGCGCGTCTCCAAGGAGCGCGCAGGCCCTGCTCGCCGCTGCCAAGGCCCGCGCGGCCCTGCGCGGCAAGGCCTTCGTCACCCCGGACGATGTGAAGGACGTCTGCCCCAGCGTGCTGAACCACCGGCTCATCCTCAAGGCGGAGGCCGAGGTCGAAGGCGTCACCGCCGACGAGGTCGTCCGCCAGACGCTGGACCGGGTGCAGGTGCCCAGGTGACCTCCGGCGGGCGCGCTTCCTCCGCTCTCGGAAGGCCCGTCCCCACGCCCCTCGCCGTCGCGCTCTTCGCGGCGGGGCTCCTCCCCGCGGTGCTGGCCCTGGCCTCGCCGGTCCTGCTCTGGGCCGCGGTGGTGGTGGATGGGGCGGTGCTGCTGCTCTGCGCGCTGGACTTCCTCCTGGCCCCGCGCGCTTCAGCCCTTGGGGTCACCCGCATGGTGGAGGACGTCTTCTCCAGCGGGGTGCCCAACCGGGTGACGCTGGCGCTGGCCTTGACGCCTTCGTCATCGGATGCGGCGCAAGGCCGCGTCGCCGGCGAATTGCGCGACGAGGTCCCTCCCACGGTCGAGGTCGAAGGACACCGCGCGGCGTTCCGCCTGGACCGGGAGCAGCCCCAGGCGCAGGTCGTCTACCGGGTCACCCCGCCCACCCGCGGAGATCTGGCCTTCGGCGCGGTGCACGCGCGGCTTGGGGGCCCGCTCGGCCTGTGCGCGAGACAGGTGCGCTACCCGCTCTCCCAGACGGTGAAGGTGTATCCGGACCTCACGGCGCTCGGCCGCGAGGCGCTGGAGCTCGTCGCCGCCCAGGCGCAGGAGGCGGACCGCACCCTCCGCAAGCCGTCCGAAGGCACCGAATTCGAGTCCCTGCGCGAATACCGCCCCGGCGACGACTTCCGCACCATCGACTGGAAGGCCACCGCGAGGCGCTCGCGCACCATGGTCCGCGTCCACCAGCCGGAGCGGAACCAGCCGGTCCTGCTCTTCATCGACTGCGGGCGCCACATGGCCGGCGTCGTCGGCGGGCGGCGCAAGCTGGACCACGCGGTGGACGCGGCGCTGAAGGTGGCGCGCGTCTCCCTGGACCGCGGAGACGTGGTGGGCGTGGTCGCGTTCTCGCGCGAGGTGAAGGCGTTCCTGCCGCCGGGCAAGGGACGGGATCATCTCCGCGCGCTGACCTCCGCGCTCTACCGGCTCGAGGCGGGCCTGGAGGAGAGCGACTTCGGCCGGGCGCTGGACGTGGCCTTCTCCCGGCATCACCGCAGGTCCCTGGTGGTGCTCTTCACCGACCTGCAGGATCCACAGACCTCGTCGCGGCTGCTGGCCCGCACCCTGGCCCTTCGGCCCCGGCACCTGCCGCTGGTGGTCTCGCTCCTGGATGAAGACGTGGCCCAGGCGGCCACCGGCCAGCCGGTGGAGGTCCACGACGCCTACGTCCGGCAGGTGGCGGCGAGACTCGAAGACGACTACCGGCGCACCACCGCCACCCTGCGCAACGCGGGCGCGCTCGCGGTGAGGGCGCCGGCGGCGCGCTTCGGGGCCTCGGCAGTGAACGAGTACCTGCGCGTGAAGTCCCGCGGGCTGCTCTGAGCTTTGGCCTTCGGACAGTGCCGGGCCCTATCGCCCCGGGGCCGGTTGCGGCGTCACCTCGGGATGCCAACCGCTGTGTCCGGTGATCTCTTCGCGCGGCCAGTCGGGGTGGTGGTGTGTGCTGGCGCTGGTGGGCGTGGCGGCGGCGTGGTCGTCGTCTTCGGCCGCCTCCATCACGGCGCCTGTGGTCCTGCGCTGCGAGCTCGACGGCGCGGTGGGCGCGGGCTCGTCTGACTACCTGCGCGCGTGCGTGAGGGAAGCCGAGGCCCGCGGCGCGCAGGCCTTGCTGGTGCGGATGGACACGCCCGGCGGCGCGCTGGAGTCCACACGGGAGATCGTCGGGGCGTTCCTCGGCGCGCCGGTGCCGGTGCTCCTGTGGGTGGGACCTTCGGGGGCCCGGGCCGGCAGCGCGGGCGTGTTCCTCACGCTCTCGGCGCACGTGGCGGGGATGGCGCCGGGCACCAACATCGGCGCGGCGCACCCGGTCAGCGGCCCGGGCGGACAGGACCCGGAGCAGGCCGGCGGCAAGCACATGGCGCAGAAGGTGGAGAACGACACCGCGGCGTTCGTGGAGGCCATCGCCCTCGCGCGCGGCCGCAACGTGGAGTGGGCCATCTCGGCGGTCCGTGAGAGCGCCAGCGTCACCGCGGAGACTGCCCTGGAGTTGGGCGTCATCGACCACGTGGCGACGAGCGAGGAGGCCTTCCTCGAAGCGGCGCACGGGATGACGGTCACGGTCGGAGAGCAGCAGCGGGCCCTGGCGCTTCAGGGCGCGCAGGTGGAGACGCTGGAGCCCACCTTGCGGCAGCGCGTGGTCCACTGGCTCGCCAATCCCCAGGTGGCGTACGTGCTGTTCCTCATTGGCGCGCTGGGGCTCGCCATCGAGCTGTCCAACCCGGGGCTGGTGGTGCCCGGGCTCCTGGGGCTCGTCTCCATGGTGCTCGCCATGGTGGCGATGAGCGCCCTGCCCATCCAGGCGGGCGCGGTGGTGCTCCTGGTCCTGGGGCTGGGCCTCATCGTCGCGGAGCTCTTCGTCGGCAATGGGATGCTGGCGGTGGGCGGCCTGCTGCTGATGGCGCTCGGCGGGATCCTCTTCGTGGACCGGCTCGACACCGAGTGGTTCGTCGACCCGTCGTTCCGCCTGCCGGGACGGCTCATCGTCCCCACTGTGGTGCTGCTGGGCGGGATGGCGGCCTACGTGGCCTGGCGCGCCGCCCAGGCACGCAAGGTGCCGATGGTGGTGGGGGACCTGGGGATGATCGGCGAGGTCGGCCGGGCGCTGACCGCGGTTGGCCCCGACGGCGGCGACGTCCTGGTGCACGGAGAGCTGTGGCGCGCCCGCGCGTCGAAACCGATTCCTCCGGAGAAGCGGGTGGTGGTCCGGGGGTTGGACGGGCTGACGGTGCTCGTCGAGGAGAGCGCGACATGAACGACATGTTCGGGGCCATTGGCCTCTTCATTCCCCTGGGCCTGCTGGCGCTGGTCTTCATCAGCGGCGTGCGGGTCGTGAACGAATACGAGAACGGCGTGGTCTTTCGACTCGGCCGCTTCGTGGGGCTCAAGCGCGCGGGCTTCCGGTGGATCATTCCCGTGGTGGAGCGGATGGTCGTCATCGACCTGCGCACGGTGGCAAGGGACGTCCCGCCCCAGGACGTCATCACCCGCGACAACGTCAGCGTGAAGGTCAACGCGGTCATCTACTTCCGCGTCGTCAGCGCCGACCGCGCGGTGCTGCAGGTGGAGGACTATCTGTACGCGGCCCTGCAGCTCGCCCAGACCACCCTGCGCGCCATCGTGGGACAGGTGGAGCTGGATGAGCTGCTCGCCGAGCGCGACCGGGTCAACAAGGACATCCAGCGCATCCTCGACATCCACACCGACCCGTGGGGGATCAAGGTCACCAACGTCGAGGTGAAGCATGTGGACATCCCCGTGGACATGCAGCGGTCCATCGCCCGGCAGGCAGAGGCAGAGCGCGAACGCCGCGCCAAGATCATCGCCGCAGAAGGCGAACACCAGGCGGCGGAGAAGCTCTCCATGGCGGCGGACGTGATGACGCGCAACCCGGCCACGCTGCAGCTTCGCTACCTGCAGACCCTGGTCGAGATCACCGGCGGCGGGAACCACACCATCCTTCCCATCCCGCTGGACCTCCTCAAGGCGCTGGGGAGCGGCATGGGCTCGAGGCCCTCTCGCGATGACGGCCACCCCCGCGCGGGAGAGGCAGTCGAAGAGACGGCCGTCGGGCACTGAGTTGGGGAGTTGGGACTTCGCGGTCGTGATGGCGGAATGACCGCGGAACGGCGCGCGGGGAGGACGCTGAGAGCACGGCCGTTCGACCGTGGACGGCGCGCAGGGCGGGCGCTGAGTGCACGGCCGTTCGACCGTGGACGGCGTTCAGAAAGGGCGCTGCGGGAGGACGCCGAGGACTCGGCCGTTCGACCGTGGA
>CAZQVZ010000234.1:4495-9078 GCA_964596895.1 uncultured Myxococcaceae bacterium
CGGCGTTCACAAAGGGCGCTGCGGGTGGACGCCGAGGACTCGGCCGTCCGACCGCAACGGCGCGCAGGGAGGGCGCTGAAGGCTCGGCCGTTCGACCGCGGACGGCGTTCACAAAGGGCGCTGCGGGTGGACGCCGAGGACTCGGCCGTCCGACCGCGAACGGCGCGCAGGGAGGACGTCGGGGACTGCTGGTGTACAGGTCCCCGCCACCTCTGCGGAGCTTCCATCCTCCGGGCGTGGGCTCTGGGTCACCTGTGCCGCTTCCCTCCTACGGCGCTTGAACCCGCGCGAGTGCGATCCTCCTCGCGTGCCAACCTTCGACTCCCCCTGCGGCACCTCTTGCGGCTTCCGCCCCGAATGAACCGTTTCGCTACGGCCTCGGCTGCGCATGGCCGCGGGGCCAGACTGCTGCACCGCCCAGTTCCGCTCCGGAACCGCCACTGAACACTCCACCTGCACCGCGGCCGTATAGACAGGGGTTCGAGTGTCGACGGCTTCGCCCGGACGGGCCCTGCTAGATCATGGCTCTCGCGGCCGCGGCGGGGCCTGCGTGTGGCGATCTCGGACCCGCCCGGGGAGGTGGCCGAACCCATCGCGCCTCGTCGCTCCCAAGACCGCCTGGAGGCCTCCGAAGGCGCTCGAAAAACGGGTGGTAGTGCTGAGTGCATGCTCACCCACGCATCGAAGTCCCCCTCCCTGTCTGACCTCGCGCCCGAGGTGCTGACCCGACGCATCTCGGACCTGCTCGGCGACGAACGCCGCTGCGTCGTCGAACTGCTCTGGCACCTCGCGGAGCTCGACCGGCGACACCTTCACGTGGCGTTGGGGTTCCGCTCCCTCTTCGAGTACTGCACCGTGTCGCTCCGCCTCAGCCGCGCGGCGGCCTGGCGCCGGACCACGGCGTCCCGGCTGCTGGCGCGCTTTCCGGCCGCGGCCGAATACCTGCTGGACGGTAGGCTCTGCCTGAGCACCCTGGTGGCGCTTCGCGAGGTGCTCGAGCCCGAGAACCACGCCGAACTGCTCGAGCGCGCGGCGGATCTGCCCGAAGAGCAGGTCGAGCAACTCGCGGCCTCTCTTCGCCCGCGCCCGGAGGTGAAGGAGTCCATCCGGAGGCTGCCTGCGCCCCCGCCCGCCCCTACGCAGAAAACAACGCCGCCGCCGCCGCCGCTCGAGCTCGAGCTGCTTGCCTCCAGTTCCGCTCCGGAACTGTCAGTGAACACTCCGGCTGCCCTCGAGGCCACGCCGGCGCCCGACCTCGCATCCGCGCCCGCGCCCGCGCCCGCGCAGAAGCCTGCGCCAAACCCTGCGTCGCGGCCAAAGTTCGAGGCGCTCGACGGTGAACGCTATTCGCTGCGGATGACGGTGGGCCCGGAGTTCATGGCGGAGCTGGCGCAGGTGAAGGCGCAGCTGAGCCACGCGGTGCCGGACGGGAACCTCGAGGAGGTCCTCCGGGCGTGCTTCCGGAAGACGCTCGAGGCCTGCAGCAAGCGCAAGCGGGGAGCGCAGCCGGAGCCGGCGAAGCCCGCGCCCGCAAAGGCGGTCGCACAGCCAGAGCCCGCGCAGACGGGGGCGCAGCCGGAGCCGGCGAAGCCCGCGCCCGCAAAGGCGGTTGCACAGCCAGAGCCCGCGCAGAGCCGGTACGTGCCGGTGGAGGTCCGCCGGGCGGTGTGGGAGCGGGATGGGAGTTGCTGTGCGTACGTGGGGACGGACGGGAGGCGGTGCCGGGCGACCTGGCAGTTGGAGCTGCACCACCGGCAGCCCTTCGCGCGAGGCGGCCCTGCCACGGTGGAGAACCTGGAGCTGGCCTGCAGGGCCCACAACCTCCACTACGCCCGGCGGGACTTCGGCGAAGCACGAATGGCGCAGCGTGACCGGCGAGCCACCGCTACAGCTACAGCTACAGCGGGTAGCGCCGCAGGATGAAGAAGGCCTTCACCTTGTCGGGCTCGGCGTACTTCTCCTGCGAGATGTCGGCGATCCACAGGGCGTCCCCATCCAGCACCAGGTGATTCACCGTCTCGTTCAGCGGCTGGAGGATGGGCAGCTTGATGTCGAGCTTCCGCAGGCCTTCCTCGGGTCCGAAGCTCGAGTCCAGCGCCAGGCTCGGCGTCAGGCGCGCCAGATAGGTGCCCCCGCCCGACAGGTAGAGGTAGACGCTGCCGTCCGCCGCCTGCACTGCGCCGCGGATGATGCCCACCGGGACCGGGTGGGTTCGCAGCCCCTCGGTGCCGAAGCTCGCGTCGGCCACGCCGTCCGCGTTGGTCAGGTAGAGGGCCAACTGCAGCTGGGTCTCGCCGCCCACGCTCTCGCTGCGCGTCCCTACGTGCAGGAGCTTGCCGTCGGGCCGCTCGAAGAGCGCGAACTGGGTCCCGCCGCTGCGCCGGAAGTAGCCGCTCTGCCCATAGGAGAGGTCGTGGGTGCCGTCCTCGTTGACGCGCATGGAGTGGAAGCCGTCCCCGCCGGCGAGCACCACCTTGCCGGTGGACTGGACGACCAGCGCGCGGGCCGCCTCGGTCTCGAGCGAGCTGCCATGGGCGCCGCCAAAGCCCATCCCCGGCTCCTTGGCGAAGGTGGTGTCCGGCGAGCCGTCCGCGTTGTAGCGGACCACGAGGAAGTTCCCCTGCACCGCGCCGCCAGCGAGCAGCTTGCCGTTCGGCAGTCGGTGCAGCGTGTGGAACGCGGCTTCAATCACCCCACCGGAGCCGTTGCGGAAGGTGTCCAGCCGCAGGCCGGCGAGGTTTCCGAAGGCCGGGTCCACGCTGCCGTCGGCATTGAACCTGCCGAGCGCGAGGCTGCCTGCGCCGGGGATGGTCCAGGCGCGCGCGGTGCCCGCGGTGACGAGCTTCTCGCCGTCCATCACCGCCGCGTACATCCCGTCCGAGTTCAGGGTGCCGACGAACGGCACCTCCTCCGTCCCCTGCGCGTCGAGCAGGGTCACGCCGCCTTCACCGAACGACGTATCGATGGCGCCTGTGTCATCGAACCGGGCGAGGAAGATCTCCGCGCCGGCGGCGCCGCCCTCTCTTTGGCCCGAGCCAACTCCCACCATCCCCTGCGGCGTCCGCAGCGCGGTGAAGCCATGTGCCTGCAGCTCGGAGGGCAGCACGCCCCGGTAGAGCGTCCCTGCGTCGGTGCCGCCGCCGTTGGGGTCGGTGCCCGCGTCGGTCCCATCGCCATCCCCGCCGGAGCAGCCAGCCGTCAGCAGCATCAACCCCGCCGACGTCGCCAGCACACGTGCGAGCGCCCACTGCCTCATCTTCTGGTCACAGGTCATCACGCGGTCCCCCCGGGGTCACTGCTGCATGCGGCGTTGGGCCGGCAGCTTCTTCAGGCTCTGGAGCATCACCCACCCCGGCCCGGTGAGCTCGGTCATGAACAGGCCTTCACCACCGAAGAGCATCTTCCGGCAGCCGCCCACGCCGCGGATACCGTACTTCACCGAGTCGGAGAACACCGCCAGGTTGCCGGTGGAGACGAGCAGGGTCTCGCCCGGGCCGAGCTGGCGTTCGATGAAGTCCCCTGCTCCGTGAACCATGGCGATGCCCCGGCCGCTCAGGCGCTGGAGGAAGAGGCCCGCGCCGCCGAAGAACGCCGCGCCCGCCGAGCGGGCCACGGTCACGTCGATGTCCACGTCACCCACCGCGCCCACGAAGGAGCCGGAGGTGCAGATGATGCCCCCGCGGGAGAGATCCCAGGAGGCGAGCCGGCCGGGCTGGTTGGCGCCGATGATGACCTCCGCGCCCGGGCGCGTCGCCATCACGTGCGTCAGGGCGATGCCCTCCCCGGCGAGCACCCGGCCCACCGCCTTTCCCGCGCCGCCGGGGATCTTCAGGGTCCACTCGATGCCGTCGTTGTAGGAGAGCAGGCCGCCGCGGCTGACCCACATGGGCTGGTTGCGCTTGAGCACGAAGCGCGCCGTCTGGGCGATGACGCCGCTGATCTCCACCTCGTCGCAGTAGCGCGCGAGCGCGTCGGTCTCCAGCGCCACCAACTGCTGCAGCACGCTGCCTTCGGTCCCCTCGGTCATGGGCGCGGAAGATGCCACAGGGCGGGGCCGGGGGCCCGGATCCGACCTAACGTCGCTGGAAAGAACCGTGCCCGATCGCGCCGGGGCCTACTTTTCGGCCTCGCGGAAGGGGGGCTTTACAGAGGGTCGGCCGAGATCAGAATGCCGCACCAGAACCTGCACGGGAGGGTCTGGACATTGGCGGTTGCGCGGGATCTGCGGCGGGAAGAGGCGTTTGAACAGGCGGAGCTGAAGCTCACGCGGTTCCACCAGCGGCTGTACGCCGAGCAGCTCACGGCGAGGTCCGGGGACAGCCGGAGCCGGCTGGCGTCTGCGCTGTCGGAAGCGAAGGTGGATCTCAATCCACACCAGCTCGAGGCCGCGTGCTTCGCGTTGGACTCGTTGCCGCGCGGCGGCTGCATGCTCGCGGACGAGGTGGGGCTCGGGAAGACCATCGAGGCGGGCATCGTCATCGGCCAGCTCGTGGCCGAAGGCCGAAGCCGCGTCCTCATCTGCGCGCCGGCGACCCTGCGGGCGCAGTGGCAGAGCGAGCTCAAGGAGAAGTTCGACCTCGACG
>CAZQVZ010000235.1:0-9058 GCA_964596895.1 uncultured Myxococcaceae bacterium
CCTGGGCGCGGCCCTGCCGGAGGGCGTGGCGCTGGCGCGGCGGAGCCTCGGGCACGAACGGTGGGAGGTGCGGGCGGCGGCGGCGCGGGTGTTGGGCGCGTCCGGCGGCCATTCGGATCTGGCGGCGGTCGAAGCGGCCCTTGGCGCGGAAGGGGATGCCCTGGTGCGCGAAGCGCTCGACGAAGCGCGCGCGCAGCTTCGCAGGCGGTGACCTTCTCTTGGCGGGCTTCGACGACAGCCGGCCGCGTATGGACCCGGAGACGTTCCGGCGGCTGCGGGACCTCATCTACGACCACTGCGGCATCCTCATGCGCGAAGACATGCAGTTCGTGATGGAGCGGCGGCTGTGGCCGCGCGTGGAGGCGCTGGGGCTGGCGGACTTCGCGGCCTACGACCGCTACCTGCGCTTCGACGCCGGGAAGAAGGTGGAGCTGGAGCTGGCGGTGGAGGCGCTGACCACCCACGAGACCTACTTCTTCCGCGAGCCGCGCCAGCTGCAGGCGTTCAGCGACGAGCTTCTGCCCCGTCTGGCCGAGCGCAACGCGCACAGCCGCAGGCTCCGGGTCTGGAGCGCGGGCTGCTCTTCGGGGGAAGAGGCGTACACCGTGGCCATGCTCCTCCACGCCTCCGGACTCTTCGCCGGGTGGGACGTGGAGGTCTTCGGCACCGACATCAGCCGGCGCGTCCTGGCCGCCGCGCGCAAGGCCGAATACGGCCCGTCGTCCCTGCGCGCCACCTCCATCCATGACCGCACCCGCTTCTTCGAAGAGGTGGAGGCGGGGCCAAGGATGCGGGTGCGCCCGGAGGTCCGCGCGCTGGTCTCCTTTGGCCACCTGAACCTGCTCGACCCGCAGCGCGCGGACCTGGTGGCGCGGATGGACGTGGTCTTCTGCCGCAACGTGCTCATCTACTTCGACCTGCCGGCCCGGCGCCGCGTGTTGACGCTCTTCCACGACAAGCTGGTGGAGGGCGGCTACCTGCTGCTGGGGCACTCGGAGAGCCTGCTGAGCCTGACCAGCGCGTTCGAACTGGTGCACCTGCGAAACGATCTCGTCTACCGGCGCCCCCTGCGAGGGAGCGGCGCATGAGCCCCGGCGCAAAGGCGGCGCAGCCCGGGGCCGCGCAGAAGATCTCGGTGCTGGTGGTGGATGACTCCCCGGGCAACCGGCGCACGCTCACGCAGCTTCTGGAGGCGGCGCCGGACGTGGAGGTGGTGGGGCGTGCAGGCGACGGAGACGAAGGCCTGCGGCGCGCGAAGGAGCTGCGGCCGGACGTCATCACCCTGGACCTGGAGATGCCGAAGCTCGACGGCTTCGCGTTCCTGCGGCTCTTGATGGCGAACGTGCCCACGCCGGTCATCGTCATCTCCTCGTACGCGCACCGGTCGGACGTCTTCAAGGCGCTGGAGCTGGGCGCGTTCGACTTCATCGCCAAGCCTTCGAGGGCAGGGAGGGAGGCGCAGGAGACGCTCGGGCGGGAGCTTCTGGAGAAGGTCCGCGCGGTGCGGCTGGTGCGCGCGTCCACCTCCGTGGGAGCCGCGGGCGCCCAGGGCACGCGCTCACGGGTGGAGTCTGCGCCGCCGCTGATCGTCGCGGTGGGCGCGTCCACCGGTGGCCCGCCCGCGGTGCAGCGGCTGTTGGAGTCGGTCCCGCCGGAGGCTTCGGTGTCGCTGCTCATCTGCCAGCACATGCCGCCGCGCTTCACCACCGCCTTCGCGGAGCGGCTGGACCGCATCGGCGCGTGGAGCGTCAGCGAGGCGAAGGATGGAGATGTGCCGGCGCGGGGGCGGGCGTTCATCGCGCCGGGCGGAAGGAACCTCCTGCTCGGGCGGACGCGCGCAGGCGGGCTGGAGATCCACACCCGCCCGCCCAACGGGAAGGACAAGCACTGCCCGTCGGTGGATGGGCTCTTCGCGAGCGTGGCCGAGCAGCTCGGCGCGCAGGCGTTGGGCGTGGTCCTCACCGGCATGGGCGCGGACGGCGCCCTGGGGGCGAAGCTCATCCACAGGGCCGGCGGACAGGTGTGGGCGGAGGCGGAGCAGACGGCGGTCATCTTCGGCATGCCCAGAGAGGCCATCGCCACCGGCGCGGTGAAGCGCGTGCTGCCGTTGCCGGAGGTGGGCCCCGCGCTCGCGGCGGAGGCCGCAAAGCGGAAGCGCCGCTGAAGCTGGGCTATCCTGCCCCGCATGGCTCAGCTTCGAGCGCTCGTGGTCGACGACTCCCAGGCCATGCGGCGCAGCATCATGATCGCCCTGCAGCGCACCGGCGCGTTCGAGCTCGACGAGGCACAGGACGGCGTCGAAGCGCTGAAGCGGTTTTCGCACGCCCCCTATGACCTCGTGGTCACCGACATCAACATGCCGATGATGGATGGGTTGAAGCTCATCCGGCACATCCGCCAGTCGAAGGAGCGCAACACGGTGCCCATCGTGGTCATCACCACCGAAGGCGCGCTCGAAGACAGGGAGCGGGCCATGGGGCTGGGCGCGAGCGCCTACCTGGTGAAGCCGGTGCAGGCGAAGGAGGTGGTGGACACCGTGCGCGGGCTCCTCCACCTCGGCGACGAATGACGGGGGGCTTCGGCGCACTTCGTCTCGCCACCCTGGCGCTGGTGGCTCTTCTCCTGGGTCCCGGGCAGGTGTCCGCGCAGCCCGCGGTGGCGGAGGTGTGGCCGTCCACGGCGAAGCGGCACGCAGATGGGCGGGTGGAGTACGGCTACGACCTGTCTTCGGTGAAGGCCCGCAAGGTGACGCTGGAGGTGTCGCCGGACGCGGACGAGGCGAAGCTCGCCGCCTTCCTGAAGGCGCTGCCCGCCCGCGCGCAGGTGGTGGTGAATCCGCGCCGGGCGAAGGTGCGCCTGCACGCAGCGGGTGAGCTGGAGTCAGCGCCGCTGTCCTCCTCCTTTGCGCGGTCGTCGGACGGGACCTTCGTGCAGGGTGGCATCGGCGCTGCGGCGAGGGCGAAGGGCGTTCCGGCCTACCACCCGGACGCGCCGCACCCGCTGGTCTCGGCGGACCTGCTGCTCTGGTACCACGGGCGCACCGAAGACTCGGTGCTCGCGGCGCTGCACCTGGGGCTCCACCGCGGCACGGCGGACGCGCCCCTGGGCCGCGAGGCCTTCTTGAACCGGCTGGTCGCGAAGGCCCACGAGCGCAGCGTGGACCTGCAGGGAGATGCGAAGGACGGCGCGCTGCTTCTGGTGGCCCGGCTCGGGGGCGCGCTGGAGGCCACGGGCGCGCGCGGCTCGAGGCCCTGGCGAGGTGACGCCGCGCTGTCGGAGGCGGTGGCGGCGGAGGCAGCGGCGTTGACCCGGCCTGCGCCGCGCTTCCCGGTGGCGCCGTGGCGGCAGTGGTCCTCTGCGCTGGGCGCCCTCACGCCCGTGGACCGCGCGCTGCAGTGGCCGTTCGACCGGACGCGGGAGGGCGCGGCCTGCGTCCTCACCTTCCTCGTGCTGCTGGAGGAGGACCCGGAGCTTGGGCGCGCGTATGCGGCGCACCGCGCGCTGCGGGACGCGCTGTTCGGCGCGCCAGAGCATGAGCCGCTCGACGCGTACCGGAAGGCGCTCGGTGACGGCGGCGCGAAGAAGGCGCTCGATGACATGTCGTCGTTCCTCGCGCGGCTGCCCCGGGAGCTGGCGGAGGCGAAGCACACCCCGCCTTTGTTTGCCGCGCCCTCCACCCCGTTCACGCGGTTCCTCGCGCGGCTGGAGGGGCCCGAGCAGCTCTATGGCGTAGAGGAGCTGACCGTGGCAGTGCAGGACGCGCGCGTCGGGTTCGACGCCCCTGCGGGCTGGCCGTCTGCGCGCGAGGCCTTTGCGCGAGCGCTCCTGACCGCGGGCAGCGCGGATGCACCCGAGGCCACCAGCGACTACCGCGCACGGCTGGCGAGGACCTTCGGCGCGCAGCTCGGCGCGCATGCGGAGGTGACCGGCGGCGAGACGTGGACGCAGGGCATGGCCACCGCGGATTCGGCGCCGGACGGAGAGGGCACCCCCTTCCGCGTCCGGCTGATGACCCCGCCGCACCTGGAGGTGGAGCCCCTGCCGGACTTGTACGCGGCGCTCGGGGCGAGCTGGGCGCGCCTGTCGCAGACGCTGAAGGACTTCCCGAAGGCGGCGAAGCTGCGCGGGCTGGGTCCGGATGGAAGGCCCCGTCCGCAGACGCTGGCGCAGGAGGCGTCGCGGATGCAGGCGCGCTTCCGCGGGCTGGAGCTCGTCGCCCGCGCCTCTCTGGGAGAGGTTCCTGCGGCGGCTCCGGTGGACGCGCGCGCGCTGCGGGAGGCCCGGTCCTGGCTTGGAAGGTGGCGGACGCAGCCTGAGCTGCGCCAGGACGCGCGGCACCTGCTCCCAGTGGGCGAGGCCGTGGACCCCGGCACCTTTCAACATGCAGGCGTGCTCGGCATTGGCCGGCGCGAAGTCGAGGCGCGCTTTGCCCTGCCGCCGGAGGTGAAGGTGCTCTCTGCGGCCGATGCGGGCGTCTTCGTGACCGGGGTCAACGCCCCGCAGCGCTACCAGGCGCAGGTGCTCGCCACCGGTGCGGTGACCGTGCCGCGCGCCGAGCCCCTGGCCCCACAGCAGCTTCGTCAGCTGGCGGACCGGGAGGAGACGCGGGACGCCATCGAGGCGGCGCTGCCCGGCGCGCTGGTGCGCACGCTGCGGCCCGTAGACGACGCGCCGTAGGCTGGTACAACCCTCCGCGTGAACGGCGCAGCGCCGGTGTTGGAGGTGGAGGGGCTCGGGAAGGTCTACGGCGCCCTGCGCGCGGTGGACGGCGTCTCCTTCACCGTGGGCGCGGGGGAGGTGGTGGGGCTGGTGGGGCCCAATGGCGCCGGCAAGACCACCACCCTGCGCTGCGTGTCCGGCATCTTCCCGCCCACGCACGGCACCGTCCGCCTCGCCGGACATGACCTGAAGTCCGAGCCGGTGAAGGCCAAGCGGCACCTGGCGTTCTTGCCCGACGAGCCGCGGCTCTTCGAATACCTCACGGTGCGCGAGCACCTGAACCTCACCGCGCGGCTGTACGGCGTGGAGGACTGGGAGGCCCGCGCCGCGGCGCTGCTGGCCGAGCTGGAGCTGTCCGCCAAGGCAGACGTCCTGCCCGGAGAGCTCTCGCGCGGGATGAAGCAGAAGCTCGCCATCGCCTGCGGCTTTCTGCACGACCCGAAGCTCATCATCCTCGACGAGCCGCTCACCGGGCTGGATCCCCTGGGCATCCGCAACATGAAGACGTCGCTGCGCACCCGGGCTGAAGCGGGGGCGGGGCTGCTTCTGTCTTCGCACCTGCTGCCGCTGGTCGAAGAGCTGTGCCACCGGATCCTCGTCATCGCCGGCGGGCGGCTTCTGGCCGCAGGGAGCCTCGCGGACATCCGCGCGCAGCTCGGCCTGTCCGCCGGTGAAGGCGCGGCGGCGGACCTGGAGGAGATCTTCATCCGCGTCACCCGCGGCGCGACCGGGGCGGAGTAGCCGCATGCGGATCCTCCGCGTCCTCACCTTCCTCACCGCCGCCACCGTGAAGAACCGGGTGCGCGCGCAGCTCGGGCGGCTCAAGCGGCCCCGCTACATCTTCGCCACCGCGTTCGCGCTGCTCTACCTGTGGTTCTTCTTCGGCCGGCGGGTCGAATTTGGAGAGGGGCCCCTGACCTTGCAGGGGGAGGCGCGGGTGCTGGTGGTGGGGGCGGCCTCCGCCGTCTGGTTCCTCGTCCTGTGGTCGATGTGGGCCTTCGGCCGGAAGCGGCCCGCGCTCGCCTTCACCGAGCCGGAGATCCAGCTCCTCTTTCCGGCCCCGGTCTCGCGCCGCGCGCTGCTCCTCTACAAGATGGGGCGCTCGCTGCTGCTGGTCCTGTTCACCGCCCTGGTGATGACGGTGCTCTTCGGCGCGCGGCTGAGCGGCAGCTTCGCCTTCTTCCTCGCCGGCGCCTGGGCGGGGCTTGGTCTTCACGCGCTGCACGAGATGACCGCCCAGCTGGGCCGCGGGAGCCTCGTGATGCGCAAAGCCCGGGGCTGGGCGGTGCTCGTGGGGGCGCTGGCGGCAGCGCTGGTGGGGATGGCCTTCACCGTGTGGTGGAGCGCGCCCGGCCCCCTGCCCGAAGGCGGCCCGTCCGAATGGGCGGCGTGGGCGCGGGGTGCGCTGGAGGGGCCCCTGGGGGCGCTGCTCTTCCTGCCGAGCGCGCCGGTGGAGCTGGCGTTGGCGCCGGACCTCGGGCACTTCCTGCGCTGGCTGCCGGTGTCCCTGGGGCTGGGCGCGCTGCACGTCTTCTGGATCCTCCGCAGCGATGTGGCCTTCGAAGAGGCCTCGGTGGAGGAGGCGGAGAAGCGGGCGAAGGTGATGGAGGTCCGCCGCGGGGGCCGTAAGCCCGCAGCAGAGCGTCCGCGGCGCTCATCGATGCTCCCCGCGAAGGGCCGGCCGGAGTGGGCGCTGGCATGGAAGAACGTGCTCGCCGCCAGGCGCGTGGTCGCCCCGAGGTTGTGGCCATTGGCGCTGCCGCTGGTGGCGATGCTGGCGCTCTTCGGCGTGGTGCTGGCGAAGGACGGGGCCCCAGGCGGCATCGCCACAGGGCTCGCCGTGGCGCTCGCCGGGGCCGCGGGCCTGGTGGCGTTGATGGGGCCCGCCATCCTGCGCAGCGACTTCCGCTCGGACCACGCGCACATGGATCTGCTCCGGGCGATGCCCCTGTCCGGCGCGCAGGTGGTGGTGGGGGAGCTCGCCGGGGCGTGGGCGCTGCTCGCGCTGCTGCAGTGGGGGCTCCTGTTGGTGTCGGCGGCTTTCGCGGTGGGGGCCGCCCAGGTGGCCCGCGCGCCGGAGGTGGGCGTCACCGCGCTGGCGGGTGCGGTGGCGGCGGTGGTGGTCCTGCCGTGCGTGACGTTGATGCAGCTGCTCGTGCAGAACGCGGCGGTGCTGCTTCTGCCCGGGTGGGCGGACACCGGCGTGGAGCGCGCGCGGGGCCTCGAGGCCTTCGGCCAGCGGCTCCTGCTCTTCGTGGGCAGCGTGCTGGTGATGGGCGTGGCCTTCCTCCCCGCGGGGCTCCTGGCGGCCGTGGTGGGGGGCTTCGGCTGGTTCGTGATGGGCGCGCTCGCGTTGCCGCTGGCCGGGCTCGCCGCGGCGGCGGTGCTGGTGGCCGAGGCGCTGGTGGCGGTGTGGGCGCTCGGCCGCGTGTTCGACGGCTACGACGTCTCCGCCGAGTGAACGCGGAAATTCCGCTCGGAAATATCGCTCCCGGTCGGCTGTCCCTCCTTCGTACGCGAGGTCGGAGAGCACATGGACACGTCGAGCACAGGACAGGTGGCGCCGAAGAAGGCCGGGCGGGTGTGGATGGCGGTGGGGCTCGTGACGCTCGCGGTGGGCGCCGGGGCGGCCGTGCTCTGGATGAAGGCGCAGCAGCCCGCGCAGGCGGTGAACGCGCAGCGTGGAGTGGGTGGAATGCGGGCTGCTGCGCCTTTGGTGTTGGCCCCTCAGGAAGCGGAGCCGGTGGCGTCACCGAAGGCCCGCGCGAACCTGCCGGCGCTGGGGAACAGCGACGGCTTCGTCCGCGACGCGCTGGGCGGGCTCGGCGGGGGGGACCTCCTCCGCAGCTGGCTCTCCGGCGGAGACCTGGCGCGGCGGATGGCGTCGGTGTTGATGGCCGCGTCCGAAGGCGGGGTCCCGCGCGCGCTGCTCGCGAGCTTCGCGCCCAAAGGCCCTTTCGAGGTGGAGGAGGACCTCGAGGGACGGCTGTGGGTGAAGGGCTCGACCTTCGCGCGCTACGACAGCGCCGGCGCGTTCGTGGACGGGCTGGATGCGCGCAAGGCCGCCGCGGCGTTCGAGGCGGTGGAGCCGCTGCTGGAGCGCGCGTGGCGAGAAGTAGCCCCGCGGAACCTCTCCCTGCGCAAGGCCACCGCCCGCGCCACCGCGCAGCTTCTGGCCGTGCCGCTGCCCCTGTCCGGAGAGGACGTGGAGGTGGTGGAGAAGGGCGCGGTCTACGCGTACGCGGACCCAGGGCTCGAGTCCCTCTCTGCGGCGCAGAAGCAGCTTCTGCGGATGGGGCCCCAGAACGCGCGGCTCGTGCAGGACAAGCTGCGGGAGCTCCGGGATGCGCTGGGGCTGCCCGCCGCGGTTCGCTGAGGACTCGTTGCAGCCGACACATCGGTAAAGGAAACGTGGCGCCGCGGCCGGGCGGCGCCTACAAGGTGCGGCCATGCTCTCAGGGCTGCTCGCAGGGAAGGTTCCGAAGGAGGGGGAGGTCGCCCCGGACTTCACCGTCAAGGACACCGAAGGCAACACCTGGACGCTGTCGGAGATGGTGCAGCGGGGCCCTGCCATCCTCGCGTTCTTTCCGAAGGCCTTCACCCCTGGTTGAACCCACGAACTCTCGGCGTACCGGGACCGGTATGCGGACATCATGCAGTCGCAGGGGCAGGTTCTGGCCATCTCCACCGATTCGGCGGAGACGTTGACGAAGTTCAAGAAGTCCCTGAACGCGCCGTTCGCGTTCGTGCCGGACCCGGATGGGGCCCTGGCGAAGGCGTATGGGGTGAAGACGCCGCTGGTGGACTTCGCGCTGCGCTACACGTTCCTCGTGGGTGAGGGGCGGAGGGTGCAGAAGGTGGACTCCGGCAAGGACGCGGTGGATCCGTCTGCCACCATCGTCGCCTGTTCCCTGCCGGCGAGGCCCGCGAAGAGCTGAGACAGGAACCTTCAAGTCTGCTAGCTGCGCACACCCATGGACATCATCCGCGTGGTGGATGCGCTGAGCGGCAAGGTTCCCGTTGGCACCGAGGTTGAGGTGCGCGGCTGGGTGCGCACCCGGCGAGACTCCAAGGCGGGCGTCAGCTTCATCCACCTGTCGGACGGCTCCTGCTTCGCGCCCATCCAGGTGGTGGCGGGCCAGGAGCTGGAGAACTTCGCCACGGTGGTGTGCCGGCTCACCACCGGCTGCGCCATCGCCGTGAAGGGGAAGCTGGTGGAGTCCCCGGCGAAGGGCCAGGCGGTGGAGTTGCAGCCCACGGAGTTGAGGGTGGTGGGCTGGGTGGACGATCCCGAGACCTACCCCATGCAGCCCAAACGGCACTCCATGGAGTTCCTCCG
>CAZQVZ010000236.1:0-9039 GCA_964596895.1 uncultured Myxococcaceae bacterium
GCGAAGCCCCAGCCGGCCCAGCGCGTCGATGCCGAGCCGCACGCGGCTGACTCCGTTCAGACGGCCGCCACCCGCAAGCGCGGAAAATCCACGGAGGCTCCGTCGCCCCAGAGCGCCGAAGCCCATGGGCGCGCGACCGGTTCCGCAGCCACTGCGACCAGCTCCGGACCTGCCGAACCGTCGCGCTACGTCCCGGCGGCGGTCCGCCGCGAGGTCTGGAGGCGTGACGGCGGACGCTGCGCGTTCGTGAGCGACGCCGGAAGGAGGTGCGGCTCGGCGCACCAGGTCGAGGTGCATCACATCGCCCCTTTCGCGCGCGGCGGACAGCCCACCGTCGAGAACCTCAGCCTCCGGTGCCGACAGCACAACCTCTACGAGGCCGAGGTGGTCTACGGCGCCGACTTCATGGGCTCACTTCCATTCCGGAGGTGCGAAGACTCGGCGCGGCCCTGGCTCCCATCCGCGCGGCCGGCCGAAGCCCCGCGCCTGACAGGGGCACTCCGCCCAACCTCCAGTCTGGAGGTGCGCCGACACGCAATCGATTCCTGACTGCTCCGTACCGCGACGACTCGCAGGAGATGAATCCATGAGCGCCATCTCGGGACCCCGGCCGCTGACCGCACTCCGGGCGCGGCTTGCCCGCGCCTTCATCTACGCCTCCATTCTGCTCCTGGCCTTCGAGGTCGGCGGTGGCCTCTATGAGCACCTCGTCCTCGACCGCGCCTGGCCGGAGAACCCGGCCCTCATCCATGTCGCCGAGGGCGGGGCGAACCGCGCCACCTTCTGGATCGGAATCCATGGTGCGCTCGGGCTCTCCCTCCTCGCCGGGCTGTGGGCGGCCTGGCCGCTCCTGCCCCTCCGAAGGCGGCTGGCCTGGGCGCTCGGGCTCCACATCGCCATGCGGGCGTGGTCCTTCGCGTACTTCATCCCCAGGGCGCTGCACTTCGAGTCCGGCGGCCCCTTCTCACCCGACGACGTCCAGACCTGGATCCTCCTCAGCCCGCTTCGCACGCTCCTCTCGGTGGTGGCGCTCTACATCCTCTTCCGGCCGGGGGACCTCTCCCCTGCCCAGAAGTAACGCCAGGCGCTCGTCACCCGCGCCTTGTCCGCGGGCAACACCTCGGTGATCACCTCGTCGATGCCGAGCCTGCGCGCCACGGCCTCCGCGGTCCTCCGGCTGTCCCCTGTCAGCATCACCAGGCGCAGCCCCTCCTTCCGCAGCGCTGCCAGGGCCTCGGGCGTGGACGCCTTCACGGGATCCGCCACCCCCACCACGCCCACCAGCCGCCCACCCTGCGCCACGAACATCACGGTCTGGCCTTCGCTCCGCAGCGCGTCCACCTCCGCCGAGAACGCCGACGGATAAACGCCCTCCTCAGCCATCATCGCGGCGTTGCCAATGGCGGCATGCCCACCGGCCAGCCGCCCGCGCACACCCTTGCCAGTGACGGTCTCGAAGTCCGCCGCGTCGCCGGACATCAACACCCCGCGCGCACGGGCCCCCACCGCGATGGCCTCCGCCAACGGATGCTCGCTGCCGCGCTCCAGGGTGGCGGCGATGCGCAGCACCTCCTCCTCGGTGACGCCGGGCACCGCCACCACCTGCTGCAGCGTGGGCTTGCCTTCGGTGAGGGGGCCGGTCTTGTCGAGCACCAGGGTGTCCACCTTCTCGAGCGTCTCCAGCGCGGCAGCGTCGCGGACGAGCACGCCCACCTTCGCGCCCTGGCCTGTGGCCACCATGATCGACATCGGCGTGGCGAGCCCGAGCGCACAGGGACCGGC
Organism: uncultured Myxococcaceae bacterium; assembly: GCA_964596895.1. Lineage (GTDB taxonomy): Bacteria > Myxococcota > Myxococcia > Myxococcales > Myxococcaceae > JAFAFL01. Next base: position 1,783 of record CAZQVZ010000236.1, read on the forward strand.
GATGATCAGCACCGCCACCGCGTTCACCAGCGCGTAGGCGAGCCGGGGCTCGGGGCCCATGCTCCCCCAGACCAGAGCGGTCACGGCGGCGACGAGCACCACCGCGGGGACGAACCAGGAGGCGACCACGTCCGCGAGTCTCTGGATGGGCGCACGGCTGCGCTGCGCCTCGCTCACCCGGCGGACGATCTGCGCGAGCAGCGTGTCCCGCCCCACCTTCTCCGCCCGCATCAGCAGGCCGCCGGTTCCGTTCACCGTGGCGCCGATGACCTGCGCCCCGGAGGTCTTCTCCACCGGGAGGCTCTCACCGGTGACCATGGACTCGTCCACGCTGCTCCGGCCTTCGAGCACCACGCCGTCCACGGGCAGCTTCTCGCCGGGCCGGATGCGCAGCACGTCGAGCTCGATGTCCTCCTCGCGCCCATCCGGATGGACCCTGCGTGCGGTCCTGGGAGCGAGCCCCAGCAGCGCCCGGATGGCCCCGCCGGTGGCCGCGCGCGCGCGCAGCTCCAGCACCTGCCCGAGCAGCACCAGCGTGACGATGACGCGGCGGCCTGCTCGGCTGCCGACTTCGGCGCGGGCCGCGGCTGCAGGTACCGGGCCGGCTCCTCGGTGAACCGCGCCGCGCACTTCGGATTGCAGAAGAAGTAGTCCTCCCCCTCCCAGGTCACCTTGCCGCCGCGCGCGGTGGCGGGGTCCACGGTCATGCCGCACACAGGGTCAATCGCCTGCCCGACAGGCGGCATGGCGCCAGGCCCCCTGTGGTGCTGATGCTGATGGCCGTGCTGATGCTGCGACTTCGGGTGCGAGTGGCTCATGTGTGAAAGCTCCCTTTGAACCAGGGACGCTGTCACCTCCGGCGCATGACACGCCACGGGCCGGAGAGGCGGGTCCAGCCCCTCACCGGCCCCCGAGCGCCGCCCGGTCGCTAGAACGCCAGCGGCAGGTCGAGCTGGACGATCTGGTACTTCGACCCGGTCATCGGCAGGTCGAGCCCGCGCGCGTAGGCGAGGCCGGGCCGCAGGAACAGGCCGTCCGCGAGCTTCAGGTGCAGGCGCGGACCCACCGCCACGGTGGTGGTGTGCATGGCGGGCGTGCCCTTCGCCGCGGCCGGCGGGGACAGCCAGCGCTGGTGCCGGAGCTCGCCGCCCAGCGAGAGCATCGGGTGGAGGAAGTAGCCGACGTGCAGACCGGAGGTGAAGTTGGTCTTCGCCTTGTCCGCCTGAACGTCCTCGCCGCGGACGCGGGTGAGCTGCAGCACGGTGGCCTCCGCCTGCACCGTCAGCCCGGCCTTCTGGTACGAGAGCCCGACGCCGGGGAACACGGTGAAGTCATTGACCGCGAACATGGCGTTGTCCATGGCGGACCGCGCGAGGATGCCCGAGCGCGCGGCCCCGGCCGTGGGTGCCTCCGGCGTGTTCCCGCCGCCCTGGCCCACCGGGACGGTGACGCCGAGGAACGCCCCCAGACGCAGCTCAGGGGTGAGCGCGACGGAGTAGGTGCCGCCGAGCACGGGGTTGATCAGCGACTGTCCCGACGACGCGGTCCCGGCGGGGTTGTTGTGGACGTAGCCCACCCGCACCAGCGGCGCGAAGTTGGGCGTGACCTTGTAGGAGAAGAGCAGCATCGTCGCGGTGGTGGCGCCGGTGGAGCCATCTGCGGCCTCCTGGAACGCCACGGCGGTGTCCGAACGGACGACGTTGCCGGCGGTGACAGGCCGAAGCTGCCAGGGCAGCGAGTACGGCGAAGCTTTGGCTGCGGGCTTCGCGGTGACCGGCGCCTCGGGAGCGGCCGTGACTTCCGGCTCGACCTGCGCGGTGGCGGCGCCGCCCGTGAGCAGCGCAGCGGAGATGAGTGCAGCACGGAGACTTCTGTAGCGATGCATGGGGTGTCCTCGGTGGAGTGGAACGACTGCTGGCAGCCCCTGAGCAAGGGCCGGACCAGCGGCGCCGCTCCCTGAAGGCCGAAGGCCGCGCCGCTCGCATCGGATCTGCGCGTCCGAAAATCTTCGGACCGCCGCGTCCGGTGGCCAGGCCGCGGGAACCGGCCGCCGCAGTGCACACGCGCTGGCCTCCGGGTTGCTAACCGCCTCACGGCACCCCCTCGCAGCTCCCTCCACCGCTCACCGCGAAGCGCACCGCGAACGTTGCGCGCACGTCGCCTGAGGACACCTCATGAAATCCTTCAGAAGTGCTGCCCCTCTGGGGCTCCTGCTCGCCGCGCTGGTGACGGCGGGCTGCGTCTCCAACCGGTCCCTGGGCGACGTTGCGGCCAACGCGCCCGCCGCCCATCCCCGCGTGAAGAACGCGGACGCCACCTGCACCTCCTGCCACGAGGGCACCGATCCCCAGGTCGTCGCCGCCTGGGAGAGGGGCCCTCACGGCTTCAACCTCGTCCCCTGCTACACCTGCCACGGCGCCACCGATGAGGGGTTCATCCCCGAGCCCGGCCCCCGGCTGTGCGAGGGCTGCCACGCGAGCGCCGTGCAGACCGTCACCGGCCTCAACGGCCGCATCCAGGCCTGCTTCACCTGCCACGAGCCGCACAGCCTCGCGGCCACCGGCAAGTCCAACCCCCACCAGGCCGGCAAGGCCGAGGGTAGGTAGTCATGAACCTCAATCGTCGAGATCTCCTCAAGGCTTCCGCGGCGGCGTCTGCGCTCGCTGCCCTGGGCGTGTCACCCACGGCGCTGGCCTCTGCGTCCGTCCGCTGGGTGAAGAGCGTCTGCCGCTACTGCGGCACCGGGTGCGGCCTGTACGTGGGCGTGGAGAACGGCCAGGTCACCCAGGTGAAGGGAGATCCGGACAACCACAACAAGGGGCTGCTCTGCGTGAAGGGCTTCCTCCTGCCCCAGATCCTGCGCACGCCGGACCGGGTCACCCAGCCGCTCATCCGCAAGGACGGCAAGCTGACGCCCGCCACGTGGGATGAGGCGCTGGACCTCGTCGCCCAGAAGTTCCGCGAGGCCATCGCCGAGCATGGGCCACAGTCCGTCGCCTTCTACGGCTCAGGCCAGGGGCTCACCGAAGAGACCTACGCGGCCAACAAGCTCTTCAAGGCGGGCCTGCGCACCAACAACGTGGACGGCAACCCGCGCACCTGCATGGCCTCCGCGGTGGGCGGCTACCTCAGCACCTACGGCAAGGACGAGCCGATGGGCTGCTACGAGGACATCGACCACGCGGACGTGTTCTTCCTCATTGGGGCCAACCCGGCCGAAGCGCACCCGGTGCTCTTCCAGCGGATCGCCCGGCGCAAGCGGCGGGACCCCAACGTCAAGGTGATCGTCCTCGACCCGAGGCGCACCAGGACCACGCGCATCGCGGACCTGTTCCTCCCGTTCCGCCCCGGCATCGACGTCCCCATCCTCAATGCGATGGCCCACGTCCTCATCACCGAAGGCCTGGTAGATGAGGACTTCCTGCGCACCCACGCCATCTTCGGCGAGGGCGCCAACGCCGGCGGGAAGACCTTCGAGGACTACAAGGCCTTCGTCGCGCAGTACCCGCCCGAAAAGGCGGCGGAGCTCGCCGGCTGCAGCGCCTCGGACATCGTCGCCGCGGCGCGGCTGTTCGGAGCGAAGGGCAAGCGCACCATGTCCATGTGGACCATGGGCGTGAACCAGCGCACCCAGGGGGTCTGGGCGAACAACCTCATCCACAACCTCCACCTGCTCACCGGGAAGATTGGCCTGCCGGGGTCCACGCCCTTTTCGCTCACCGGCCAGCCCAACGCCTGCGGCGGCGTCCGCGACGGCGGGGCGCTCTCGCACCTGTTGCCGTACGGCCGCGTCGTCGCCAACGAGAAGCACCGCGAGGAGATGGAGGCCTTGTGGAAGGTGCCGAAGGGCACCATCGCCCCGAAGCCCGGCCTCCCCGTCATCGAGCTCTTCGAGGCGCTCGGGGAGGGGAAGATCAAGTGCCTGTACGTGATGACCACCAACCCCGGCCAGTCCCTGCCGAACCTGAACAAGGTCCGCGCGGCGCTGGCGAAGCCGGGCAAGTTCCTGGTGGTCTCCGAGGCCTACCACCCGACCCGGACCTCCGAGTTCGCGGACGTGGTGCTGCCGGCGGCGCTGTGGGCAGAGAAGGAGGGCGTCTTCGGCTGCACCGAGCGCCGCTACCAGTTGCTGGAGAAGGCGGTGGAGCCCCTGGGCGAGGCCCGGCCGGACTTCGACATCTTCGTGGACCTGGCGAAGCGGCTGGGCCACGGGGACCTCCTGCCCTGGCAGAGCCCGGACGACGCGTGGGCGGAGCTCATCACCCTGGCGAAGGGCACCGCGTACGACTTCTCCGGCATGACCCGCCCCGCGCTCAAGCAGGCCCACGGCCTGCTCTGGCCGCTGCCCGTCGAAGGGCACCCGGGCACCCAACGGCGCTACGTGCGCGGAGAGGACCCGCTGGTCCCCGAGGACCACCCCGAGCGGCTCAAGTTCTACGGCCGCCCGGACGGCAAGGTGGTGATCTGGCTGCGCGGCTACAGGCCGCCCGCGGACCTCACCGACGCGGAGTACCCGTTCGTCCTCACCACCGGCCGCGCGCTCGAGCAGTGGCACACCGCCACCATGACCTCCAAGTGCCGCGAGCTGCGGCGGGCCAACCTGGAGTCGGTGCTCGAGATCCACGCCAGCGACGCCGCGAAGCTCGGGGTGCGGACCGGCGACCCCATCGAGATGGCCTCGCGCCGGGGGAGGGGGACCTACTCGGTGAAGGTCTCGGACGAGGTGTTCCCCGGCCTGGTCTACATGCACATGCACGACCCCGAGCACATGGTGAACTGGGTCACCAACGACGCGGTGGACCCGGTCTCCAAGCAGCCGGAGTTCAAGGTCTCGGCGGTGAAGCTCACGAAGGTGGCGGGGTCATGATCGTCGCCGGCGTGATCATCGAGACCGCCCCGGGCGCGTCCTCCCGTGTGGCGGTCCTGCTCTACGGGCGGCCGGGCCTGGAGCTGCAGGGCGGGGATGGCCACCAGCGGCTGGCCGGCGTCTGGACGGCCGAAAGCGGCGAGGCGCTGGAGAAGGCCGCGGAGGCGCTGCTCGAGGAGATCCCCGACGTCGTCGGGGTGTACCCGACGCTGGTGGGGGATGACTCCGGCGACGGCCCGGTTTGGGAGCAGCCCTTCGGCGCATGAAGGTTGGGCACGGGGATTGCCAAGAAGAGGCTCGTCTTGGCAGTCCCTCTCTCACACCCTCCGCAACCTTTGCGACGCAGAGGTTTCGGCGCAAAGGCTGCGTCCTCGCCGCTCGATCGCCTGGGGATCGCCGGCCGCACGGCCGTCGCGCTGGTGGTCTGTGCGGTGGCTTCGCTGGGCACCGCGGGCCTGCTGTACGCGCGCCACCACGAGGCCGCGGAGCGCTCCATCGCGCAGGAGATGCCGGGCGTCGCCGCCTGCGCCGCGTGTCATGCGTCAGGAGACGCCGGGGTCCTCTACGTGGCGCTGGACACCTCGGCCGCGCAGCTTCGCGCCGCCGCGTTCACCCGCAACCTCCTGCTGCTCTTCGGGACGACCCTCCTGCTCACCACGGGCCTGATGGTGCTCATCGTCCGGCGCTTCGTGTCCGCGCCCCTGCGGCGGTTGGAGCGCTTCGCCGGCCAGCTCGCGGGAGGCGACCTCTCGGCGCGGCCGCCCGAGGAGCAGTGGCCGGAGACGCGGGAGCTCTCGCGGACGCTGCGGCTCATGGCGGACCGGCTGCAGACCTCGCACGACGAGCTCGAACGGCAGGTCGAGGACCGCAGCCGCAGGCTCGTGCAGGCGGAGCGGCTGGCGTCTTTGGGCCAGATGTCCGCGCAGGTGGCCCATGGGCTCCGCAACCCGCTCAACGCCATCTTCGGCGCCGCCCAGTACCTGCGCCGCGTGCTCGGCCGGGAGCCGGTGATGGTGGAGTACGGCGCGCTCATCGAGGACGAGGTGGAGCGGGTGAACGGCTTCGTGGACGACCTGCTCCGGGTGGCGCACCCCGCCGAGCCGGTGTTCGCGCCCGCAGACCCCTCCGAGGTCGCAGCGGAGGCGCTGCGCCGCGCGGTGCTCGCCCGCGGGCTCCCTCCTGACGCAGTGGAGAGCGCGTTGGCCCCCGCGCTGCCGCCGCTGGAGCTGGACCGCAAGATGATGGTCGAGGCGCTGGTGAACCTGCTCGACAACGCCCTGGAGGCAGGCGGCGAGACCGCGCCCAGGCTCGTCACCCGGCTGGACGACGCGCAGGGCGAAGCGCCCGCGGTGCTGGTGGAGGTGCTCGACCGCGGCGGGGGGATAGCGCCGGAGGTGCAAGACCGGCTCGCCCGGCCCTTCGTGACCACCAAGCCCGCGGGGACCGGGCTGGGGCTGGTGATCGTCTCGCACGTCGCGGAGAGCCACGGTGGCTCGTTCCGCCTGGTGGACCGGGAGGGCGGCGGCGCGCAGGCGGTGCTGCGGCTCCCGCTCGCGCGCAGCCTCGCGCCGAAGGTGGCGGCGTGAGCGCCGGCGAAGACCTCATCCTCGTCGTGGACGACGACGCCGGCACGAGGCGGGTGTGCGAGGCGAACCTCTCCCTGGAGGGCTTCGAGATCCTCACCGCCGGGAGCGGCGGGCAGGCGCTGGAGCTGCTCGGGCGGGCAGACCCCATGGCCGCGCTGGTCGATCTGCGCATGCCCGACATGACCGGCATCGACTTGATGGAGCGCGCGCGCAAGCTCAAGCCTTCGCTGCCGATCATCCTCGTCACCGCCCACGCCACCGTGGACACCGCGGTGGAGGCGATGCGCCAGGGCGCGCTGCACTACCTCACCAAGCCCATCCAATTCGACGAGCTGGTGCTGCTCCTTCGCCAGGCGGTGGCGGGCGAGCGCAGCCGCCGGGACGTGGTCCGCCTGCAGGGCGAACTGGAGCGGGCGGCGGGCTTCGACGAGGTCATCCACGGCTCGGAGCAGATGGCCTCGGTGCTGCGGCTGGTGGAGCAGGTGGCGCCCACCGCGGCCACGGTGCTCCTGCGGGGCGAGACCGGCACCGGGAAGGAGCTCTTCGCGCGGGCGCTCCACCGGCTCTCTGCGCGCAAGGACCGGCCGTTCGTGGCGGTGAACTGCTCGGCCATCCCCCAGGAGCTGATGGAGAGCGAGTTCTTCGGCCACGAGAAGGGCGCGTTCACCGGCGCGGCGTCGCGGCGGCTCGGCCGCTTCGAGCAGGCCAACGGGTCCACGCTGTTCCTGGACGAGGCCGGCGAGCTGGACCTCTCCACGCAGGCCAAGCTCCTGCGCGTGCTGCAGGAGGGCGAGTTTACCCGGG
>CAZQVZ010000237.1:0-9018 GCA_964596895.1 uncultured Myxococcaceae bacterium
AGGTCAATGACCTCACCGCCAAGGTGAAGGCGGCCATTCAGGCGGGGCGAGACGACCTCGCGGCGCAGTTCGCCACCCGGCTGCAGATGGAGAAGGGCGCGCTGGTCCGCAACGAACAGCAGCTGGAAACCGCGCGCGCGGCGTACGAGAAGGCCCTGGCGGTGAAGAAGGCCTTCATGCGGGAGAAGGAGCGCAAGACCCAGGAGGCGATGAACGCCATCCGGGACGCGCGCCGCGCCAAGTGGCAGTCCAGGGTCGCGGACACCATGGAGTCCTTCACCGTCGCCGGCATCGACTCCACCCACGACGAGATGCTCCGGAAGGTGGAGGAGCAGGCCGCGGTCAACGAGGCGCGCATGCAGATGGCGCTGGACTCAGTGGACCACCAGAAGCTCCAGCTCGAAGAAGACGCCGAAGCCATCCAGGCGCAGGTGCTGCTCCAGCAGTTCAAGCTGGAGATGGGCATGGAGAGCCCGGCGCCGGTGTCCGACGTGGGCGGCTCGGGGACCGAGAAGACCATCGGCAAGAAGGTGGAGGTCAAGTAGCCAGGGAGGTCGCGCCCCATGACGGTGAAGCGCGGCCCCGGCCTGTGGCTGTTCCTGCTGCTGCTCGTGCTCGCGGGCGGCTGGTTCTGGGCGTCTCGGTCCGGGAGGCTGGACGCGTGGCAGGCCCAGCTCTTTCCGGAGGCGGTGCCCCGGGTGCGGCTGTCCCCGGGGGACTTTCCGGCGGGCGTGGTCGCGCCCATGGGGGACATCGCCACCGTTCCCTTGCGGCCCACGCTCATCGGCTTCACCCCGCGCGGCTCGTCGAGCGCGCTGCTCCTGGCCACCGGCGGCGGCGTCTCCCCGGACGCGCCCGCGCCGGACGGAGGCCCAGGTGGGCTCTTCCGCGCGGCCTACGCGCTGGAGGCCAACGCGGTCATCTACGCGCAGGAGGGAGCGCTCCGGGACGCGCTGGTGGCCGGCGCGGGCGGGGGCGGGGTGGACATGGCGCTGGTCTCGGTGGACCGGCTCGCGCGCTGGGCGCCGCAGCTGCGGGACCTCAAGCCACGCGCGGTGCTCCTGGCGGGCAGAAGCCGCGGCCAGGAGGCGCTCGCGGCGGTGGGCGCCCAGACCCTCTCCGAGCTGCGCGGCAAGCGGCTCGGGGTCTACGAGGACTCCAGCGCCTGGTACTTCGCGCTGTGGTGCCTCTCGCGCTCGGGGCTCGGTCCCAGGGACGTGGACTGGGTGTGGCTCCCCTCCACCCTGGACGCGGGCCGCGCGCTCCGCGAGGGCAAGGCGGACGCGGTGGTGGGGCTGACGGGGGATGTGGAGCTGGCCGCGCGTGACCGGGGCGGGAAGATCCTCGCCACCACCGCGGACGCGCCGCACCTGGTGGCCACGGTGCTGGTGGTGCGCGGCGAGTTCTCTGCCCGCTATCCAGACGCGGTCCGCCGGGTCATCCGGGGGCTCCTGGACGCGGCGGGGGCGGTGGAGAGAGATCCCCTCCCGGCCGCCAGGCTCCTGGGAGAGGTCGCGCCGTACCTGGGCGACCCCCGGGACGCGGTGGGGTCCGCCCCTGCGGCCACCCTGAGGGACAACCTCGCCTTCTTCGGCCTTTCGGGCGAGGCCCCGGTGACGTACGACGAGCTCTTCCGGAGCGCGGGGGCCCTGTTCGTGAAGACTGGCCGCATGGAGCAGACGGTACCTCCCGAGGAGACCCGGGACACAGGCCCGCTCAAGTACGTCTCCGAGGCCCGGGGGCCCTGATGGCGAAGCCCGGCTACCTCAAGGCGGCGCTCCTGGTGCCCGCCAACCTGTTCGGCCTTCTGGCCTCCGGCGTCGCTTCGGTGGTGCTGGGAGATCCCACCCCGGCGCTCATCGCCGCCGGCCTGCAGGGCGTGTACCTGGGCACGGTCTCGTTCTCGCCCAGGTTCCAGCGGGCGGTGCGCGCGGCCGCAGGCGTCGGCGAGGCGCCGGAGGTGACCGAGACGGTGGCGCTGCTCGAGGATTTGGCGCCGTCGCAGCGCGAGCACTACTTCGCCCTCAAGGAGCTGCGGGACAAGATCCTCGCCAACTACCGCAAGCTGCCCGGCGGCGGCGTGCTGGTGGCCTCCAGCGAAGGCCGCGTGGACGCGCTGCTCACCAACTTCCTGCGGCTGCTCACCACGCTCAACAGCTACCGCAAGTACCTCTCGGCGGCGGACCGCGCCGCCATCGAACGGGAGGTCTCGCAGCTGGGGCGGGAGATTCTGGCGGAGGAGAACCCGAAGCTGCGGGACGTGAAGGCCCGCAGGGTGGAGATCCTCCAGAAGCGGGTGCAGCGGTTTGCGCAGGCGGAGGAGAGCCGGGAATTGGTGAGCCACCAGCTGGCCGGCATCGAAGATCTGCTCCGGCTGACGCACGAGCAGTCCATCGCCATCCGGGATCCGGAGTCTTTGACCCACCAGCTGGACGCGCTCGCCGCGGAGGCGGACGCCACCGACGAGACCGTGCGCGAGATGGAGCGGTTCATGTCCATCAGCGAGGAGCTGGGCGGCGCCCTGCCACCCGCTGGACGAGACCGCGTGCGCGGCTGATCCTTCGGCCGGCGCGGCGAGCAGCCCGGCAGGCGCGCGGCGTTGTGGGTCCCCCGACCGATGCGAACGTTTCCTGCAGGGGAACGGAACGACGAAGGGGGCCTTTGGCGATGGGTGACGAGGCGCTGTTGGAGGGAATACGCCGCGCGGCGGCGCCGCTGACCGGCTCTCTGCGAGACCACGACCGGCTCTTGCAGGAGGTGGGTGACGCGCGGCTGGTCCTCCTCGGTGACGGCACGCACGGGACGGAGGCGTTCTACCGGGAGCGGGCGCTCATCACCCGCCGGCTGATCGCGGAGAGGGGCTTCACCGGAGTCGCCGTGGAGGCCGACTGGCCGGACGCCTACCGGGCGAACCGCTTCGTGCGCGGGCTCTCCTCCGACCAGACGGGCGAGGAGGCGCTGCGCGGCTTCCTGCGCTTCCCCACCTGGATGTGGCGAAACCGCCCGGTGGTGGAGTTCCTCGAGTGGCTGCGCGCCTACAACGACACCCACCACGAGCCCTGGTCTGCGGTGGGCTTCTACGGGCTGGACCTCTACAGCCTGCAGACCTCCATTGGCGAGGTCATCGACTATCTGGAGGCCAGGGACCCCGAGGCGGCCTCGCGCGCGCGGCTCCGCTACGGCTGCTTCGATCGTTCGGACGGCGGGGACGCGCAGCGCTACGGGCATCTCGCCGCCGGCAACCCGGACCTGTCTTGTGAGAAGGAGGTCGTGGAGCAGCTGGTGGAGCTGCTGGAGGCGCGCGGCGAATACGCGGCAGAGGAGGCCGCGCTGGCGGAGGACGAGTTCTTCTTCGCCGAGCAGAACGCACGGCTCGCGCGCAACGCGGAGGCCTACTACCGGACCCTGTACCGGGGCGGGGTGAGCTCCTGGAACCTGCGCGACCGCCACATGATGGAGACCCTGCAGGCGCTCTCGGACCACCTGTCCGGCCGGCTGGACGACGACGTGAAGCTGGTGGTCTGGGCGCACAACTCGCACCTGGGCGACGCGCGGGCGACGACGATGGGGCGCGCCGGCGAGCTGAACCTCGGGCAGCTCGTGCGAGAAGCCGAAGGCCAACGGGCCTTCCTCGTCGGCTTCACCACCTATGACGGCGAGGTCACCGCCGCCTCGGACTGGGACGCGCCGTCGGAGAGAAAGAGGGTGCGTCCGGCGCTGCCGCACAGCTACGAGGACCTCTTTCACCAGGCCGGCATCGACAGGTTCTTCCTGCCTTTGCGAAGCCCGGGGGAGGCCCTCGGGGCGCTCGCCGAGGAGCGGCTGGAGCGGATGATTGGCGTCATCTACCGGCCCCAGACCGAGCGGCAGAGCCACTACTTCCACTGCAACCTGCTCCGCCAGTTCGACGCGGTGGTGCACCTGGACCGCACGGACGCGCTGGATCCGCTGGAGCCCACCGCCGAATGGAGCCGCGGCGAGCCGCCGGAGACCTATCCCTCCGGCTTCTAGGGGCGCGCCTCCTGCGTGAAGTGGGTTGATGCCGCGGCGCGGTTGCTGCCACTCTTTGGCCATGCGCAACCGACACCTCGCCGCGTTCGGCCTCTGCCTCGCGGTGGCCGCCGCCGGCTGCCAGCGGTGCGCCGGCGAGCCCACAGGTCCCGCGGAGGTCGCGCGCTATGTCCCCTCCGAGCTGCAGGCGGCGGTGGTGGTGCCGGACCTCGCCGTGCTCGGGGAGCGGCTGCGGCTGTTGGAGTCGTTGAGGCTCGCAGGCTTCGTCGCGCAGCTTCAGGGCCTCAAGACCGCGGGAGACTTCGGAGACAGCATCGCCCGGCAGGTGGGCGTGGACGTGCGCAGCGCCGAATCCCTGAAGAAGGCGGGCATCGCGCCGGAGCGCGGCTTCGCGCTGGCGGCGGTGACCGACAGCGAGGGCTACTTCGTGGTCGGTGTCGCCGACGAGGCGGCCTTCACCGCGACCCTGAAGCGGTTGGCGGCGGACCGGCTCGGTGCCACCTTGCAGCACCAGAAGGAGGAGGGCGGGCTTCGTCACGTGTGGTTCGGCCGCCCGAACGACACGGCGCCGCAGCTCGGCTACGTCCTGAAGGACGGGCTGGCGCTGGTCTCGGCCGGAAGGGTGGGCACCCGCCTGCTGGAGTGGGCCGCGCTGCCGCAGGCGCGCTCCCTGGCGGAGGACCGCCGCTATCAGGACGCGCTGGGCAAGCTCCCCAGGAAGCGGGACGTGGTGGTGCACGTGCCCCTGGGGCTCGCACAGGGCGGACAGGCGTTCACCGCGGTGGCGCATCTGGAGGAAGGGGGCCTCTTCGCGCAGGGCACCGCGCGCTGGCCGGGCTTCCAGAAGACGCTGTCGGCGCTGGAGAACGCGAAGGACGCGGTGGACCAGACGAAGCTGCTCCCCAGTGACGCGTTCCTCGTCGCGCGCCACACCGGGGACCCCAGGGCGCTGGCGGGGGTGATGCCACGGCTGCTGGGGCCGCACCTGCGCCGCGCCTTCGAGCAGTCCGGGCTCGACGTGGAGAAGGCGCTCCTGGAGAACCTCCAGCCGGGCACCGTGGCCTCGCTCACCGTGTCTCCGGACATCCAGCTCTCCGCGGGGATGCCGGAGCTGCACGTGCGGCGCACCAACCCCTTCCGCTACGCGCAGTTCGTCGCCTTCGCGCAGGCGAAGCAGGCGTCCTCGGCCGCTTCCCTGATGTCGAAGATGCCGGAGGTGGCGCCCCGGTTTGGCGCGCGCATCGAGCCGCTGGAGAAGGACGGCCGCACCCTGTACCTCACCCGCTACGCGCAGGGAGAGGGGGTGCACTTCACCCACGTGAAGGACGGGCGGGTGCTCTTCGCGTCTCCGCTCTCGCGGCTGGAGCGGACCCTGAGCCGCCTTTCGGCGGAGGAAGGCGGGGAAGGGGGCCCGCCGCTGCTTCGGGATGAGCCCCTGCGGCAGGCGCTGGAGGCCCACGCGCTCTCGGTGGTGGTGGACCTCGACCAGCTCCGCGCGTCGGTGCGGGAATTGCCTTCGGAGGCATGGGGCATTGGCGGGTTCGCCATGAAGGCCTCCACGCTGCGCTGGCTGGAGGCCACCGACGAGCTGCGGGCCATCACCCTGGGCGCGTCCCGGAGCGGAGATTCGGTCCGGACCGAGGTCTCCTTGAGGTTCCGGAAGCAGTGATCTCCGCGCGCGGCCTCTCGAGGACGTACCTGGACGGCGACGGCACGAAGGTCCGGGTGCTGGAGCGGCTGGACCTGGACGTGGCGGCGGGCGAGTTCGTGGCCATCGTCGGGTCCTCTGGCAGCGGCAAGTCCACGCTCCTGCACATCCTCGGCGGGCTGGATGGGGACTTCGAAGGCGAGGCCAGCGTGGCGGGCGTGGCGCTGAAGGGCCTGGGGGACCGCGCCCTCTCGCGCTTTCGCAGCCAGGTGGTGGGCTTCGTCTTCCAGTCCTTCCACCTCATCCCCAACCTCTCCGCGCGCGCGAACGTGATGTTGCCCGCGTACTTCGGCGGCCAGACGCCCAGCGCCCAGGACCACCAGCGCGCGGACGAGGCGCTCTCGCGGGTGGGGCTGTCGGGCAAGGCGGAGCGGCTGCCCACCCGGCTGTCCGGCGGCGAGCGGCAGCGCGTGGCCATTGCCCGGGCGCTCTTCGGAGGGCCGAAGCTGCTGCTGTGTGACGAGCCCACCGGCAACCTCGACGAGGTGAGCGGCGGGGAGATCATCGACCTGTTCCGCAGCCTGCACGCAGACGGGCTGACGCTCCTGGCGGTCACCCACGAGGCGCGGGTGAGCGGGGCCGCGCAGCGGGTGTTGCGGCTGTCCGGGGGCGTGTTGTCGAAGGAGGCCCGCTCGTGAGCTTCGGCGCGCTCTGGGCGCTGGTGCGGATGGCGCTTCGCCGTGACGCGCGCGGCGCCCTCTTCTCCGGCTTCGGGGTGGCGGTAGGGATTGGCGCGCTGGTGTTCTTCGTGGCGCTGGGCCTGGGCGTGGGCACCGTGGTGCGCGAGCGCGTGTTCCCCGTGGACGCGTCCTTGCTGGACGTGGTCCCGCCCCAGGTCTCCCTGGGCGCGCTGTTCGGCGGGGGGAGGCTGGACCAGGCCACGGTGGACCGGCTGGCGGCGCTGCCGGGGGTGAGCGCGGCCTACCGGAAGATGAACGTGAAGGTGCCCGCGGTCTCCCGGTACGACGGGGAGTTCTTCGGGTCGCGGCTGCGCATCGGCCTCGAGGTGCTGGCGCAGGGCGTGGACCCGGCGCTGCTCGAAGGGGAGGGCATCCCGGAGGGCACGTTCCAGGAGGTGGCGAAGGGCGAGCCCATCCCGGCGGTGGCGGCCACGAGGCTCCTGGAGATCTACAACAAGAGCTTCGCCCCGGCCCGGAAGCTCCCGCAGCTCTCTTCAGCGATGCTCGTCGGCTTCTCGTTCCCGGTGGAGTTCGGCCGCTCGTTCGTGACGGTGGGCCCGCGCGTGAACACCGTGGCCACGCAGGTGCAACTGGTGGGCATGAGCGACAGGGCGCTACTGGCCGGGGTCACCATTCCGCTGGAGACCGCCATCCGGCTCAACCGGGAGATGGGCCAGGACGCGGAGACCTTCACGGCGGTGACGCTGCGCGCGTCCGACCCCGCGTTCGTCCCGCGCATCGCGGCGGAGATCCGGCAGATGGGCTTCGAGGTGGACGACCAGGAGCGGAGGATGGCGGAGAACGCCGGCGCGGCGGTGGCCATCACCACCAGCGCGCTGGCGCTGCTCTCGGTGCTGATCTGCCTTCTGGCAGCGGTGAACATCGCCCACGCCCTGTCGGCGCAGGTCCGCGCCCGGGCAAAGGAGATTGGCGTGATGCGCGCAGTGGGGGCGACGCGGGCGGACGTGCGGCGGCTGGTCCTGTGGGAGGCGGCGGTCATTGGCGCAGCGGGCGGCGCGCTGGGCACGGTGGGCGCGCTGGCGGTGGGTGCCCTGGTCAACGTGCTGTCCGGCCGCTTCCTGCCGCAGTTCCCCTTCAAGCCGGAGAGCTACTTCGCCTTTCCGGCGTGGCTCCTGCTGGGCGGGGTGGCGCTGGGGCTCATCGCCGCGCTCGGGGGCGCGCACCTGCCGGCCCGGCGCGCGGCGGGGACGGATCCCGCGAGGACGCTGGCGGGATGAGGCTGCCTCCGACGAACGGCGCCTTCGTGGGGGCGCTCTCGAGCTTCGGCGTGCTGCTCGCGCTCTATGGCGCAGAGCTCGCGGACTGGGTCCGCCTGCAGTCCGCGCAGGTGGCGGCGCTCTCCCGCGCGCCGAGGCCCTGGCTGGCGGTGCCGGTGCTCCTGCTCGCGGTGGGGGGCGCGGGCCTCTACGCGTGGGCGTTGAGGGCGCGCAAGCCGGTGTCCTTCCCCGGCTACCGGCTGCTGCCCATCTCCCTGGTGGTGGCGCTGTTCGTGGACGTGCTGGTGCTCTCGAGCGCGGCGGTGCCGGTCTCCAGCCCGGACCAGACGGCCGTCGCGCTGGCCCTGTTGCAGCGGAACCTCATGAGCCAGACGCAAGGGACGGTGATCACCGAACCTGCGCGGCTGCGGCCCCTGGTGAAGGAGCTGGGGGCGCCGCCGTACTTCGTCAACGGCGAGCCCGTCGAAGAGTGGAACCTCCAGGTCCGCACCGGCTGCGAGGGGCCGGTGGGGGAGGCGCCGGGGGTAGCGCCTGCGACCTTGATCTACTGCGTGTCGAAGGACCGGCGCATCGCCTGGATCACCGTGGTCTCGCTGCCGGTGGAGCAGAGGTTCGGCCCGCCGGGGATGTTCGGCCGCAACGGGAACGTGCAGATGGTGCCGGTCCTGGACCCGCGCACCTTCGAGGAGGAGGCGCCCGAAGGCTCGCCCGGTGAGCGTGCGCCGCCCGACGAAGAGGTGCCCTTCCGCCGAGAGCGCGGATTGACCCCGCCAGAGGGCGGCCGCTAGGCTTTCCCCCCACGTCGTACCCGCCCGGCGCCCCGAAAAAGACAACGTGACTGTTCCCGCGAAACGACAGCCGATCCCCTTTGGAAAGTACCTGCTGCTGGACCGCATCAACATCGGCGGGATGGCAGAGGTCTGGCGCGGGAAGATGTTCGGGGCAGGCGGCTTCGAGCGGCTCGTCGCCATCAAGCGGATCCTCCCGAACATCGCCGAGGACGACGAGTTCATCTCGATGTTCATCGACGAGGCGAAGATCACCGTCCAGCTCACCCACGCGAACGTCGCGCAGGTGTACGAGCTGGGGCAGATCGCGAACAACTACTTCATCGCCATGGAGTACATCCCCGGCAAGGACATGCGGGCGATCTTCGACCGCTGCCGGAAGAAGGGCGAGCCCGCGCCGGTCCCCCTGGTCTGCTTCATGGTGGCCAAGATGTGCGAAGGCCTCGACTACGCCCACCGCAAGAAGGACGGGATGGGGCGGGACATGAACATCGTCCACCGGGACATCTCGCCGCAGAACGTCCTCGTCTCGTACGAAGGCGAGGTCAAGGTCATCGACTTCGGCATCGCCAAGGCGGCGGGCAAGGCGAACA
>CAZQVZ010000238.1:0-9002 GCA_964596895.1 uncultured Myxococcaceae bacterium
GCACCGACAGCGGCATCCGGTTCTTCTTCTTCTCCTCCTCGAAGATGATCTGCGCGAGCGTCACCGAGGTCAGATCCTCCTTCGACTTGTTGTCGACGATCTGCACCTCCACGCCCTCCTTCACCATCTCCGAGATCTCGTCGAGCGTGACGTACCGGCTCTCCACGGTGTCGTAGAGCTTCCGGTTCGTGTAGCGCTTGATGACCTTCGGCTCCTTGGGGGCAGGCGGGGTCGCGGGGTCCTGGTCGAGATCGCTCATGGGAGAAGTCCGTCCGCGGGTCTGGGGACCCGCGTTGACGCATTGCGCCGGGAGTTAGCAGAGGGCAGGTGGGCGGGCAAGCGGTGAGGCGGTGGCCCTGCCGGTGACTGTGAGCCTTCGCTCGCGCCCCGCGCACGGCGGCCTATACTGCCCGCGGCCCCCAAAGCCTCTCCCCATGATCGTCAAGTGCGACAAGTGTCAGACCCGGTTCAAGATTCCGGATGAGAAGGTCACCGAGAAGGGGGTCAAGGTCCGCTGCACGAGGTGCCAGCACACCTTCCGCGTCTCCCGCGCGCCGGCAGACGGCATTCCCCCGGTGCCCCCCGCCGCGCCGCCCCCTCCGGCGGTGAACCCGGACCCCTTCGCGAGCTTCGGCATCGGCGCCCCGGTTGAGCCAGACCAGGCCACCCGCCCGGGCTTCTTCCCCGAAGGCATCGCCGCGACGCGGTCCACCTCTTCGCCCGGCATGTCCGCGGTGCTCGGGATGCACCAGGACCTGCCCCCGGAGGTCTTCGACTCTCCGACCCGCATCGCCCCGGTCCCGGCGGAGGTGCGCAACCGGATGCCGCAGGCTGCGCCCGCCCCGCTCCCGCCGCCGGTGGCGCCCCCGCCCGGGCTCGACGCGGGGTTCGACCCTTCGGATCCGTTCGCGAGCATCGACCCCCGGCCTTCGTCGGACTTCGCGCCCACCTCGCCCGCGGTGGCCACGGTGCCTCCCCCGGAGGCCTTCGCGCCCGCGCCGCCCGCCTCACCCTCGTACGACCGCTCCGCCTTCCTCTCCGACCTGCCTGCGCCCGTGGCGTCCGCCACGCCCGCCTCGCCCGAGGCCGCGGCGCAGGCGGTGGCCACCTCCGCGGACCTGCTCGGGGCCCTGCCGCCGCCGGGGGATGATCCCTTCGCCAGCGTGGACGGGCCCGGGGGCAGCTTCGATGACGGAGGGGTCCCCGGCATGGGCGCAGAGCCCGACCGCGGCCTCTTCGACATGCCGCAGCCCTCCTCGCTGCCGCCGGAGGATGAGCCCACCCAGCCCCTGCGCTCGCCACCGGGCGTCGCTCTCGGCCGGCTGACGCCTTCGGCCGGCGCGAAGCCCGCGGACGGATCTTCCAGGCCGCAGGGCCGCCCGGACGACGTGGGCATGGCGGACCCCAGCGCGGCCGGCAGCGCGCGTCGCGTGGCGGGGATGGTGGTGAACCTCGCGGTGGCCTCGGCGCTGCTGGTGGCGCTGGTGTCGGTGGGGACCATCTTCCTCAACGAAGGGCGGCTCGACCCGTCGTCGCTCTCCCTGGAGCCGCTCAAGGCGCTCTTCCAGCCGCCGGCGGAGCTGCGCGCGGTGGACGTCTCCAATGGCCTGTACGACACCAAGAGCGGGCGTCAGCTCTTCTATGTGCGCGGCGAGGTGGAGAACCGCAGCCGCACGCCCGCACACATCGTGGTGAAGGTCTCCATCGTCGACGGGGCGTTGACGGTGGGCACAGCCAAGGCGCCCCTGGGCTTCTCGCCCACGCCTGAAGATCTCTACGCCGTCTCCAGCCCCCAGGACCTCGCCGCCCTGGGCGCGAAGGCCACGCCCGCGGCTGAACCCCTGGCGCCCGGCGCCAGGCAGCCCTTCCTGCTCGCCTTCTACGACTACCCGCCAGACCTCTCCGAGTACCAGCTCGAGGTCACGGTGGAGCGCGCGCCCGCCGACGTCGCGGCCGGCAGCGAGACCGCGGAGCGCTGAGGAGGCGGGGGCTTTTCGTGTCCACGCGCGAGGCGGCCTCCGAACTGGCAAGACGCGTCCACGCGCTGGACGGTGGCCCCGGGGTCCGCCGCAAGGCCGCCGCGCGCGCCCTCTGCAGCCTGCACCCGACGGACGCCACCCAGGTCATCGGCCACCTGCTGGAGCTGTCGCACTCCGGAGACGAGACCGCCCGCTGCGTCCTGGGCTCCATGGTGGCCGCGCTGGACCTGGAGGCGAAGGACCTGCCCCACGCGCACCAGCTGCGAAGGCTCGCCCAGCTGCAGGATCTGCCGCAGGTGGCAGACCTGTTCGTCGAGGCGGCCCCGGCGAAGACGCTGGATGAGCGCGCCGCGAAGAAGGCGGACGCGCGGCTGTTCACCCAGACGCTCGGCTATCTGAAGACCCAGGCCCGGCTGGCGAAGGACCCCGACCAGATGGCGCGCCTGGCGGCGGTGTCCAACCCGGACATCGTCCGCGAGCTGCTCCAGAACCCGCGGCTCACCGAGCCCTGGGTGGTGCGCATCGCCGCGCGGAGGCCGACGAGGCCCCAGACCCTGGTGGAGCTGTGGAAGAGCCCGCGCTGGTTTTCGCGGCACGCGGTGAAGCGGGCGCTGGTGTTCAACCCCTACCTGCCGCCCGAGGTGGGCGCGAAGATCGTCCCGCTGCTGTCGCAGACGGACTGGAAGGAGCTGTCCCGCGCGAGCGCCGTGCACCCGGCGCTGCGAGCGCAGGCGCAGGCGCTGCTGGTGGGTCCGCCGCCACCGTCAGGTCCCATCCCCGGTGACCCGGTGCATTGAGTTCGGAGGGGGCCGGGGATAAGGCTTGGGCCCCATGGCGCTCCAGGACCTTTATTTGATGTCGCCGCCGCACCCGTCGTGGGCACTGCGCGCCCGCGCCAACTTCCGCAGCCGCGAGGCCGCGCCCGTGGACGCGAAGGCCGCCCGCCGTGAGTGGCTGGCGCTCGCCGGCGCCATCGAGTCGCTGGGGGGCACGGTGGTCGCCCTGGAGGCCCCCTCTTCGGACCTGACCGGGATGCCGTACGCGGCCGAGTGCGGACAGGTGGTCCCGCTCGACGGCAGCGGCCCGCCGCGCTTCTTGTTGCCGCGGATGGCGCACCCCAACCGCCAGAAGGAGCGGGCGCACTGGGCGAAGCTCGCCGCGGAGCTGGGCATGGAGGTGGTGGACCCGGGCGAGGGCACCTGGGAGGCGCAAGGAGACGTGGCCATCTTCGACGGCTGCACGCTGCTGTTCTTCGGCGGCCGCACCGACCGCGAGGGCATGGAGGCCGCGCGCCGTCACTTCTCGGGCGAGGTCCTGGAGGTCGAGGTCCGGGAGCCTGCGTTCCACGGCAACATGGCGCTTCTGGCCCTCCCCGCGGTGGACCGGATGCTGCTGTGCCCGGACGTCATCGCCCCTTCTTCCCTCCAGGCGCTGCACAGGCGCTTCGGGAAGGAGCGCCTGCTCGAGGTGAGCGAGGCGGAGATCCGCTGCTACGCCACCAACGCCCTGCCGGTGGGGCGGACGCTGCTCGCGCCGGACGTTGCGCCCACGCGGGTGCTCACCTTGCTGTCGCAGGCGGGGATGGAGATCCGCACGCTGTCCATGAAGGAGCTGTGCGAAAAGGGCGGCGGCGCCTCCCGCTGCCTCGTCTCCGTGGCGAAGGTGGACGCCGCTTCGGTGACCCTGCCGCCCGGTCACCGACTGGACGCCATCGCCCGAGGGATCGAGGATCGCTGAGGCCATGCACGCGCTCGCCCGCGCCTTCTTCGAGCGGCACCCCGGGGTGTCCCTGGGCGTGCTCGCCATGCGGGACAACGCAGCCGCGCTGGAGCGCGCGCCTTTGGGCATCCACGCCGAGCTCTACGAGCCCTCCGCGCACAAGGAGCTCGTCGAGCAGTACCTCCGGCTCAACCACCACGCGTTCCGGGCGCTGCCCCTGCCGCGGTGGGTGCTCTCGGATTTGTATCTGCTCCCCGGCGTCATCGGCCTGCTGCTCGGGCCGCCATCCCTGATGGACGAAGACGCCCGGCACGCAGCCAGGCTCTCGGACGGAGGGCAGGGCATCCTCGCCGCCTATGTCGGCGCGCCTTCGGTGGTGCCGGGCCGCTTCACCGGCGTCTCGCTGATTGGCTTCACGCGCGGGCTGGGCGCCGGCACCTGGGCCAAGCTCCTGACCCTGAAGATGGTCCGCGCCACCCACCTGCGCGGCGTCACCCAGTGGGACAACCCCAGCCTGAGGGTGCACACCCGGCTCGGGCCCCTGAAGGTCCTGGGGCCTGCGCCCGGCGGCCATGAGCTGGGCGGGCACAGCTTCGTCTACGAAACCGACCTGACGGACGACGCGCAAGTCTCCTCTGCCTTGACCCGCAGCCTCCCGGCACGGCCTTCGCGCGCGGTGTCACCGGAGGATGCCGGGGCGCTGGGGGAGATCCTCGCCGAGGCCCAGCGGGGGAGGGCACACGTCATCCTCCCGCCGGGGCTGGATGAAGAGGGCAGGGTGCTCTTCGCCGCGGACGGCTAGGGCTTCTTCTCACCCTCGATGATCTGCGCGTCCTCTTCGTCGTCCTGGCCGCCGCTCCCGCTCTTGCGGCCCGGCAGCCGGGTGGTGCCTCGGCCCGCGTCGACGAAGCCCTCGCCCTTCGAGGCCTTCTTGAACGAGTAGACGAACTTCCCCACCGCGTTGCCCAACTGGCCCATGCGCGCGGCGCTGAACACCACCACCAGCACGAACACGATGACGATGATCTCGCCGACCCCGAAGCTCACGGCGGCGGAGCCTCCACCTTTTGTTTCTGGGAAGCAACCGTGGTCAAAAGGCGGCGTGCTCATCCTCGCCCACCGAGGGGCCAGTCACGACGCCCCCGAGAACACGCTCGAAGCCTTCGGGGAAGCGGTGACCCAGGGCGCGGACGGCGTGGAGCTGGACGTGCAGCTGTGCGCTTCGGGGGAGGTGGTGGTCTGCCACGACGAAACGCTGGAGCGGCTGGCGCGCGTGCCCTGGTCCTTGGCGCGCACCCCATGGCCAAGGCTCCGCACCCTGGACGTGGGCTCGCCCCTGGGGTTCTCCCAGGCGCGCATCCCCCTGCTCGAAGAGGTCCTGGCGCTCTTGCCCCCCTCCATGCGGGTCAACGTGGAGCTCAAGTGCGAGACGGTGGACGACGGAGGCCTCACCCGCCGCACGGTGGAGGTCATCCGCGCCTGCCGCGCCGAAGGCCGGGTGCTCATCTCCTCCTTCAACCCCCTGTGCCTGTGGCGGCTGATGGCGCTCGAACCCCACTGGCCGCGCGGGTACCTGCTGGACCCGGACCGCTCCTTCGCCCTGCATGGGGTGCTGCTCGCGCCCCTGGTGAGCGGGCACTCGGTCCATCCGTACTGGGGCCAGACCACGAAGGCGCGCGCCCGCGCGTGGCAGGCCGCAGGGCGCAAGCTGGCGGTGTGGACCGTGGATGATCCGGCACAGGCGCGCAGGCTGCGCGCGCTCGGCGTGGACTACCTCATCACCAACCGCCCCGCGTTCATCCGCGAGGCGCTGCAGGCTCCCTAGAAGTCCAGCCCCAGGGTGACGTTGACCGCGCGGACCGGCGGCAACTCCAACTGCGCGCCCTGCGGCTCCTCGAAGGGGATCCGCGGGAACTGGCTGACGCTGTACTCCGCGCCCAGCTGCAGCGCCCCGCCGATGAAGCGGACGCCGCCGTAGAAGCGGTTGTGGGAGTTGGCCCCGAGCGTGACCTCCTTGAAGCGGCTGGTGTCCTCGAACGGCGCGGAAGGCGACGCGTCAATGGCGCCGGCCGGACGCCCCGGGTTGAAGTCCACCTGCCCCGCCGCAGACGCCACCCACACCAGGTTCCAGCCCGCGTACGGCGTCAGCGTCACCATCCCGCCCACGGCGAACTGCTTGCCAATCCCAATGTCCACGCCGCCGGCGGTGAGGTCGAAGTCCCGGGTGTTGAACAGCCGCGTCACGTGCCCGCGCACGCCCAGGTCCGGCAGGTACGCGAAGCCTTCGTTCAGCGCCCACTTCACCTCGCCGGTGCCCACCACCATCCGGCTCTTCTCCAGCCATGCCACCCGGGTGCCCACCTCGAAGGACCAGGGCAGCCCTTTGCGCACGTGGATGGACGGCAACAGCAACGCCCCGTCGATGCCCCGGCGCTCCGCGTTGTAGCGCTCGGTGGGCATGGGGATGTGGGTCTGGTCCAACATCACCACCGACAGCTCGGCGTTGATGGAGAACGCGGCGTGCCCCAGGGTCTCCGGCGGCATCAGGTTCGCGGACGTCATCGCCGCCGCGAGCTGCCGCGAAAACGCGCGGAAATAGACGTGCGCGTTGGGGTCGGTGTCCGGGTCCGTCAGTTTGTACAGCCGCAGGTCATACGGATCCGCAAAGGCGGTCCCGGCAAACAACACCGCGGCCACCAGCACCTGGCCAGCGCAAGCGCGCATCCTGACAGTCCCTCCGGGTGGTCGAAGACAGCGCTTCGACCGTAGCCTCGGGGGGCGGGCCGGTCAATTAAGCCGGCTACGGCACCGCCTGCTTCGGCTCGGGCGGGTTCTTGGCCATCTCCTGCGCCACCGCCTCCGGCCGCCTGCGGATCACCACCGTGCGCCGCGCCTGGAAGTCCTCGTCCTCGCGCGCCACGATGGTCACCGTGTTGTTCCCCTCCTTGAGCGGGAAGTCGGTCTTGAACTGCACCTTGTGGGTCTTCGCCGCGTCCGCGCCGATGGGCGTGCCCTTGAAGTACACCTTCTGGTCGTTCACCAGCACGTACACGTCGAGGATGTCCTTCTGGTTCGTCACCGTGCCGGAGAGCGTGAACCGCTCGGTGTCCGCCACCACGCCCCCCCTGGACGAATCGGTGGCCAGCTCGATCTTCGGCGGGGACCTCCGGGCGATGACCTCCACGTTCTTGAGCGCGGGCACCTTCGAGCCCCGCTGCTCCTTCACGTCACCCGACGGCACGAAGGCGAACCGGCCCTCGCCGTAGTCCACCCGCCAGTAGCCGCCCACCTTCGCGGTGCCCTGCAGTAGCGCGTTCTTCGGCAGCCTGGCGATGGCGCGCCCGTCCTCGGTGGGCGCCGCGAACAGCTCCGCCGGACCACTGGTGCGCAGCGCCTGCCGCTTCGCCTCCAGGGACAAAGGCTCCTTGCCCACGGGGATCTGCAGCTGCTCGGCGGCGTACTCCTCCAGGGGCTCGTCGATGATGGCGAGCTTCAGGCCGAAGGTGTCCGCCTGGTACCCGTCCTTGATCTGCAGGCTGAAGCGCGCGGTGCCGGACTCCCCGGGCGCGAGCTCTCCCAGCTTGAAGCGGCCCTTCTCGATGAAGATGTGCTGGTCCGCGGCGTTCTTGATCTGCGCGAACGAATCCAGCGCCTTCCCGCTGCCCACGTTCTTCACGTCCAGGAGCAGCTCCACCGTCTCCCCGCGCTGGGCGATGCCGTCCCCGTTGCACGCCTTGCAGGTGTCCACCACCTGCCAGCTCCAGGCGAAGGCCGGCCGCGGCAGCTCCACGAAGTTCAGCTCGCTGACCACCGTCTGCGGAAGCTGGCCCTGGTCGTCCGCGAGGACCACCTTCACGTCGTCCCGCCGGGACAAGAGGTCCCTGGGCATCTTCACCGGGACCTTCCAGCGCTTGGTCTGCCCCGGCGCCACCTGGCCAATGAGGAACTCGCGCCGGTCCAGGTACGGGTTCTCGGATTCGGTCCAGCCGCGCAGGCGGTACAGGGGTTCGGTCCCCTTGTTCTCCACCACCAGCTCCATGTCGAAGGCGTCACCGGCGTTCACCGAGGACCCGTTCTGCGGCAGCAACGTGGCGTGCACCTGCGACTGCCCGGGCCGCTGCCCCTCCTTCCAGTCCAGGCCGAGCTGCAGGATGGCCTCGTCGATGCGCTTGCGCTCCACGTCCCGCTTCTGCCCGAGGAACGCCTTGCCCGCGTTCAGCATCTTGTCGCGGTTGTTGAAGGGGTGCTTGAGCACGAAGTCCCGCGCGAAGAGGACCTCGAAGTCCTCACGGACCTCGTCCTGCGCCTCGGCGTCCATCTGGTCGTCCAGATCCTCGAGGCTCCCGCCGATGTCGATCTCCACGCCTTCGTCCTCGCCCGGGCCCTTCTTCTCCTTCTTCAGCTTGTCGGCTGCGCCCTCTTCGGCCAGCTTCTGGCGCGCGGCGGCGTCGGTGCTCTTGCTGTCCTCCTTGAGGTAGCTGAGCTCGAACAGGGGCTTCTCCCGCGCCTGCACCTCCGCCTTCTTCTTGGCGATCTCCTTGGAGTCGGGGTTGCCGAAGTGGCCCTCCAGGTCCGCCTCGCCCATGGTCTTGCGCGGCGCGAAGACGTTCACCCGGTCCTTCGTCACCCGGGTGGGCACCAGCTCGATGTCAGGGACGATGCCCACCTCCTGGATGGAGACGTCACCGGGGGTGAGGTACTTGGCGATGGTCAGCTTCAACGCCGAGTCATCCGGGAAGTCGTAGAGCACCTGCACCGAGCCCTTGCCGAAGGTCTGCCGGCCAATCACCACGCCGCGGTTCAGGTTCTTCAGCGCCCCGGCGACGATCTCGCTCGCGGAAGCGGAGCCGGCGTTCACCAGCACGGCGATGGGCAGCTTGTCGTCGTCCGGATCCCGCCGCGCCTTCTTCTCCTCGCGCAGCTTGTCCGACAGGCCCACCGTCGAGACGATGGTCCCGCTGGAGAGGAACTGGTCCGACACCTGGATGGCCTGGTCCAGAAGGCCGCCGGGGTTGCCGCGCATGTCCAGCACGAGCCCCTTGAGGCCGCCGGACGCCTTGGCCTTCTTCCCCATCTCCTCCAGCGCCGCCTGCAGATCCCGGGTGGTGTTCGCCTGGAAGTTCTTCAGCCGGATGTAGGCCACGTTGCCGGCCAGCAGCTTGTGCTGCACCGACTCGATGGTGATCATCGCCCGGCCGATGGACATGGCCTTCGGCCTGTCCCAGCCCTTGCGGTCCACGGTGATGGTGACCTTGGAGTCCACCGGGCCGCGCAGCTTGGAGACGGCCTCGTTGAGCTCCATGT
>CAZQVZ010000239.1:0-8983 GCA_964596895.1 uncultured Myxococcaceae bacterium
GAGCTCGGGCGGGACATCCCCAACGTGCGCAACAGCCTGATGGCCGCGCTCGGGAACGTGCGCCCGTCTCACCTGTTGGACCGAGACCTGTTCACCCCCGAAATGCCCGAAGTTTCCCCCGAAGCAGGCGAGAGGAGGCCCCCGTGCCCCGAGACGAGGTCGTAAAGGCGCGGCGTGACCGCAACGCCGCGCTGGTGGAGGCGATGCTCCTGGCGGCCATGGCGGACGGCAAGGTGTCGCAGGTGGAGATGCAGACGCTGCTGCGGCGGGTGATTGAGCGCCCCGAGTTCGAGGGCACCCGCTCCGACGAGCTGAACGCGCTGGTCGAGTCGTCGGTGGCGCGGCTCGCGGGCGCGGCCAACCTGGAGGAGATCCTCGAGTCGCTCCGGGACCGGCTGCCGGACCACAGGAACCGGATGCTCGCCTTCGGGCTGGCGGCGGCGGTGGCGTTCTCGGACCAGCGGGCCACCCGCGCTGAGCTGGGGCTGCTCAAGACCTTCCAGGCCGCGCTCGGCATCAGCGAGGACGAGGTGGCGCAGATCATCGACGTCATCGAGCAGGGCGGCTCGCTGGCGGAGGCGCTCGGTGAACCGCTGGAGCGGCTGTACGCGGAGGTGATGGTGCTGGTCTCCGCCGCCGACGGGAAGCTGTCCGCGCAGGAGACGCGCACCCTGGTGGAGACCTTCGCCGCGGACCCGGCGTTCGAGAACGTGAGCCCGGACCGCGCCATGAGCTTCGTCTCGGACGCGGTCTCCGCGCTCTCCTCAGAAGGGCTCCCGCACCGGCTCCGGGTGCTCGCGCACGGGCTGTCCACCCACGCCCAGCGGCTGAAGGCGTTCCGGCTGGGGGCGCGCATCGCCACCGCGGCGAAGGACGCCCGGCCCCAGCAGCGGGTGCTGGAGCTGCTGCAGGCCACCTTCGGCATCGCCGACGACGAGGTGGAGAAGGTCCGCCGCGAGGTGGGCCTGAAGGGGCCCGCCTAGGTCTTCTGGCCCCAGGGCTTCCTGGCGGCCTTGCGCCCGGAGGCGCCGCTCTTCTCCGGGTGCGGCGCTGACTTCGACCCGGTGCCGCCCTTGAGCGCGCGGCCGGAGGTGGAGGCGAACGGGGAGACGGCGATCTGCGTGGGCTCGGAGTGGAACCGGTCTTCGGAGATCTCCGCCTCGTAGAGGCGTTGCAGAAAGGCCGCGAGGTGCGCCACCGTGCCCGCCAGCCGCTCCTGCACCAGGAGATCTTCGAGCGCGAGCTGGAACTCCCCCATGGTCTGGTAGCGCGCTGACCGGTCCCGCTCGAGGAGCCGCAACACCAGCGCGTCCAGCGCCTTCGGCAGGCCCTTCACCAGCTCGGAGGGCGGGATGAGCTCGGCGCCGACCACGGCCTTGAGGGTGAGGGTGTCGGTCTGGCGCTTGAACAGCCGGGTGCTGGTGAGCAGCTCGTAGAAGACGATCCCCAGGCCGAAGATGTCGCTGCGGTGGTCGAGCTCTTCGCCGCGCGCCTGCTCCGGGGACATGTACGCGTACTTGCCCTTGATGTGCCCGGTGTGGGTGTTGCTGATCTTCCCCACCGCCTTGGCCACGCCGAAGTCGATGAGCTTCACCGCGCCGTTGAAGCTGATGAGGATGTTCTGCGGCGAGATGTCCCGGTGGATGAGCCCCAGCCGCTTCCCGGTGGCCGTCTTGGCCCGGTGCGCGAAGTCCAGGCCCGCCGCGGCGTCCGCGATGACCCGGCACTTGAGCGCCAGGGGCAGCCCGCCGGCCTCGGCATTTGCCCGCGTGTGGAGGCCTCGCAGCGAGTCGCCGTGGATGTACTCCATGGCGATGTAGTGGACCCCGTCCACGTCTCCCAACTCGTAGATCTGCGAGATGTTGGGGTGGTTGAGCGCCGCGGCGATGCGCGCCTCGTCGAACAACATCTCGATGAAGTCCTCTTCGTCCTGCAGGTGCGGCAGCACGCGCTTGACGACGAGCAGCTTCTCGAAGCCGCCGGCGGCCACCTGGCGCGCGAGGAAGACCTCGCCCATGCCGCCCACGGCGAGTCTGCGCAGAAGCTGGTAGCGGCCGAAGGTTTCGGGCATGAAGAAGCGGGAGGAGCGCTGAACGATAGCGCCCCTCCCGCAGATCCCCCAAGAAGCCGGCCCGTTCAGCCCAGCGGCCACGGCGCCCGCTACTGCGTCACGGTGCCGCACTCGCTGACGTAGCGGACCTCCACGGTCTGGCCTGGCTCCGGGACGCTGGCCGCTTCGAACACCACCGCGTTTCGACCCGCGTCATAGGTCCAGCCGCCGGTGCGCTGGGTGCCGTTCACGTAGACCCGGATCCCCTCCGCCGAGCCCGCCGGGAAGCTGAGCGCGAAGTCCCGCTGCGGTCCGGCGGCCCGCGAGAGCACCCGGGACAAGAGGCTGCTGTACGAGCCCGCGCAGATGCTGTGCACCTCGCCGCCGGTCTCGTTCGCCACCCGGGTCAGCCGCGGCGCGGACGGCGCGGCGGTTTCGTTGGTGCCGCAGGTCCCGTCCGGGACGATGGCGAAGGCCTGCGTGCGGTGGGCCTGGTTGGGGCCCTTGAGGCCGCGCAGGAACTCCACGTAGCTGCCGGCGCCGAACCCGGAGTGGTCGTCCTCGTCCGCGAGGAACACCACCGCCAGCCGGGCCGAGTCGCGCAGGAAGCCGAGGTTGCCGTCGTTGGGCTGCGCGGTGCGCGGGTCGTCCGTCCGGTCCACCAGCGGCGAGGACAGGGCCATCCGCATCGTCTCCAGGCCCTGCGCGAGGTTGTGGCACGCGCCCACCGAGAGGTTCTGCTGGATGCCGGAGACGTTGCCGCTCGCCGCCTGGTAGATGCGCGACCGCGAGCCGTCCACCGGGACCAGGCGGCCGGCTTCACCGCCCAAAGACGGCGCCGCGCACACCTGCCGCTCCACCAGCCCGGAGGTGGTGACGCCCACGTTCACCGACAGCCCCTGCGATTCGGCGCCCGAGACGAAGCCGGGGATGGCGGCCGCAAGCCGCGCCTGCCAGTCACCCATGGTGGTGGTGTTGTTCACCACGAAGAGGACGTCCACCTGGTTCGCGGTGCCCTGGACGAAGCGGTCCACCGCGGTGCCCTCGTGGTTGGTCTCGGCCCACAGCGCCACCAGCAGCGGCGAGGACTCCGCCGGGCTGGACACGAACAGGGGGCTGTAGTGCTGCCCGAGGACGTCCCGGGCGTAGGTGACCTCGGTCTCGAAGCCCTCACCCGGCTGCAGGGTCAGCGGCAGGGGCGGCAGCTCGGTGATGCTGTACTGCGCGCTGGTGCCTGCGCCCACCCAGACGTCGTCCACCGCCACCGGCGTGGGGCACGCATTGGACACGAGCACGCGCCGGGGCTCGGGCGCGCAGTCGTACCGGATGGGGCCGAAGTCCACAGTGGGCGGCGCGGCCACCAGGCAGGAGCCCATGGAGACGCCGCGCAGCGGCAGCCGGATGACCGGCGTGGCCGGGTCGTTCACGGTGATGGAGAGCTCTCCCTCGAAGTCGCCCGCGGCGTCCGGCGCGAAGGCGATCATCGCGCTGAAGGCGGTGTCGAAGGGCACCACGCCGCCGGCCAGCTCGCCGCCGGGCATGTAGAAGGCGCCGCCCGCGTCGTTGGAGAGGTGGAGGTCCTTCACCGCGCACTCGTCCACGCCGGAGACGGTGCCCGCGTTCTCGAAGCGGAAGCCGAGCACGCCCTCCCCGCCGGGGACCACGTTGCCGAAGGACATCTCCGGCCACGGCTGCACCCGCCACCTGCAGACGCCCGGGTCGTACGCGGTGCCGCGCACGGTCACCACGCGGCGGCCGTTCTCCGTCGGGTCGTCGGTGACGAAGGTCACGGTGCCGGAGAACTCGCCCACCGCCAGCGGGTTGAAGGTGACGCGCACGTCCAGGTAGTCCGTCCCCGGGTCGATGGCGATCTCCGGGGCCTGCAGCGACGGCCACGCGCCGCCGGACCACGCGAGCTCCGCGTCATCCCGCCGGGGCCGCGCCACGCCGAAGTGCTCTGCGGAGCCGCCGCCCTCCACGCCGATGAGGACCACCGGCCCGTTGGTGCCTGCGTTGGTGAGCCGCACCGTGCGCGCCTCCTTGCCGCCCATGGGCACCCGCCCGAAGTCGATGTCGATGGGCGTCAGGGCGAGCTGCGCGCGGCCGCCGCGGGCGTCGAGCGGCACGTCCGCCTTGCGCTCGCGGTCCGAGCGGTAGTTCACCGACAGGGTCCCCACGTTGGGCCCGGCGAAGCGCGCCGCGAACTCCAGCGGCACCGCCACCCGCTCGCCCGGCGCCAGGGACCGGCCGCCCATCTCGTCCAGCGGGATGAAGGCCTCGTCGCTGGTGTCCATGCCGTCCAGCGTCACCGGCCGCCAGGTGATGTTGGTCATGCGGGTGAAGGACTGGGTGCGCTCGTGCACCGGGATCTCGTCGAAGGGCACCGGCGCCGGCACGAACTCGAAGGCGTGCGCCACCGAGCGGCCGCGCAGCTCCACCTGGGCCGGGGTGCAGTCACCGCAGGCCTTCACCTGGACGCCGGCGTTGCGCTCGCCGAGCACCCGCGGATGGAAGCGCGCCTGCAGGGTCACCTCGCCGTGCGGCGGGATGTTGATGGCGTCGGTGGTGAACTCGCCGGTGGGGTCGTTGACCGCCACCGACAAGGGGATGTCCACCGGGTTCTTGATGGTGATGGGAAGCGTGCGGTCCGAGTCCACCTCCAGGGTCTCGAAGTCGAGCAGCGGCGGCTCGAAGATGATGGGGGTGGGTGCGCCCACGCCGCGCGCCACCACCGGCACGTCCGGGCGGTGGGTGGCGTCCACCGTCACCTTCACCTCGGTCTGCAGCGGCCCCTCCTTCAACGGATGGAACCGCACCTTCACCGGCCGCTGGGCGCCGGGGCCGAGCAGTTCGTGCGCGGCCTCCACCTCGAAGGACGGATGGTCCTCCAACTCCAACGCCTCGATGAGCCGGAACGGGACGTGGCCCACGTTGCGGACCATGATCTCCCGTTCGCGCCACTCACCGACTGGCACCTCGCCAAAGTCCAAAGCCGCCTCGTCGTACGCGGCCTCCGCATAGACATCACGGACCTGGTCGCCGACGTGACACGCCAGCAAGCCGCTCGCGCAGAGCGCGGCCAACATCGCCCCCCGAATCTCCCGCCTCGCCATCCCGCTCCCCACCAAGCCAGGGCCCACGCTCGCTGCGCAGGCAGTGCGGACTGGCCTGTATCAATTCCCGTACCGGTGTCGGTGTTTCGCCCCGCGCTCGTCTTCACCGCACCTTGGGACGTCGGCTGCGTGACCCTCAATGAAGGTGAACGGCGCGGAGGGACCTGCGGGGGTGGGGGTGGGAAATCCGTTTCACAGACCGGCCACGAAGGACGCGATCAGGGAGGCGACCTCGGCCGGTGCGTCCAGGTGCAGGTGGTGGCCGCCTTCGAGCTGGATGGGGGGACGGGCGCGCAAGGCACCGAGCCTGGGCGCGGCCAGTGCGGGATCGAAGGGAAAGCCGTTCGTGCCGTAGAGCACCTGCACCGGCGCCTTCACCGCGACGAACAGGGCCAGCACCTGCGCCTCATCCAGGCTCAGGCCGAACGTCCGCCGGTGTGCAGGGTCGAACCGGAAGACCACGCCGCCCTCCGCGGGCCTGGTGCCCCAGGTGGCGAGGTGCAGGGCCGCCTCTTCGCCCAGGGCAGGGTTGCCGGCGCGCAGGCGCCTGGCCGCCTCTTCGACACTTCCGTACAGCTTCTGCCGGGGTGGACGACGCAGGTCGGGCAGGAAGCGGCGCATCCGGTCCACGACCTTCGCCGCGTCGCCGCCGGAGGGGCCGAGGCTCTCGATGCTGGTCACCGAGGCCGTGCGCTCCGGGCGGGCCGCGGCGTACAGCAGCACCACCGTCCCGCCGAGGGAGTGACCGACGAGGTGGACCGGCCCCTCTCCCAGCGCATCGAGCGCATGGTCCACGTCCGCGAGGTAATCCGTCAGGTGGTAGAGGCCGCCTTCGGCGTGCGCGCTCCCACCGTGGCCGCGCAAATCCAGCGCGAGGGTGCGGAAGGTGTGCGGGAGCTTGTCGCAGAGCCAGTCGAAGCCGCGGCAGTGGTCCAGGTACCCGTGAACCAACAGCAGCGACGGGCTCCCCTCCGGGTTCCGCTCCACCGCGTGGAGGGAGACGCCGGGCGAAGAGAGGGTCAGCGAACGTGGGGGCTGGGCCGTGGAGGACACGGCCCCGGACCGTAGCAGCGGCGGGCCCGGGCGCTCAGCGCCTCGGGCGCACAAGGCTGGGACCTCACGGTGAAGCGCGGCCTACGCGGCGGAGCGGGGCGCGTCTGTTTGCCGCGGGCAGAAGACCTCCAGCAGGTGCCGCGCCTGCTTCTCCGACGCGCAGCGGAAGTCCTGGAACCCACCGTTCGGCCGAACCACCTTCACCACCCACATGGGTCCTTCGCGCACCACCAGAGGTTTGCTCCCGGTCATGTGCTGCCTCCCTTCAAGGGTGGGTCACAGCACTTCTCGTGCCGTCGCCTGGGACCCGGGCGAGCGCGACCTCGGGAGCAGGTCAGCGCAGACACACGCCCGCGTCGCCGCACACGGCGCCCGTGGGACAGGCCGCGTCGCTTCTGCACACGCAGGCGTTGCCCTGACAGACCTGGTCCGCGGTGAGGCCAGCGGTGCCCGCGCGGGGGGGAGGAAGGGGGCGCTCCGTCCGGGGTACGGCTGTGCACCGCCCCCACCCGGGCATATCTCGCGTGCGCGCAAAGGAGCGTGGCGGATGTCGAACCTGAGGGCCTTCGGTCAGTACCGCCTGCTTCGGAAGTTGGCGGCAGGGGGGATGGCGGAGATCTTCCTCGCCAAGCAGGTGGGGCCTCACGGCTTCGAGCGGGATGTGGTCATCAAGCGCCTGCGCCCCGAGCACCACGAACGTGCGGACTTCCTGACCATGTTCTTCGACGAGGCGCGGCTCGCGGCGCGCCTGTCCCATCCCAACGTGGTGCAGATCCATGACCTCGGCGTGCTGATGGGGCACCACTTCCTCTCCATGGAGTACCTGGCGGGGGAGGACCTGAGCTTCCTCATGCGCGCGGCGCGGGCGCGCAACCAGGAGGTGCCGCCCATGCTCGCGGCGCGCATCGTCGCGGAGGCCGCGCACGGGCTGCACTACGCGCACGGGCTCACCGACGAAACCGGCGCGCCCCTGCAGATCGTCCACCGGGACGTGACGCCGTCGAACCTGTTCATCACCTACGAAGGGCAGGTGAAGCTGCTCGACTTCGGCGTGGCGCGCGCCGCGTCCCGGCTCACCGTCACCGGTGATGGGATGATCAAAGGCAAGGCGCCGTATGCGCCGCCGGAGCAGGTGCGCGGCGCTTCCGCAGATCGCCGCGGCGACATCTACATGTTGGGGCTGGTGCTCTACGAGTCCTTGACGTTCGTGCAGCCGTTCCTCGGCGGCAGCCCCCTGCAGATGCTCGAGGCGGTGCTGGCGGGGAAGGTGACGCCGCTTCGGGAGCTGCGGCCGGACCTTCCAGACGGCCTGGTGGAGCTGGTGGAGCGCGCCATGGCGCGAGACCCGGCCGAGCGCTACCAGACGGCGGGCGAGGTCGCGGCGGCGCTCGAGGGGTACCTGCAGGGCTTCACCACCACCAGCGCCAACGCCGCGTTGCGCGCGTGGGTGCGGTACCTGGTGGACCCCAAACGGGTAGAGGCGAAGAGCCACATCCCCAGCCTGCGGACGCTGCAGGAGCGCGGCGTGGCGGTGACGGGCTTCACCGATCCCAACGCCCAGGTGCCGAGCGTCCAGAGGCCAGGCGCCCGGGTGCCGCCGAGGCTTCCGCCGCCGCCCCCGCGCCCCTCGGCGCCGCCGCTGCCTGCGCCGAAGCCCATCGCGCCGCCGCCGCCGCTCCCTCTGCCCATGCCCACACCGATGCCGACGCCCCTGCCGGTGTCGCCGCCTGCGTCCGAGGCCGCCAGGGTCCCTGCGTCCGCGCCCGCGGTGGTGCCGGCGTCGGGATCCGTCGGGGTTCCGCCGCCCGCTCGCCGCGCCACGGCCTCAGGGGCGCGGACGTCTGCCCGGTTGGGCGCGGCGCTGATCCTCCTGGTGGGCGTGGGCGCCGCCGCGGCCCTGCTGCGGCAGGGGAGCACGGTGGCCGTGGCCGCGGACGCCTCCCCCTTCCTGGAGCCCACTCTGGAGGAGGTCGTCATCCGCGGGGAGCCGCAGCATGCGCTCACCATTGAATGTGACGTCCCCGAGGCGGAGGTGACCCTGGACGGCGTGGCGCTGGGCACCTGCCCGGTGCAGGTCTCGGTGGATCCGGGCAGCTACCTGCTCGGCGCCAGCGCGCCCGGGCGCGTCCGCACCACCCGGACGGTGGAGCTCGGCGAGCGGCCGGGCAGCACGGTGGTGGTGTTGTCCCTGCCGGTGCCGGCGCTGGAGCCGGCGCTGGCGGAAGGGAGTGAGGCGGGCGCGGCGCAGGCCACGCCCGGGCGGCGGGTGCGCGCGCTGGGCCAGCTCACGGTGGACACCGTGCCGTGGAGCCGCGTGTACGTGGACAAGAAGCTGGCGGGGGACACGCCGGTGGTGGAGCTGCTCTTGCCAGCGGGGATGCACCGGCTGCGGCTGGTGAACCCCGAGGCTGGCATCGACCGGAGGGTGAACGTCCGCGTGCGCCCCAACGAAACCACGGCGCTGAAGCTGCAGCTCTAGGAGGACTCCTCGCGGCGGCTGGCGGCGGCCTCCTCGGTGAGGTCGAACAGCGCGAGGTACTTCGCCACCCGCTCCTCCAGCGTGGGCGCCTCGATGCGCTGGCACACCTCATCCGGCGCGTAGTCCCGGCAGATCTGCGGCCTGCGGTCATAGATGGCGCAGAGGTTGTCGGGCAGAAGGTGCGGGCAGCGCACGCCGAGCGGCTTTCCCAGGGCGGTGATGTCCGGCGCCACGCAGCAGGCGCCACAGCGGGTGCAGTCCATCTAGCCCTCCTCGCTCCATTCCCAC
>CAZQVZ010000240.1:0-8921 GCA_964596895.1 uncultured Myxococcaceae bacterium
AGGACGGTGCCCTCTCACGGCACAAACTCGGGTTCGAATCCCGGCAGGGTCACAAGAGAAGCCCCCGAAGCGATTCGGGGGCTTTCTTCGTTTCAGCGCGCCCGCTTGAAGAGCGACCGGAGCGGGACCCTCCCCCCTTCGCCGTCGTCCAGCGCGCGCTGCGCCCGGGCGAGGCGCGCCTCCACCGGGCCCACCGTCCAGCACGCATCTTCGGA
The DNA here is from genome assembly GCA_964596895.1 of uncultured Myxococcaceae bacterium. Classification (GTDB taxonomy): domain Bacteria; phylum Myxococcota; class Myxococcia; order Myxococcales; family Myxococcaceae; genus JAFAFL01. Next base: position 216 of record CAZQVZ010000240.1, read on the forward strand.
GAGCGACTCCAGGGGTTCCCCTTCGGCGTTGAGCGGACAGATGTCCCGCGCCTCGAAGGTCTCGTCCCCCTCCTCCTCGAGCCAGCGCAGGGGCAGCCCCTGGGTGCGGCAGACGTAGGGACGCTGGGCGTAGATGCGGCAGGCCCCCTCCTCCGAAAGGAACGCGCAGCGGCCTTCGGGCGCCGGCGCGGAGGCACGGAGCAGGTCCGGGTGGGCGCGGCGGATGACCTCCGCCTCCACCTCGAAGACGGTCAGCCCGTCCGTGCAGCACCCCGAGCAGCCCCGGCGGCAGACGAGCCTGTCCCCATGCTGCTTCGCCACGTCCCCGGCGAGCGCGTCCACGGTGCGCTGTAGCGCCTGCACGAAGGCCACCCACTTGTCGCGCTCAGCGTCTTCGTTCATGGCGTCTGGGCTCTGGGCTCTGGGCTCTGGGGTCAGGCGCTCTTGCCGGACGCGGCGAGCGCCTTCTCGAACTGTTCGAGCGCGTGCACGACCTCGGCCTGGGCGTCCTGGGCGCTGCGGCGGTCGAGGTGCGCGCGGACCCGGTCAGGCAGCGCGTCTGCCCCTTCACCGGCTTCGTCCACCAGGTCCAACCGCAGGCTGATGGCCTCCAGCAGATCGCCCAGGTCCGCGTCGGGGTTGCCCAGGAGCACCACGTCCGGACGCAGGTCGTCCAGGGTCTGCGCAAGCTCCCGCCAGGCGCCGCTCATCTGCAGCACCACCACCTCCGCCAGGGCCACCTCCACCGCGTCCGGTGGGAACACCCCTGCGGGGATGCCCGCCTGCGTCAGCCGCTCCGCCGCGCTCTGTGGGCCCACCACCGCCACCGGGCCGCGGCCGCCTTCGCGGACCACCTGCTCGTAACGGGCGAAGCTGGCCTCCAGCGTCTGCCACACCGCCTGCGGCACGCTGTGCCCTTCGGCGAGCAGCGTCTGCGCCCGCGCCGCCACCGCCCGCGCTTGTTGCCTTCCCTTCGCCCGCTCCTCGCGGCGCTCGAGCGCGGCGCGCACCTTCGCCCTGACCCCGCGCAGATCGTCGAAGGGCTTCACCAGGTAGTCGGACGCGCCCGCCGCCAGGGCCGAGATGATCGACTCGCCGGAGGGGTAGCCGGTGACGAGCATCGCCTCTATCTGGGGCCTCAACCTGCGCGCCTGCGAGATGAGCTCCACGCCGCCCATGCCCGGCAGGTTCTTGTCGGTGATGAGCACGTCGAAGCGCTCGTCTCGAAGGAGCGTGAGCGCGGACTCGGCGTCTTCGGTCTGCGCCACCGCGACGTCGGACTCGCGCCCGAGCAGCCGGGACAGCACGTCGCGGACCACCGCCTCGTCGTCCACGATGAGCACCTTCGAGGCCAGCGCCCCTTCATCCTCGGATGGCGCCCCTGAAGGCGGGTCGAACGGCAGGCTCATCTGCCCCGGGATGTTACACCCCCCGGAGTAGGCTGCCCCTTCGTGAGCTTCGAGCGCGCACTCCGGGAGAACCCGCCGCCTGCCGGGCAGATAGGCGACGTCCTCCTGCGCTACGATCCGCCGGTGCTCATCGGTGAGACCGGGAGGCCGCCCGAGCGCGCGCTGCGCACAGGGCAGGTGCTGCTCGGCGCAGGGGCCCTCTTCGGGCTGCTCTGCCTGGGGACCCTGGTGGCCGAAGGGGCCATGGCCCTCTCCCTGGCGCTCGCCGCGGCGTGCAGCGCGCTCTTGTGGGCGGGGCTGCGCGCGGACGGCGGCGTGATGCGGGGCCGGCGGCGCTTCATCCTCCACTTCGGCACCGAGACCCTGCGGCTGGACCTGCCGTCTTCGGGGGCGCGGGCCTTCACGCGCACCCTCTCCTTCGACGACGTGGCGGACCTCTACGTGCTCGAGGCGCCCGACGGCACCTGCGCCCTGGTGGTGGAGGCGCGCTTCTCCCCAGGCAGACCTCCCACGGCCTGCGTGCTGGTGGACGGCGTCACCGAAGTGGGGCGAGCCGACCTGCAGCGGCTGTGGGTCACCCTGCGCGCGGCCTTTGGCATCAGGCCCGCGTCAGCGGAAGGGTGATCTCCGCCACGGTTCCCTCGCCTTGCGTGGAGCGCAGCGCCAGGGTCCCGCCCGCCTCCATGATGATCTCCCGGCTGATGGACAGCCCCAGCCCGGTCCCCACGCCCACCGGCTTGGTGGTGTAGAGCGGCTCGAACACCCGGGCCTGGACCTCCGGCGGCATCCCCGGGCCGTTGTCCCGGATCTCCAGCTTCAGCGCCTCGCCTTCGTGCCCCCAGCGGACCTCGACGAGCCCCGGACGGTCCACCTCCTCCAGCGCCTGCGCCGCGTTCACCAGGAGGTTCATCAGGACCTGGCTGAGCTTCACCGGGCCCACCTCCACCCTCGCGCTCTCGCCGCTGACCTGGATGCGCGCCCGCTCCCGCAGCTGCACCCGGGCGATCTTCGCCGCGTAGGCGGCCACCTCGCGCACATCACAGCTGCGCTCCACGTCCTCGCCGCGCGCCTGGGAGCGGATGGACAAGGCCACTTGACGGATGTGCCGCGCGCCGGTCTCCACGTCATCCAGCAGGCTGGGCAGGTCGGTGAGGACCGCTTGCACGTCCTCGTCACCCGTAGGCCCCCTGCGCGCCTCAATCCACGTGCGCAGGATGTCCAGCTCGCGGCGCAGGGTCCCCACGTTCTGGGTGAGGTAGCTCACCGGGTTCATCAGTTCGTGCGCCACGCCGGCGCTGACCTGGCCAATGGCCGCCAGCCGCTCGGAGCGCAGCATCCGCGCTTCAATCTCGCTGAGCCGCCGCTGCATGGTCCAGATGCCCACCGCGTCCTCGAGCGCCGCCCCCAGCTCTTCGCGGACCCACGGCTTCACGAAGTAGCGGACCACCTGCCCGCGGTTCACCGCGTCCATCACCGCCTGCATGTCCGAATAGGCGGTGATCAACATCCGCCGCACGTCCGGCGCCACCTGCCGCGCCTGCTCGAGCAACTCCACCCCGGTCATCCCCGGCATCCGCTGGTCCGAGATCAGCACCGCGAAGTCGCGGGCGCTCTCGTTGAGCGCAGAGAGCGCCTCCGACCCGGACCGGAAGGTCAGGATCCGGAACCGCGAGCGGAAGTTGGCTTCGAATACACGGAGGTTGATGGGTTCGTCGTCGACGTACACGACGGTGGCCACTGGCTCCGCTGCTCCCATACCTCCACCCGGGGTCAAGAGGGGTCCCGCACGACTCGCACCCAAAGTAGAGCGATGTCCGTGGCGACGCAATCCTTTGCTACAGTTTCCGGTTTTCCATGCTTAGGGGTCCAGGCGGGCGGGGTCTGGTCGACCCGCAGGCGCGCGGCGACCCAGAGGCGCGCGGCGTCCGTCCCTCTGAAGCCGTCGCGGCACGTCGGTTGCTCAGGGGCGGGTCATGCGCATCGCCCCCGTCGTCGCCGTGCTGCTCGTCGCCTCTCCGGTGCTGGCGTTCGAGCTCAAGCGGGACTCTACAGGAGCGCCCGTGCGCTGGACGGATGAGGTCCGCTTCGTGGTGGAGGCTTCGTTGCCCGAGCGCCTGGGTGAGCCTTCGGCCCTGGCGGCGGTGCAGCGCGCGGTGGAGGCGGTCAGCGGCGCGGCGGGCTCGCTGCGGATCCGCGCGGAGGTCGGGGAGGCGTCGGGGATGGGCTACGACCAGGCCCCCGGAGCAACGAACCAGAGCGTGATCGTCGTCCCCGAGACGTGGGACTACGATGAGACGGTCCTGGCGGTGACGGTGGTGACGGTGGACGTGCGCCGCCACGTCATCCTCGACGCGGACATCGCCTTCAATGCGGTGCACCGCACCTTCCGGAATCTCGGCGACGGCGCGGCCGCCTCGACCGCGGCGCTGGGCGCCTACGACGACATCCAGAACACCCTCACCCATGAGCTGGGTCACGCGGTGGGGCTCGCCCACAGCCCCGAGGTGCCCGAAGCGGTGATGTACCCCGGGGCGCGCAAGGGCGAGATCTCCAAGCGCCACCTCAGCGCTGATGACCGCCAGGGCCTGAGCTTCCTCTACGGTGACGCGTCCTCGCCCGGGTGGGAAGAGCCCGCGGTGGGCTGTGCGGCGGCGCCCGGCGCTGCGCGGAGCGGCGCCGCGGTGCTGGGGCTGGCCCTGCTGGTCGCGGCGCTGGCCAGAAGGCGCACCCGCCCAGGGCGCCCTGCCGCCACGCACCTTTCGCGAAGGGGGGCCGCGCGAGGTGTCCGGAACGCGCTGCGCGTCTTCGCGCTGGGGAGCGCCACCTTCGCCGCCGCGCAGGGAGCGCCTGCGTCCTCGGCGTCCACCTCCCCCCCCTCAAAGCCCCCCGCCTTCGCAGCCGCCAAGGCCGCATCCCCGAGGCCGCTGGCGCTGGCGGGGGCCACCCTGGTCGCCACCGGTGAGGTGGTCTCGGCGCGCACGCTGCCGCTGGACATTGGTCAAGCAGTCTTGACCACCGAGCTGGAGGTGCGGGTGCGGACGTGCGTGAAGGGCGAGTGCCCGGCCACCGTGCGCATCCGGGTCGCAGGCGGGCGGCAAGGGGACCTCGAGCAGATCGTGGCCCACCAGCCGGTGCCGCGCCCGGGCGAGCTGCTGGCGGTGGCCGAAGCGACGCACCGGAAGCGGGCGCGGGTGTGGCGGCTGTCGGAGCCCCGCGCGGTGGTCCACTTTGCGCAGGCGCTGGAGGCGGCGGGGCTGCGCGTCGAAGCAGGGCTCACAGGGTCCCTCCCTACCTCCCGGTCAGGGGCGACCCCCTCCCCCTCCCGCTAACCCCGCCGAAGCAGGCCGCCTGTCCGTTGGCCCGCGCCTTGAACTCACCCACTTCCGCAGCAGCCTCGCCCAAGCACCCCAGGAGACTTCAGATGTCCACCCCCGAGCGCCGCATCCTGATCGTCGACGACGAAGAGAACGTCCTCAAGGCGCTGCGGCGCAGCCTCCGCAAGGAGGGCTACGAGCTCTTCTTCGCCAACGGCCCCAGGGAGGGGCTGGAGCTGCTCAAGCAGCAGCCGGTGGACCTGGTGATGAGCGACCACCTGATGCCGGAGATGACCGGCCTGGAGTTCCTCAAGGTGGTCCGCGACCGCTACCCGGACACCATGCGGCTGATGTTGACCGGGCATGCGGACATGCAGACCGCCATCGACGCCATCAACCAGGGGGAGATCTACCGGTTCCTCACCAAGCCCTGGGACGACACCGACCTCAAGGTGACGCTGTTCCTCGCCTTCGAGCAGCTCGACCTGCAGCGGGAGAACCGCCGCCTGATGGCCATGGTCCGGCGCCAGCACGACCTCATCAGCTCGCTGGAGCAGGAGCACCCCGGCATCGGCAAGCTGGTCCGTGACGCGGACGGGGCCATCCTCATCGACGCGCCGGCGCCTCGCAGCGCGGTGGCCTGAGGCCAGGCCCCTCCCGCGTCCCCATGCCCGGGCTGCCCATCCCACTCGTGCTGCAGGGCCCCGCGCTGGAAGACGCGGAGCGCGCGCTCACCGCCGCAGGCGAGCTGTGCCGGCACGCGAGCGCGCAGGACGCCGCCGAGTCGGTGAACGGCGGGTGGGCGGAGGTGGTGGTGCTCGGGCGCGCGCCGGGATGGCAGGCCCTGGCGGCGCGGGTGCAGAACGCCGGCGGCGCCGCGGTGCTCCTGGGCCCTGCGCCCGAGCCCGGCGAGCTGCGCCTCTTGGAGAGCGGGGAGCTGGACTCGGCAGAGGACGCAGCCGCGCTGCCCGCTCTCGTCGCGCAGCTTCGGTCGCGGCTCCAGAGCCTCCGGGAGATCGTCGCCGCCGGAGCGGAGGCGGACCAGGCCCGCGCCGCGGCGCAGATCGCCCGCTTCGCCCAGTCCATCGCCTTGCAGCTCGGGCTGGACCGGGTGGTGGCCGAGTCCATCTCGCGGACGCGCGATCTGTGCGACGCGGACGGCGCCAGCCTCCTGCTGGTGGATCCCGTCACCGGCGCGCTGACCTTCGACGTGGTGGACGGCAGCGGACAGGGCCACATCGAGAAGTCGCAGCTCCAGCCGGGCGAGGGCATCGCCGGGCAGGTGGCGAAGAGCGCCGAAGCGACGCTGGTGGAGGACGTCCGCCAATGCCCCCACTTCCACCCGGGCAGCGACGATGCGTCCGGGTTCGTGACCGGCTCGGTCATCGCCGCGCCGCTGGTGCTCGCGGGCGACCTGCTCGGGGTGGTGGAGGCGGTGCGGGGCGCAGACCGGCCGCCGTTCACCCAGGCCCACCTGCAGCGGATGGTGGACCTGGCCACCCACGTGAGCATCGCCATCTACAACGCGCAGATCACCACCCGGCTGCGCGAGGCGCAGGCCCAGGTGATGCGGGACAACGCGGAGCTCGAACGGCGAATCGCCGAGCGGACCGCGCAGATCGGCCGCGCCAAGCGCGAGTGGGAGGCGACCTTCGACGCCATCTCGGAGCCCCTGGCGGTGCAGGAGGGCTTCACCATCCGCCGCGCGAACCTCGCCTGGGCGCGCCGGGCCGACATCCCCATCACCCAGGTCACCGGGCGCACCTGCTACGAGCTCTTCGCCGGCCGACAGTCGCCCTGCCCGGGCTGTCCGCTGGCGGCCGCGAGCACGGGCGCCGCCGCGGGGGCCGGCGAGCTGAACGGGGAGATCACCGCGCGCGAGCACGCCTACCGCTTCACCGGCTTCCGGCTGCCGGCCGAGGACGGCCACCCCTCCGGCATTGTGGTGCACTACGAAGACGTGACGCGGCAGCGGGCGCTCGAGCAGCGGCTGCGGGAGAGCGAGCGGCTGGCGGCCCTGGGGCAGCTCGCGGACGGCGCGGCGCACGAGATCAACAACCCGATGGCCTATCTGGCCTCCAACCTCTCTTCGCTCAAGGAGACGCTGGCGGACGTGGGCCCCGCGCTCGACGGCGCGCGTGAGGCGGCGGCGCTGCTGGCCCGAGGCGACGCGACCGGCGCCCGGCGCGCGCTCGCCGCGGCTTCGTCCCTGGACGAAGAGCTCCTCGCGGACGGCGTGGAGATGGTGGAGGAGTCCCTGGATGGCGCAAGGCGGGTGCGGGACATCGTCCGGGGGCTGCGGGAGCTCTCCCGGCAGCAGGTGAGCCGGGTGCACGCCGCGGACGCCAACGCCAGCATCACCCGCGTCCTGCGCGCCGAGCTCGGCGAGGAGGCGGACCGGGTCCGCCTGGACCTGCGCGCACAGGCAGAGGCGGCCATCGATCCGCTGCAGCTCGATCAGGCGGTGGGGCACCTGCTCCGCAACGCGCGGCAGGCGGTCTCGGGGCCGGGCGCCATCACCGTGCGGACCTGGAGCACCGACGCGGAGGTCCTCCTGGAGGTGGTGGACGAAGGCTGCGGCATCCCGCCTGAGCACCTGCACCGCCTCTTCGAGCCCTTCTTCTCCACCCGCGGCGTCGGCCGTGGAATCGGGCTCGGGCTCACCGCGACCTGGGGCATCGCCCAGCGGCACGGCGGGCGGGTGGAGGTCCAGAGCGCGCCCGGCGAAGGCAGCCGCTTCACCCTGCACCTGCCGCAGGTCTCTCAGTCACCGGGAAAGTCAGCGGGGGAACCAGCGCCGTCGTCGGAGGCCGCCTCGGCACCACCGCCGGCGCCGGCAGCGCTCCCCCGTCCGCTCGCAGATCCGCAAGGAGAGGGAGACGGCCTCTCCATCGTCGTGGGCTGAGGAAGAGGTGCCCTACCCGCCCACCGAAGGAAGGCTGCGGCTCTCCAGCGCCTCGACGACCTCGCCCGGCTGGGCGTAGCGGCGGTTGGGCAGCCCGGACAAGAGCGTCAGGAGCGTCCTCGGCGCTTCGTTTTCGCGGGCCACGTGCACCAGCGCGGTCCGGTCCGCGGGGAACAGCGCGCCGCGCAGGGCCCGCGCCACCTCACCCGCCAACGGATGCACCCGCGCGGTGCGCTCCACCTCGTGCAGGGTCTTGAGCTCGTCGTTGGCGGCCATGGCTCAAAGGATGGATGCGGCGATTCTCCCCAGCAGCGGGCGCGCGGCCCGAGGCCCGGTGGGCGGCCGTGCGTGCGAGCGCGGGTGGAAGCGGAGAGGTTGCGCCCCCACCCTCGCCGGAAGGAGGCACGACATGACCCGGAAGATTGACCCAGAGAAGAAGGTCCGCCCCACCGACATCGACGACGTGACCGACAAGAAGGCGTCCTCGCGGCCGCCACATGACTGGCCGGGGATCCCCGGGCGCTCCCTGGACGACGAGGCCGAGTTCGAGCGCGAGGGGAAGGCAGAAGCCCCCGCGGACGTGACCTCTGCCCAGCGCGAGCTCGAGCGGCGCGACCCGCGCGACGACGGGTAGCGCGCCGGCGAGAGCCGCTCAGGCATCAGAAGAGCAGCCGCAGCGGGTGCTCCAGGAGCGCCTTGAGCTCCTTGAGGTAAACGGCGCCCAGCGCGCCGTCGATGACCCGGTGGTCCCCGGACAGGGTGGCGGACATCATCCGGCGCACGGTCATCTGCCCGTTTCGGACCACGACCTTCTCCTGCGCTGCGCCCACCGCGATGATCGCCGCCTGCGGCGGGTTGATCACGGCGATGAAGGAGTCGATGCCGTACATCCCGAGGTTGGAGAGGGTGAGGGAGCCGCCGGTGTACTCCTCCGGCGCGAGCTTGCGCGTGCGCGCCCGCTCGGCGAGGTCCCGCGACTCGGCGCTGATCTGCCCGAGCCCCTTGAGATCCGCGTCCCGGACCACCGGGGTGATGAGCCCGTCCTCGATGGCCACCGCGATGCCCACGTCCGCGTTGT
>CAZQVZ010000241.1:0-8828 GCA_964596895.1 uncultured Myxococcaceae bacterium
CGTTCAGCTCCGGCAGCATCACGTCGAGCACGATGAGGTCCGGCCGCTCGTCCACGGCCTTCTGCAGGCCGGTGCGGCCATCCTGGGCCTGGAGGATCTCGAAGCCCTCGTAGCGCAGGTTCATGGACAGCCCGGTGAGGATGGCGAGGTCGTCCTCGACGATGAGGATGCGCGTGGGCCGCTGCCCGTCCGGTCCCATCATGCCCGTCCCCCCTTCGCGCCGGGGAAGGCCACGCTGAAGGTGCTCCCCTTGCCGGGCTCGCTCCTCACGGCGATCTTCCCGCCCTGCGCTTCGATGATCCGCTTGGCGATGGAGAGCCCCAGCCCGCTGCCCTCCGTCCTTCGCGTGAGCAGGTTGTCCACGCGGTAGAACCGGTCGAACACGCGCTTTCTGTCCCGCGGGGCGATGCCCATCCCGTTGTCCTCGACCTCGATGAGCACCCGCTTCTTCTCCTGGCGCGCCCGGATGATGATCCGCTTGTCGGCGCCGGTGTACTTGAACGCGTTCTGCAGGAGGTTCAAGACCGCACCGCCCACCGCGTCCCGATCCACGACGATGGGCGGCAGCCCCGCTGGCACCTCCCGGAGCAGGGTCAACTGCACGTCCAGCCGCTGCGCCCGGAACGCGGCGAGCGCCAGGTCCACGATGTCCTCCACCTGCGTGGGCTCGCGCCGGTAGTTCTTCCGCCCGCTCTCGATGCGCGCCCAGTCCAGCACCCGCTCGATGAGGCCGGAGAGCCGCTCGGTCTCCCGCGCCAGCATCCCCAGGACCTCCTGCTGCTGCGCTGTGTCCTGCACCCGCCCCAGGGACAACATCTCGATGAACATCCGGATGGACGTGAGCGGCGTGCGCAGCTCGTGGCTGACGAGCGACACGAAGTCCGTCTTCAGCCGCGACAGCTTCGTCTCCCGGTACAGCGCCCGCGCCACGAAGACCACGCCCACCGCGAGGGTCGCGTAGAAGAAGACCAACAGGACGATGTAGAGGACCCGGTTGCGCAAGGAGGCGCTGGCCACCGGGTCCTCGCCGAGCGGCACCGCCACCAGCCGGAAGTCCTGAAGGGGCGCGGGCAGCGCGTGGTCCGCCAGCTCGTCTCCGGAGAGCGCGCCGGCGCGGGCGGCCACCACCTCCGAGAGCAGCTTGCCCACCAGCCCCTCCGGGGTCTCGCGCTTCACCGGCAAGAGCTCGAAGCGCACCGGCTCGGTGGAGGGGACCACCTCCCTGGCGAGGCCGTTCACCAGCCGCTCCAGCGCCTCCACCGACAGCCGCGCGCCGCGCACCACGTCCCCATCCCGCCGCGCCAGCAGCAAGGACGCGCCCTGCGAGGTGCTGGTGGAGAAGACCGCGGGCTCCCTGCCCACTTCGCGAAGCTCCGCGTCGATGAGCGAGAGCGCCTGCGCCAGGGCCGGGTCCTCCGCGCGCCGCTCGTCGCCGGCGGGGGAGACCGTGAAGCCTCCGTCCGAGAGCAATTCACCCGAAGGTCCGAAGACCACCAGGCCCCGCTCGGTGTCCGCCAACTGCGCGCGCTCGAGCGCCTGGGCGAAGCGCCTCGTGACCTCCGCCATGCGGCCGGTCCACGCCACCTCCAGGCGCTTCTCCACCGCGGCGCGTTCGTTGATGATGGCCACCACGCCGAAGCCGGAGAGCCCCGCCGACGGCACCACCACCAGCAAGATGAGCAGCGAGAAGGCGCGCCGGAACGCGACGAGGTCGGATTGTGGACGGCGGGCCATGGCGGATCGAGAACGGGCCTGCACACCTGCGCAAGGACCGTGACAGTCGCCCGGTATAGCTGATGCCAACGCCTCCCGACTTCCCGCATGCTTGCGCTGCGAAAGGGGCCCGGGAGAGGGCCGGGCGGGGGACGGCATGGCGGCTGCAGACCTTGACGTGCATCAAGGCCGTGCCCCCTCGGGGCTGGCCGGAATTTCGGGACGTTGCGGCGGCTGCAGACGGGGTAGGGCGTGCAGATCAGGGCGCGGCTGTCAGGGATCGACTCGCTTGGAGGCTGTGATGAAGAACCTCATCTGGATGTCTGCGGTGGTGCTGGGCGTGGCGGTGGCCGGGTGTGACCGGAAGGGAGACGCCGTCTGGCAGGCCTCTGTGGGCTCCATCGCCCTGAGCACGGATGACGCGCTCATTTATGCGGTGGACACCGACAACGAATTCCTCGCGGTGGTGGACGCGGACACCCAGGAGAAGATCGCCACCGTGAAGCTCGGCGCGGCCCCGGAGTTCGTCACCGTGGGCCCGGATGACGCCATCTACGTCGCCAACCGTGGCGGCCGCAGCGTGTCCGTCATCTACCGGGGTGAATGGGAGGAGGCGCACCGCTTCCCCGTGGGCGTGGAGCCCGTGTCCCTGGCGGTCTCGCCGGACAACAAGCTCCTGTACGTGGTCAACGGCACCTCTTTGGAGTCGGCTGACTACGGGACGCTCACTGCCATCGACCTGGGCTCGCGCCAGCCCATCTGGGATTTGCCCCTGGGTGAAGAGCCGCGCGGCATCTCCCTGGTGGACGGCGGCAAGACGGCGCTCATCACCCTCTTCAAGAAGGGGGACATCCTCAAGGTGGACCTGAGGGGGCCAGAGGTGGTGCAGGACAACTCGAAGCTCGGCAGGAGCCAGAAGGGGCTCGTCTACGAGAGCGCCAACGCCAGCGTCGAGACGGGGACCGCCAACGGCAACACCACCATCAACACCTTCCAGCCGCGCTCCTCCACCGCGGTGGTGGCCCACCCGGAAGGGGAGGTCGTCTACACCTCGGTGGTGTGGGCGCGCGAAGACACCATCACCACGCCCCCCAACGCCAACAACGGCTATTACGCCTCCGGCGGCCCCTGCAACATGGGCTCGGTGGCGAGCGCGGGCATCGTCACCATCGGCACCGAAGACGGCCAGCCGATGACGGATGACCTCACCGCCTGCGGCACCTTCGGCATCTCGCGGGACGCGGAGTATCCGCCCTCCACCCTGGTGGGCCCCTCCCGGAACGTGGGAACGAGCTTCGGCACCGAGGCGGTGCAGGGGCCGGTGGCCATGCTGGTGGACCCCACCGGCGCCTGGCTCTTCGTGCTCAACCGCGAGTCGCAGAACGTGGCCATCCTGCCCACCCACCGCCGCGGCGGAGACGACCTGACCTTCAACACCTCCGGCAGCACCGTCCGGGACCTGGTGAAGGTGGGGGCGGGGGCCAACGGCATGGCCATCACCCGGGACGCGCGGAAGGTCTACGTCTACAACCAGTTCGACCACCGCATCGACATCATCCAGAAGGGCCAGTCCGGAGACGTGGTGAACGCGGGCTTCATCCAGGTGGCCTCGGACGTGTTGCCCCCCAACGTGGTGCTGGGCAGAAAGCTCTTCTTCAGCGCCCTGGATGACCGCATCAACAACCCGGTGACCACGGCGGTCTCCTGCAACACCTGCCACTCGGAGGGCGGGCGGGAAGACGGCCACGTGTGGGGCTTCCCGGATGGGCAGCGGCAGACCCCGGCGCTCGCGGGCCGGATGATGAGCGGCACCGCCCCCTTCCACTGGACGGGCGAATTCGAGGACATGAAGGCGTTCATGGACCACACCGCGGTCCTGCGCATGGGCGGCAAGGGCGTGGGCGAAACCGAGCTGGCGACCCTCGTGGCCTACATGGACCACGCCGCGCCGGCGGACAACCCGTACCAGCGCGCGCAGCCCACCGAGGCGCAGATCCGCGGCGCGCAGATCTTCCAGGAGGCGGAGTGTGCCTCCTGCCACGGCGGCATCGCGAGGACCGACAACAAGAACCACGACGTGGGCACCCTGCGCATCACGGACCGGCACCCCACGCTGGGCCAGCTCAAGGACCTCAACACCCCGTCGCTGCTCGGCGTGGCGCGCACCGCCCCCTACCTGCACGACGGCAGCGCGAAGACCCTGCGCGAGCGCATCACCCACAACGCCGGTGACCGCCACGGGAAGACCTCGCACCTGAGCCCCGCGCAGGTGGATGACCTCGTCGAGTTCGTGAAGACCCTCTAGGCGAAGCCAGGGGATTCGGGCTTTGCTCCGGACCATGCGCCGCGCCGTCCGGGTCCCTCCTTTGCTCCTGACGCTGGTCCTCACCGGGATCTTCGGCTGGGGTGGGCCTGCGTCTGCGCAGGAGGAGGGCTTCGTCCCCTGGCAGGGGGAGAGCGCCACGGAGGAAGCGCCCTCTGGGAGCGAGCCTCCGCCTCCGGCGCCTCCACCCCCTCCGCCGCCCGCCACGCCAGCACCGCAGAAGAAGCGGCCTTTGCCCCCACCTACGGGCCCGGGGCGGACCGCAGAGCTGGAGCGGCGCGCTGCCCCTGCCCAGGCGCCCCCTGCGCCCTCGGACTTCAACCAGGTCAGCCTCTGGGGCGCGCAGACCCTCGGCCCGCTGAAGCGCGCGGTGGGGCTGTACGTGGGCTTCCCGCTGGTGGGGGCACGCGCCGCCATGGGCCTGCATGAGCGGCTGGACGTGGGCCTGGGGTTCGACACCTACTACGGCGTGATGAACGAGCTCCGCGCGCTCGCGAGGGTGCGGCTCGTGGGGGACTTGCACTGGGGCCTCGCCTTCCAGGTGGAGGGCGGGCACGCCTTCTTCACCCAGCGGCCGGAGGTCGAGGACAAGGGGCCCAGGTGGCTCACCGGCCGGCGCAACTGGAACGTGGAGCCGGGGCTGCTCTTGTCCTGGAGGGGGCGCACCGTGCAGAGCGCCCGCTTCTTCCTGGACGTGCGCTACCACCTGTCTTTGGACACGCAGCCCTTCAGCGAGGACCCCCTGGGCGGGGTGCCACCGTCGGTGCTGCCTGGCCACAACGTCCCCGTGCGGCTGGGCGCGGAAATGCCGTTCTCCAGGAGCACGTCCTTCCTCTTCATGTGCGGCTTCAACCTGCACGGGCGGGCGAAGGACGCGCGCTTGATGCCCACCGTGTCGGTGGGGGTGGTCGCCGGGTTCTGAATTGACGTTTCCCTGCCGGGGCCCAAGTCCGTATCCTCCGGCCGATGCGCGCCACCGTCATCGGGTCCGGGTCCTTCGGGACCGCCTGCGCCACCGTGCTCGCCCCGAACTGCGAGGGGGTCTGGCTGTGGGGCCGAGATCCCGAAACCGTCACCGCCATCCGCGAGCGCCACGAGAACCCGCGCTACCTGCCGGGGCTGCGCCTGCCGGACAACGTCTTCGCGTCCGGTGACCTCGAAGAGGCGCTGCGCGGAAGTGACATCGTGGTCTCGGCCGCGCCCTCTCACGCCACCCGTGAGGTGATGGCCAGGGCGGCGCCGCACCTGCCTCGGCACGTGCCCATCATGACAGTCACCAAGGGCATCGAGACCGAGACGCTCTTGACCATGACCCAGGTCCTCGAGGACGCGCTCCCCGAAGACTTCCACCCGTACATCGCGGTGCTCTCCGGGCCGTCGTTCGCCCGGGAGATGGTCCAGAAGATGCCCACGGTGGTCACCATCGCCGCGCACTGGGACAAGGTGGCGCTCAAGTGCCAGCAGGCGTTCCAGACGGACACCTTCCGGGCCTACACCTCCAGGGACGTGGCCGGCGTGCAGTACGGCGGGGCGCTGAAGAACGTCATCGCCATCGCCGCGGGGATGAGCGACGGGCTGGGGTTCGGCCACAACGCGCGGGCGGCCATCATCACCCGCGGCCTGGCGGAGATCTCCCGCGCCGCGGTGCGCATGGGCGCCAATCCGCTGACCCTCTCCGGGCTCTCCGGCATGGGGGACCTGGTGCTCACCTGCACCGGTGAGTTGTCCCGGAACCGCAGGGTGGGGCTGGCGCTGGGCCAGGGTCGCACGCTGGCGGAGATCCTGGACGAAATGAAGCAGGTGGCAGAGGGCGTGAAGACCGCGAAGGCCGCGTATCTGCTCGAGCAGAAGATCGGCGTCGAGCTCCCCATCTGCCACCAGGTCTACTGCATCACCCACGAAGGAAAGAGCGCCCGGGCTGCGGTCGTGGAGTTGATGGGCCGGTCCCCGAAGCCTGAGCTGCTCTAGGAACGCACATGAACCCATTCTTCGCGAAGAGCGTCGTCCTCGTGGCGCTGGTGTTGGCGGCCTCGGGCTGTCGCTGCGGCGGGGGCCTCACCCAGCGCTACCCCTCCATCGAGGAGCGGGAGACCACCATCGACTTCGGGCAGGTCCAGCTCGACGTGGAGCACCAGCACACCCTGGTCCTCTACAACGGCGGCGCCGCGGCCCTGAACATCCACACCCTGGAGGTGGACGCGCCCTTCGGCGTGGTGGAGGAGCCGCCCTTCTTCGTGGACATAGGTCAGGAGCTAGCGCTCACGGTGACCTTCCTCCCCACCGTGAAGGACAAGCGGGAGGTGGGGTCCTTGCGCATCACCAGCGACGACCCGGAGCGGACCACGGTGCGCATCAGCCTCGCCGGCACCGGCGTGCAGGCGGTGGCGGTGGCGGAGCCGAGCCCGCTGGACTTCGGAGAGGTGTGGGTGGGCGAGCACAAGTCCCTCACCCTTCGTATCCGCAACCAGGGCACCCATGAACTGACCGTGGTGGACGCCACCTTCCTCGACGAGACCCCGGACAGCGTCAGCGGAGACCTCTCTCCCCTGCGCGAGCCCATCCCCGCCGGCGGTCACACCGAAGCGACCCTCCGCTTCGCCCCCACCGCGATGCGCGAAAGCCTGCCCGGCGGCATCCGGCTGGAATTGCTGCAGGAGCAGGGCGGGGAGCTGTTGGTCCCCTTCGCCGGCCGCGGCATCCGGGCCGTCCCCCGGCTGTGCTTCAAGCCCGAGGGCAGCGGGCTCGAGACCTGCACCGACCCGAACGCGAGCATGGGCGTGGGCAACACCCTCAACGTGACCCTGCCGCCCATCTGCGATGCGACGGTGAGCCCGCCGGACGCCGGGTTCGACGCGTGTGAAGGGGCGCCCTACAACCTCACCGGCGACTTCTACGTGAAGAACGAAGGCAACGCGCCGGTCCGCTACAACATGGAGTACCGCGCGGCGGGCATGAGCTCCGCCTGTGACGGCGGGCCGCCGCTGCTGCCGGACTTCCAGTTCTCCAACGCCCCGTCCCCTGCGACCCTGACCTGGAAGGAGGGCGAGTCCGCGCCCTTCATCGGCCTGGACCCCATGGACGAATCCGGCCACGTGGACGTGACCTACAACGCCACCTCCAACTGCATCAGCGAGGCCTCGGACCAGGCGCTGGTCATCTGGACGCGGCAGGGAGACGCGCGCCAGCCGAACACGATGCTGGCCACGTTCAGCGGGCAGTCCAAGCTGCCCTCGGCGCAGAAGGATGACCGGAACTTCTTCGAGGTGGAGCTCGTCCCCACCACCCCGCAGGACTTCTATGGCGCGGTGAACGCGGGCATCGCCCCGTTCGCCGTCACCGGCGTGGAGTTCTGGCAGTGGGTGAAGCCCACCCCCGCCGAGTCCTGTCTCCCTCCCAATCCGGATGATCCGCTGTTCATCTCCTGCGCGGGCTTCGAGACGGACCCCAACAGCTGGTGCTCCTACTGGGCCTGGGCGCCCGGTGATGGAGACCCCATGAGCCGGCCCCTCGAGCAGCGGGTGGTTCCCCCGGCGATGGGAGGGGAGTCGTCTCGCAGGATCATCGGCCAGGTCGTCTTCGTGCCGAACAACGAACCGCCGTCGCAGCAGACCGTGTGCGTCTACGCGCGCGTGGAGACGACAGACCCGTACCGGCCGGTGATCTTCAGCCGGCTCGCGGGCTCCACGAAACTGGCGCCGTAGGTCTCCCTCTCCCTTTGGAGAGGACCAGGGTGAGGGTCTCAGCGGTTCAGCGGGCCGCGGTCTTCCGAGGCCTCGCGCCGTGGCCGGGCCCGCCCACGCCCTTCACCCGCCACACCGTCTTGTGCGCGGTGTTGGTGTGCGAGATGAGCACGCCGTCTTGCTGCATCTCTTCCAGCAGCCGGTTCATCCGGAAGGGCTCGAGGCCCACGGCGCGGGAGAGATCCTCAGCGGTGACCCCGCCCATCTGCCGGCGGATCTCCAGGATGATCTCCCGCTTGAGCTCCGCCTTGGCCAGGCCGTCCAGATCCTGCGTCTTCCACGCCTGCAGGATGCCAGCGGCGATGAGCACCAGCACCAGGAGGCCGATGGCCGGGTAGATGATGTGGCTGTTCTGCTCGAGGAACTCGAGGTAGCCCGGCGACGTCACCGACTGCGGCTGTTCGGGCTGGGGGCGCCCGGGGATCGGAATCTGTCCCAGCGCCATCAGCGCGATGTGGAGCGACAGGCTCGAAGTCAAGGTGCGCGGATGTTACGGGCGAGGGTGCGTGGCATCAACCATGACGCCCGCCTGCCCGCTCGGCGAAACCTCAGGCCGCGTCGCCGTGAACCGCCGCTGCTTCGGCAGCACCCTCCCCGGCCGCCTCCTCCTCGAGCCCCGCCTCCGACGCCGCTTCAATGTCGCCTTCGCCCCCGGAGGCCGCGAGCCCCTGCCGAGCACGCGCCGCCACGTGGCCACCGAGGTCCACGTCCGTGCGGGTGCCATCCGCGAACAGCGCCTCCTCCGCCTGGGCCAGAAGCGCGTCGATGCCCTGGCGCTGCAGCGCGCTGACGGCGACGCCGCCTTCGCGCCGGAGCAGGCCGGTGAGCTCCTCGTCGGTGAGCCCTTCGGCCTTGTTCCAGACCTTGAGGCGCGGCCGGTCCATGAGCCCCAGGCCTTCGAGGACGCGCTCCACGGCCTGCACGTGCTCGTCGCGGGAGGGGTCCTGCGCGTCCACCACGTGGAGCAGGAGGTCTGCGTGCTCCAGCTCCTCCAGCGTGGCGCGGAAGGCGGCGACCAGGTCCTTGGGCAGATCCCGGATGAAGCCCACCGT
>CAZQVZ010000242.1:0-8779 GCA_964596895.1 uncultured Myxococcaceae bacterium
TCTTCCTCTCCTGGCGGCGGGCGCGGCCGTACGCCTACGTGGCGGTGCTGGGCTTTCACGCCGCCACCTCCGCCCTGTTCCCGATAGGGATGTTCCCGGTGATCATGGTGGTGGCGGCGCTGGTGTTCTTCGACGCCTCGTGGCCGAGGACGCTGTGGCGGCGGCTGCGCGGCACGACCGGCGCCCGTCTCCCCGCTGAGGTCTCCGCGGCCTCCGCCTCCCGTCCCGCCTCCCGTCCGGCCTCGCGGCTCACCGCCGCTGTGGCGGTGGGGCTCGTGTACTGCAGCGCCCAGGTCCTGCTGCCTTTGCGCACGCACCTGTATGGCGGCAACGTGCTCTGGCACGAGCAGGGGATGCGCTTCTCCTGGCGGGTGATGGCACGGGAGAAGAACGGCGCGGTGACCTTCATCGTCAAAGGCAGAGACGGCCTCGAGCACCACGTGCCGCCGCGCCGGTACCTGACCCGGCTTCAAGAGCGGGAGATGTCGGTGCAGCCGGACCTGGTGCTGCAGTTGGCCCATCACATCGCCCGGGAGTACGAGGCGAAGGGCCACGGCCCGGTGCAGGTCTTTGCGGACGCCACGGTGTCCCTCAACGGCCGGCCCGCCGAGCGGCTCATCGACCCC
The DNA here is from genome assembly GCA_964596895.1 of uncultured Myxococcaceae bacterium. Classification (GTDB taxonomy): domain Bacteria; phylum Myxococcota; class Myxococcia; order Myxococcales; family Myxococcaceae; genus JAFAFL01. The sequence continues at coordinate 627 of CAZQVZ010000242.1, forward strand.
GAGGTGGACCTCGCGCAGGTGGAGGACTCGCTCCTGCCGCGGCCGTGGATCCTCCCTGCGCCCACCACGCAGCCCATCCACCTGCGGTCGGGCTGGGCGAGGCGTTAGCGCCTGTCGCGGACGGCTTCCGGGGCCGCGCCCTCCTCCCCCAGGAACACCAGCAACGACGCGAGCTCTTCATCTGCCAGCGCGTCGAACGAAGGGTGACCGTCTGGCCCCTGAAGCAGGAAGTCCACCGCCTCTTCGCGCGGGCGCTGCGTGAAGAAGGCGCGCACGGCCTCGAGGTTGCTTTGGCTTCTCGGCCGGTGACAGGCGGAGCACTCCTCCTCCCAGACGTCTTCGCCCCCTCGCAGCTCCACCCGTCCCCCTTCGCCTCCTTCGCCCTCGCCCAGCGCGTTCACGGGCGGGGAAAGGGGACGAGCCATGGTGCGGGTCCGCGCCGAGGCCACGGCCAGCGCAGCCGCCAGCAAGGCGCAGGCGATGAGCCCTGTGGCGGTGGTCATCCGGAGGTAGCGCGGGTTGGGGCGCACGAGGTCTTGCCCTTCCTTCAGACGAGGTTGAACCGCTCGAGGTGGACCTGGGCGGGGGAGAGGCCGCAGCCGTCGAGCGCCTGCTCCACGGCATCCATCATCCGGTCTGGGCCACAGACGAAGGCATGGGCGCCCCGTGGCAGGCCGTCCACCACGGGCCGGAGGACGGAGAGGTCGGGGTAGCCGGACGGGCCCTGCCAACCTTCGGGCGGGCGCTCGAGCACGTAGACGATCTTCAGGGAGAGCGTCTGCGCGGCCTCCTCCAGCTCCCTTCGGAACGCCACCCGGTCCCACGCGCTGCAGGCGTACACCAGCACGTGCGGGCGGGCATCCCTCCGGTCCACCAGCGTGCGAATCATGCTCAGCAGGGGGCTGATGCCGATGCCGCCGGCGACGAACAGGCAGCTTGTGGCCTCGGGATGAAACTCCGGCGAGAACGAGCCGTGGGGCCCGTCGAGGTAGGCCCGCCGGCCCTTCGCCCACGTGCCCACGGTGCGCGTGAAGTCACCGAGCTCCTTGATGCCGAACTCGAGCGCGCCGGGACGGTCGGCGCTCGACGAAAAGGAGAAGGGGTGTTCGTCCGCGCTCCAGGGCGAGTCCAGCTTGAGCCAGGCGAACTGGCCGCTGAAGAAGCGACGCCCCGGATGGCCCACCGGACGAAGGCGCACCGTCCAGCTCTCCGCCAGGTCCTCCTGCACGTCCTCCACCACCCACGGCCGAAGGCCCAGCAGCAGCGGCTTGACCAGCCGCAGGTAGAGGACCAGCCCCGCCAAAGACAGGGTCCACAGCCACAGCGCCCACCCCTTCCAGGCCGCCGTGCCCACGTAGGCGCCCACCACGGTGGTGTGCCACAGCGCGAGGACCAGCGCGCCGAGCGCGAGCAGCGCGTGGGTCAGTCGCCACAGCTCGTACGAGAGCCCCAGCCGCCGGCGATACAAGGACAGCCCCACCACCCCCAGCAGGCACGCCGTGGCGAAGGTGCCGAGGTTCACCGCCCACCCGGCTTCGAAGGGGTTGAGGAGCGAGAGCCCCCGCGGGCGGGAGAAGAACAGGACCAGTGGGTGCAGCAGCACCAGCCCCAGGGACAGCTGCCCGAGCCCGCGGTGGTAGTGCATCACCAGGTCGATGCCGAAGGGCCGGGAGACCTTCTCGAACCGGGCGATGAGCCCGAACTGAAGCGCCAGCTGCCCGAGCCCGATGAAGCCCAGGGCCAATGACAGCTCGAGGAGGAACGGCCGCCCCGGCGGCGAAGGCGGCACCAGCGCCACCGCGAGCGGCACCAGCGCGAGGAGTGCGTAGCCCCCCACCAGAAGGAGCGCAGCGCGCGCGCGGATCATCGTTGGCGCCTGCCTGTGCGTCCGCGAAGGGACGCCTGCGCACGCTGCACGAAGGAGGGGGCCCGCACGCCGCGCAGTGTGCCACCTGCCCCCGCGAAGGCGATGGCCCCTTTCACATGGAGTACTTGAAGCCCAGGAGCACCGTGCGCGGCGCGTTGGGCCGGGCGCCATACGGCCTTCGCGAGACGATGGCGGCCTCGTCGAGCAGGTTCCGCGCGTTCAGGTAGAGCTGCATGTCTTCGTTCGGGTACCAGCTGGCGCCCACGTCCACGGTGAGCAGCGAGTCGGTGCGGTCGCCGGGCGCGGCGGGGCCCTGTCCGGCGCGCTCGCGCATGGCGGAGGTGTAGTGCGCGTTGGCCCACACGCCCCACTGCAGGGACTCCACGCCCACCTGCAGCGTCCCCTGGTGCCGGGGGACATACGGCAGCTCGTCCCCGGCGGTGACGTTGCCGAAGTGAGGGTCCGCGGACTGGAAGGATTCGAGCAGCGCGGTGTCGGTGAGGGTGTAGCCGACGCTGATGGGGAGGCTCACCCCGAAGCGGGTGCGGAAGGTCTTCTCCGCGAGCGCCTCCACGCCCTGGATGCGCGCCCTGCCGGCGGAGAATTGGCGGTCCAGGTTCTCGGTGAGGCAGCCGTTGGAGAAGGTGCAGATGTCGGTGAGGTTCGAGTAGTCGTTGAAGAAGCCGATGACCTCCACCCGCTCGCCGCGGCGCATCCAGCGCGCGCCGGCCTCGTAGTTCACCGAGCGCTCCGGTCCGGTCACGTCCGGCGCCCCGGGGGCCGGCGGCGAGAAGCCTGCGTGCACGCCGGCGAAGGCGCCCAGCGCCCTGGTCAGGGCCACGTGCGCGCCCACGCCCGGCAGGACCACGTTCACCCGCCCCTCCGACCGGGTCTGCGCGAGCGCGTCCGTGGAGACGGACCGGATGAGCTCCGCGCGCACGCCCGGCGTCACCGTCAAGGGGCCCACCCCCACCGCGTCCTGCGCGTGCAGGGCCACCGCGTGGGTCCAGTCCTTGTTGTCCGCGGTGATGACCGTGGGGCGCTCGAGCGCGACGAGCCGGCCGCCCTGCATGGCGAAGGTGTCTTCGGCGTGGTTCCTCTGGATGCTGTCGTAGTGGTAGCGCGCGCCCACCTCCCACTGGTGGGAGAGGGGGCCGGTCTGCAGGTCGAAGCGCGCCACCGACTGCACGCCCTGAGACACGAAGGTGCGCGCGTTGGGACCGATGAGCAGGGTGTCCTGGGTGCCGGTGGAGTCCACCTCCCCGGTGAGCACGCCGTAGAGCAGGGCGTTGCGCGGACTGTGGGGGTCTTCGAACACCGGGGCGATGGCGCCGCCTGAGAACCGGTTCACCTTGCGCCAGGTGCGGTTCATGTCGTGCCGGTACCCGGTGGTGAGCAGGGTGAAGCCCTCGCCCTCCAGCCGGTGGGTGAGCGCCACCTGGGTCCTTTGCCAATCCATCCGGTCCAGCGCGGTGGCGCGGTAGCGGCGCAAGGGGTTCTGAAGGAAGTCCTCGTCGGACAGCCCGAGGTACGTCTCGTTGGAGACCTCGTCCGAGTAGCCGACCTTGAGCAGCACGGACTGCTCGAGCGCCCCCAGGTCCCAGAGCCTGTGGCGCGCCTTGGCCATCCATTCGTTCCGGTAGAAGCCGGTGGGTCCGCCCCCGTCGAGCTCCTTGAACCCGGAGGAGCGCAGGTGCAGCCCTTCGATGAGGAAGCCCCAGCGCTCGGTGCCCCCGCCATGAAAGAGGTGGAGCTTGCCGGTGCCGTGCTCGCCGCCGGAGAGGTCGAGCCCGAAGTCGGCATCCCAGGGGACATCTCTCGTGATGAAGTCGATGGAGCCGCCCACCGTCTGCGGCCCGTGCACGATGGCGGAGGGCCCCTTGAGCACCCGCACCGCCTGGATGCGCGTCATCAGGGGGAAGTAGTACGCCGCCGGGGCAGAGTAGGGCGCGGGCCCGAAGAGCACGCCGTCCTCGAGCAGGGTGACCTTCTTGCTGCGGTCCGAGTTGGCGCCGCGCAGCCCCACGTTGGGGCGCAGGCCGAAGCCGTCTTCGCCACGCGCGTAGACGCCCGGCACCGACTGCAGCACCGCCTGGGGGTCGTCGTACTCGTGGCGCGCGAGCTTCTCGGGGTTGAGGATGTGCAGCGCGCCGCTGGTCTTCGCTTCGGACGCGCCCACCACCACGGTCTCGTGCACCGCGGCGCTCTGGGCGCCGGCTTCGCCTTCGGCCTCCGGCCCTTCGGCCGGCGCTTCCTCCTCGGCGGGGGGCTCCGACTCGGCTTCGGTCTCGGACCCGGCTTCAAACTCGGACCCGGCTTCGGTCGTTTCCTGGGCGTTGGCGGGAAGCGCCCAGAGCAGGCAGGCACAGACAATGGGGGTCAGCGGGGCGGCGGTTCGGACGAGGTGCGGAGCCATCTGGGCGCGTCCTACCGCGACCGCCAGTAATCTTGCAAACGATAATCAATTGCAACCGAGCCCGCCCACCGAGATGCCGGGCCTCCGCCCGAAACGAATCGTTGCAATTACAGCGTCCCTCGTCGTTCGATCACAGGTCCTTGACGCCGATGCGCCTCGTCACCGCCGCACTCCTCGCCGCCGCGCTCTTCTGGCACGGCGCCTGCCGCACGCCGGTGACGCAGTCGCCCCCGGTTTCGGCGGGCCCGCCACCCGGGTCCGAGCCCGCCAACGCCTCGGAGCCCATCCGGCTGACGGTGGTGGGCACCACGGACATCCATGGTTGGGTTCATCCCCACCGGAGCATCCTGCCGGACGGACAGGTGCTCGAAGAGGGGGGCCTGTCCGCCTTCGCCGGCTATCTGTCCATCTTGCGGGCGAAGCAGCCCGGCGGGGTGCTGCTGGTGGACGGCGGAGACCTCTTCCAGGGCACGCTGGCCTCGAACCTCACCGAGGGGGAGGTGGTAATTTCCGCCTACAACCACCTCGGCTACCACGCGGCCGCCATCGGCAACCACGAGTTCGACTACGGGCCCGTAGGCCCCATCTCGGCGGCCACCCGGCCCGAGCACGACCCCTTCGGCACGCTGAAGGCCCGGCTGGCGCAGGCGAAGTTTCCGCTGCTCGCCGCCAACATCTACGACGCGAAGACGGGCGCCCGCCCCGCCTGGCTCCCCAACGACGGCACCGCCATGGTGGAGATCCTGGGCGTGAAGGTGGGCATCATCGGCCTCATCACGCCGTCCACCCCGTCGGTGACCAACCCGGTGAACGTGGCGTCCCTGCGCTTCGGGAGCCTGGTGCCGGTGACCCTGGAGGCGGCGGCGAAGCTGCGCGAGCGCGGCGCCGAGGTGGTGATGGTCATCGCCCACGCCGGCGGCAAGTGCGCGGACCACGAGGACCCGAAGGACCTGTCGAGCTGCGATCTGCAGAACGGGGAGATCTTCGAGTTGCTGCAGGGCGTGCCCGAAGGGTCTTTGGACCTGGTGCTGGCGGGGCACACCCACTCGGAGTTGGCCAAGGTGGTGAACGGCATCCCGGTGGTGGAGACCCGCGGGCTGGGCAAGAGCTTCACCCTGGTGGAGCTGTACGTGGATCCCCAGACGCGCAAGGTGCTGCCCGAGCGCACGGGCATCGGCCGCAACATCCCCATCTGCGCCCGCGTGGACGCGCAGACGGGCGGTTGTGACACCCGCGTCCTCCGGGAGCGGCCGCAGGCCCAACTGGTGCCGGCGAGGTACCTCGGCCAGCAGGTGGTGCCGGACGCGGCGCTGCAGCGGCTCATCGCCCCGGCGATGGCGCGGGTGGAGGTGGAGCAGCAAAGAAAGCTGGACCTGCACGCGCCGCAGGGGATGGGGCGCAACTACGAGGCGGAGAGCGCGCTCGGGAACTTCCTCGCGGACACGCTCCGGGAGCTCGAGCGCGCGGACGTGGCGCTGTTGAACCCCGGCGGCCTGCGCGCAGATCTGCCCGCCGGCGAGCTTCGCTACGGGGACGTCTACGAGGTCATCCCCTTCGACAACACGGTGGCGGTGATCACCGTCACCGGCGAAGAGCTCAAGCGGCTTCTGCACGCGGCGTACGGCGCCCACAAAGGCGTGTTCCAGGTCTCCGGGCTCAAGGTCACCCTGTCGCGCTGTCCGGGGCAGGGGCGGCTGAAGAAGATCGCGCTCGCGGATGGCTCGCCCATCAAGCCGGACAAGCGTTACCGGGTGGTGGTGCCGGACTTCCTCGCCCGCGGCGGGGACGGGCTGGGGCCTGTGCTCTCCTCACTGCCGCCGGGACGGATTGACCTCGGGCTGGAGCGGCCCCTGAACTTCCGGGACGCGTTGGTGGCGCACTGGCAGAAGCAGGCCGCGCCGCTGGTGCCGCCGCCGTCCGGACGCATCGCCTTCGCGGACAACGGCGCGCGCTGCAACGCAGGCGAGATCGTCGGGCACCACTAGCGGCCCTCTAGCGGGTCGAAAGGCCCGTGCAGTTGGAGAGGATCACCACCTGGCGGGTCCCCGGACCGACCGACGCGGAGGACAGCCCGTTGTCGCGCTCGTCCACCAGCCACACCCTCTTGCCCACGTGCTCCTGCCCGCGGGTGTTGCCGCCCCAGGTCGTATAGCGGCCGCTGCCGAACTTCGGGGTGTCTCCAAAGAAGAGCCGCACGCTCCTGCGGCACTCGCTGACGATTTCCACGCGGCCCGTGTGCGGCGCAGGCGCGCTCTGCGCCTTCGGAGCGGCTTTGGTCGGGGCAGCGGCCCGCCTCGCCTCGTCGCGCGCGCGGGCCTCGCTCTGCGCCTGCTCCGCGCGCGCCTGCTGCGCCTCTTCTCGCGCCGCCTGGCGTTCGGCGGCGGAGATGAGCTGGGCGTCGTAGAGCGCACGGTCTTCGGCGGAGGCCCACGAAAGCGCCGTGTCCCGCCGGTGCGGTCCCTGGGCCTTCACGCAGCGGTCGAGCAGCAAGAGGCGCTCGTCGTCGGTCTTCATGCCTGGCCGCGCCTTCTGGCAGACCGCGGGGACGCCGTCGACGTTCCCCACCTGGCCCAGGTGATCCACCAGCGGCAGCGCCGCCAGCGTGGAGGGCGCTTCGTCCAAGGAGGCATGCAGGGCGCGCTGCGCGTCTTCGAAGAGGTACTGACGCAGGTGCACCCGGCCCCGCCACGCCAGCGCCCGCGCCTTCGTCTCGGGGTTCTCCTCCCAGGGCCCAAGCCGCTCGAAGAGCGCCTCGGCGTGCCCCTCCCCGTCGGCCCCGCCGCGCACCACCACCCCCGCGTCCCACACCGCCTCCAGCGTGGCAGCCCACGCCTCCACGTCCGCGAAGGACGCGCCGGGGAGCGTGGCCCGGTCCTTCGCGAGGTCGAGCTGGTGCGAGAGCTGCGCGTCCGACTGGGCCTGTGCGTCCGCCACCGCCATCTGCTGCGCGAGCGCCGGGGGGAGCAGGCCTGCGCAGCCGGTAAGGAAGGCCAGGGGCGCGAACCAGGGGAGGCGTCGAAGGGGGACGGACACGGACACGGACATGAAGGGCACCCTAGCCGATGATTTCGGCCCCCGGCCTGCGTCCACGCTCCAGGACCTTCACGGAGGCGCGGGCGATGGCGAAGGGTTGGGGGCACAGGCGCGCAGGCCTGGTGAGGGTGGACGGCCTTTCGCTGTACTGGGAGGCGCACGGGGACGTGCACGGCGAAGGACCGCCGCTCTTGCTCCTGCACGACGTGTTCTGCACCGCGGCCCTGTTCGTCGCGCTCATCCCGAGGCTCTCGCGGTCCCGCCAGGTGATCGCCGTGGAGCAGCAGGGGCACGGACACACCCACGATCTGCAAAGGCCCCTGCGCGCGTCGCGGATGGCCGAGGACACGGGCGGCGTGCTGGAGGCCCTGGGCCTGGAACAGGTGGACGTGTTCGGCTTCGGTGCGGGCGGCGCTTTGGCCTTGCAACTCGCGCTGCGACGCCCGGGGCGGGTGAGGCGGTTGGCGGTGGCGTCCACGGCGCTGGGGCTGGGCGGGTACGCGCCTTCGTACCGTCGGCTCCTGGAGCGGCTGACGGCGAGGGACCTGCCGGACGTGCTGCGTGAAGCCCACGAGGCGGTCGCGCCAGAAGGGGGGAGCTTCCGCCGGTTGGTGGAGAAGGACGTGGCGCAGCTGCGGGAAGAGCCGCCGCTGCGCCTGGCGCAGGTGCGGCGGATCCGCGCCCCGTCGCTGGTGCTGTGCGCGGAACGCGACGTGGTGCTGCCGGGGCACGCACGCAGGCTGGCGTCGGCGCTCGGGGGACGGCTGCAGGTCCTGCCCCGGACCGAATACCCGGGCTACGGGGTCTGTGGTCACAGCCCGCTGGGCGCGGCGCTGG
>CAZQVZ010000243.1:0-8717 GCA_964596895.1 uncultured Myxococcaceae bacterium
ACGCGCAGATGGCGGCCATGCAGGGCAAGCTCAAGTTCAAGCCCATGGACATGGCGCTGGCCATGAAGCTGGGCAAGCTCCTCAGCTAGCCTGCGCCAGGCACCCTTGGCACTCGAAGGGCTGAAGGTCCTCGACCTGTCCCGGCTGCTGCCCGGTCCGTACGCCAGCCTGCTGCTGGCGGACCTGGGCGCGCAGGTGGACAAGGTCGAGGATCCGCAGGGCGGTGACTACCTGCGCCAGATGCCGCCCCACGCAGGTGACGAGAGCGCGCTGTTCTCCGCGCTCAACCGCAACAAGCGCTCGGTGACCCTGGACCTCAAGTCCCCGGCCGGCGCCGCGGCCCTCAGGCGGCTCGTCCGCTCCTACGACGTCCTCCTCGAGAGCTTCCGCCCGGGCGTGATGGACAGGCTGGGCCTGGGCTACGACGTGCTCTCGGCCGAAAACCCGAAGCTGGTCTACTGCGCCATCAGCGGCTTCGGGCAGACCGGGCCCCACCGCCTTCGGGCGGGGCACGACATCGGGTACCTCGCGCGCGCGGGGGTGCTGGGCTACGGCGGCGAAGCGCACGGGCCGCCCGCGCTGCCGGGGGTGCAGGTGGCGGACGTGGGCGGCGGCAGCCTCTTCGCGGTGGTGGGCATCCTCGCCGCGCTGCACGAGCGCTCCCGCACCGGCAAGGGCCGCTTCGTGGACGTGTCCATGACCGACGGCGCCCTGGCCTTCCTGCACATGCACCTGGGCGCGCGGCTGCTCATGGGGGAGCAGGGCCGCCCCCTGCGCCGCGGCGTGGAGACCCTCAATGGGGGCTACCCCTGCTACGGCGTCTACAAGACCCTGGACGGGCGCCATCTGGCGGTGGGCGCGCTGGAGCCGAAGTTCTTCCTGGGCTTCTGCGAGGCGGTTGGCCGGCCGGAGTTGGCCCTGCACGGCTACGACACCGGCGAGGCCGGCGCGCGGGCGCAGGCGGAGATAGCGGAGGTCCTCGCGTCGAAGCCGCTGGCGCATTGGGCGGAGGTCTTCGGCGCGCTCGACGTCTGCGTGGAGCCCATCCTCGAAGGGGACGAAGTCCTGGAAGATGCGCAGCTCGTCTCACGTGGGCTCTTCGTCCGCGCGAGGGACCGCACCGGCCGCGAGGTCACCCACCTGCGCACGCCGCTTCGCCTGGGCGAGGTCGACGTGCAGCCGGCGCCTGCCCTGGGCGCGGACTCGAAGGCGGTCTTGACCGAGGCCGGGTTCACGGCCGACGAGATCGCCTCCCTTTTGGCATGATGGGCGCCGCGCATGCGGCCCTTCGCTCCCGTCCTCCTCGTCCCGCTCTTCGCGGCGGGCCTCGCCTCTGGGCTCGCCTCTGGGCTCTTCATGGCGTGCGGCGCCGCCAACGTGGACGCGCCGCCGCCGCAGCGCGCAGCGCAGGAGGTGGTGCGCTGCCGGACCTTCGAGGAGCTGATGCCGCGCTTCTCGGACGCGCTCTCCTCCGGCCGGACCGAAGGGCTGCGCCAGGTGATGGTGTCGCACCTGCTCTTGCCCGAAGGGGGCCGCGAAGGTGAGCCGCCGCCCATGGCCCAGGTGCTGCGCACGGTCTTCACCACGCTGGGCCGCTTCGCGCAGGAGCCGCCGGAGCCGGGGGCGGCCGAAGGTGCGCTGTGCGCGGCCACTCCGCCGGAGCTCTCCTTCGCGCATCCGCTCTGTGAGACGCGCAGGGCCATGGAGCTGTTGGTGCACCAGGGCAAGGGCCTGGACGCGCTGCGGCTGCTCGACCCGCAGATAGCCGGGGTCTTGAACTACGTGCGCGGCACCTCACCCGCGTCCCGGAAGGCGCACCACTACGAGGTCGCGCAGGTGGTCTCGGACCTCTGCCAGCAGACGGCGCAGTGCCAGGCCACCGACACCGCGGACCTGGTGCTGGGGCTGACCGCGTACCTCGGCACGCCGGAGGGCAGGGCGGGGCTCGACAACGCCCTGGCCCTGGTGACGGACCCGCGCTTCGAGCCGTACCTGCGAGGAGATGGCGCAGCCTACGGAGGAGAGACCGCCATCCTCGCGTTGGCGAAGGTCCTGACCGATGCCCTCATCGGCATGGAGCACCCGGACGACCTCGACAACCTCCCCCTGGACATCGTGCCCGAGGACCTCCGGCCGCTGCTCCAGCAGGGCCTGGGTGACCTCAAGGTCCTGCTCGACCCCGCGAGAGAGCCCAACGTGTTCCGCCCGCTCAAGCGCGCGCTGAACTGCTTGAACAGCAAGGACGGGAACCAGGAGCTCATCCGGATGGTGTACCGGCTGGGGCTCGAAGCGCGGCTGCCGGAGTTCGGCTTCACCCGCATGCTGCAGACCGCGGTGGGACTGCGCGAAACGGACGAGCGGGGCACCTTGCTCCACCTGACCTCCCGCTTCGCCCGCGCGCTGCGCGACGACGAAGAGGGCCTGCGCGCCATCGCCACCGTGTGCAAGGAGCTCTTCTCCACCCACGCGCCGCCGGGGCAGACGCACTTCCCCGCGCAGCTCGCGGTGCCGGTGATCGCGGACCTCTTCGAAGAGGGCGTGGCCGCGGAGGCGCTCTGCGCCGCGGACACCCTCGTCTACGGCTGCGCTGGCGGGCCACAGCCGGCCTGTGCCCTGGCCGAGTCGGGGCTATAACGCCGCGGCATGACCAACACGTGGATGCGGCTGTGCGCGCTCGTCGCGGCAGTTGTAGCGGCGGGGGCCGGGCAGGGGTGTGCGAAGGAGGGCTGTCTCGGCGGTGAAGAGGGCTGCCAGGTGGCCTCGCCGTGCGCCGAGGTGAGCTGGACCTGTGAGACCCCGGGCGAGCTCACCGTCAAGGTGCTGCAGGCGGGGGACCGGTTCCCCGGCGGCATGAACGCGCTGGGAGCGGTGGGGGACCTCTACCTGTCCAACGGCCAGGTGGAGGTGGTGCTCTCCGCCATTGGCCACCAGAACGGCGTGGATCCCAACGGCGGCACGCTCCTGGACCTGACCGTCTTCGGCAAGGACCACGACGGCCTCAACTCCACCGCCCAGACGGTGGGGCTTCTGCCCAGGGACGCCGCGCACTACACGCGCGCGGAGCTCATCGACGAGCGCCCCGCCCGCGTGGCGGTCCAGGTGCACGGCACGCTCGATGGCTACCCCGACGTCCGCATCCACACCCTCTACGAACTGCGGCCCTGCGACCGGGGCGTCCGCGTGCGCACCGAGGCGGTGAACGGCTGGAACGAGCCTCAGGCCTGGGCGTTGGCGGACGTCTTCTACTGGCAGGACCGGGAGATCGTCTCCTTCTCGCCGGGCGAAGGGATGGGGTTCGACCACGCGCCGTTGGAGCTGACCTCGGCCAACGAGTCCTTCCGCGCCTTCCCGTACCTCGCCGGGTCCAACCACACCGCGCCGCACGCGTCCTACGCGCAGGTGGTCTGCAACGAGCCTTTGGCGGAAGGGCTGCACAACGACTTCATCAGCCTCTCCGGCCTGTCGCGCCGGGTGGTGACCCCGCGCGAGTACCAGGTGCTGGAGCGGCTGTTCATCGTCGAGGACGGGGACGACGTGGCGGCGGCGGCGGACACCGCGCTGCACGCCCGCGCTCAGCTCTTCGACGAGGCGTGGGTGACGGTGTCCGGCGCGGTGAGCCGGGTGGGCGGTCCGTTGGGCACCATCGCCGACGCCAGCGTGGTGCTCTCCGAGGGGCGCCCGGAGGACCCGCGGCCCAGGCGCACGCCGTGGACGCAGGTGGTGCCCTCTTCGGATGGGACGTGGAGCGCAAAGGTCCCGCGCGGCAAAGAGTACCTGCTCGAGGTCTACGTCTTCGGAAAGGTGGAGGTGGAGCAGGCGTTGGGGCGGGTGGACGGGGACACCGACGCGGGTGAGCAGCTGCTGCCGGGTTCGTCGCGGGTGACCTTCCGGGTGGAGGGCCCCCTGGGCGAAGGGCTGGACGCGCTGCTCTACGTCCTGCCGGCGGGAGAAGACGGCGCGGCGGCGAGCGCGGGCAACTGGTCCGGCCATGAATGGATCTCCAAACCGGGCGGCTGCTCGCCCTGGCTGGGGCCCGAATGGGGCGGCTCGCCTGCGTGCAACCGCGTGCTCACCCGCAACGGTGAGGCGCAGGTGGAGGTGCCGCACGGCGCCTACCACGTGTACGCGTTCAAGGGGCCGTACTGGACCATCGCCCGCGAGACGGTGACCTTCGACGGCAGGGACGAAGTCCTCTCCTTCGCGCTGCAGCCCTTGCCGCTCAAGCCCCCCGGCGCGCTGAGCGCGGACCTGCACGTGCACTCCGGCATCTCCTTCGACAGCTCGATGCCGCAGGCGGACCGGGTGCTCTCCTTCGGCGCGCTGGACCTGGAGGTGATCGTCGCCAGCGAGCACGACGTGGCGTGGGACTTCGCGCAGACGGTGGAGGCCCTGGGCTACGCGGACCGGATGGTCTCCATCCCCGGCGTGGAGAGCACCGCGCAGATCCCCTTCTTGAAGGTGCCCGGGGACGACTTCCCGCGCGTGGTGGGCCACTACCTCTTCTGGCCCATCGCCGTGGACGTGTCGAAGCCGCGCAACGGCGCCCCGTTCGATGACCTCGTCGAGCCGGGCGTGCTGTTCGACCGGTTCGAGGCGCGCCAGAGCGCGGAGGTGGGCCTCATCCAGCTCCCGCATCCGTGGGGCGGGGCGTACTTCGGCCGGGACATCGGCTGGTCGCGGGCGGTGCACCTGGATCTCCGCCAGGACCTGCCCGCTGAAGACGACGGCACCCGCGCCGGGCTCTACCTGCGCACGCCGCCGGGCAGCGCTCGCGCCAACGACTCGCACCACGCGCAGGAGGTGATGAACGGGACCCAGAACGACTCGCTCCTGCAGTACCGGGCGGTCTGGTTCCACACGCTGGGGCAGGGGCGGCTGAAGACCGGCACCGCCAACAGCGACTCGCACAGCCTCACCGACAACACGGTGGGCGTGCCGCAGACGGTGGTCTACGCGGACACGCCGGCGAACCGCTCCTTCGACGTGAACGTGTTCAACCGCGCGCTCCGCGACGGGCGCGCCTTCGGGACGAACGGGCCCATCATCGAAGCCGAGGTGCGCAGCGACGCCGCGGCCGCCCGCGGCTATGGGCTTTCGCCCTTCACGCCGAGCGCAGATGCGCGCCTGTGGCTCCGCGTCACCGCCGCCCCGTGGGTGCCGGTGCAGGAGGTCCGCGTGGTGGTGAACGGGCAGACCGTCCGCACCCTCCGGGACGAGTTGCAGCCCGCACCGGCCGACCCCTTCGGCACCGACGGGCTCGTGCGCTACGAAGGGGAGCTGCCTTTGGCCGCGCTGCTGGACGGCGTGAAGACGGACGCGTGGCTGGTGGTGGAGGCGGGCGATCCCTTGCCCCTCTGGGCGGATCTGGGCGGCGGGCTGGACGAAGGACCGGACGGCGTGCCCGACACCGGCGACAACAATGGGGACGGCGTGGTGGACGCGCGCGACGTGGACGCAGGCGAGCGCTATGGGCCGCTGAACCGCCCGCCCACGCCGCAGGACGAAGCGCACCCGAACTACCACTTCTCGCGCGTGGTCTTCGACGGCTACCCCTTCGCGTTCACCAACCCCTTCGTGCTCGACCGGGATGGCAACGGCCGGTTCGACGCGCCGGGCGTGGGAGGTGGGCGATGAGCGCGCGGGCGGCGGCAACGCTGGTGCTGGCGTGGGTCTCGGCGCTGTCCCCGGTGACGGCCTTCGCGCAGGAGGAGCGCTCGGTCATTGACATCCTCCCGTTGAACCCGTGTGGGCACTACGCCGCGCGGGGGATGCCCGAGGGGCCCATCTCGCTCGGCTTCGCGGACGCGGACCTCGGCGTGGGCCGCCGCGTCTGCATGCGGACCGAGGTCACGCTCGGCGGCCGGGGCGGGGCGGTCATCGACACGCCGGACTTCTACGGCGCCATCGGCGCGCTCGGGCAGGTAGGGGGAAGCTTCGCGCTCGCGCCCCATACCGAGGTGTTCGCCACCCTGGACGCGGTCCGCTACCAGTGGGTGACCAACGCGGTCATCGTCGAAGACGAGCTGACGCTCGGGCAGCTCTCCGTGGGCGCCACCCACCGCACCTCACACTCGAGCGGGCTTCTGGGCGCGGCCAGCGCGAGGTTCCTTCTGCCCACGGGGTTCGCCTCGCCGGGCGTGCGGGTGGTGGGCGCGGAGGTGGGCCACGGCTTCGGCTGGCACCCGTCGACGTTGAGCAGGCTGCGGCTGCACGCCTGGGGGGCGGTGGATGTGACGGCCGGCCTCTCGCGCGCGGCGGCCCTGCCCCGGGTGGGCGGGGCGCTGCTGCTGGGCGCTCAATACAACCCCTGGCGCACCGTGGGCTTCGCGCTGGATGTGACGGGCAGGGCAGGGTGGACCACGTCTGTGGCCCCTGCGCTGGCGGTGCGCTTCGGCACGGACGGCGGGTTCGGCGGTGAGCTCGCGGTCACCCGGTCACTGTTCGGGACGGACCGGCACGCGGCGCTTCTGGGGCTGCGGCTCGGCTACCGGCTGTAGCGCGTTACTTCCAGTAGGACAGGCCGTTGGCGGCGTGGCACGCGTCGCCGATCAGATCCAGGTGGAGCTGCTTCTGCGCCTTCTGGACGTCCGCCATCCGGTCGAACACGCCGAGCGCGGACAGCTCCCGCACCGTCGCGTCCAGGAGCGCCTGCGCCTTGCGGACATCCCGCATCCTCGCCTTGTCGAAGGTGGCCACCTTGTCGGTCTTCATCCGGCCGGTGGTCTCGAGGAAGTGGCCGTAGAACTTCATCATCTGCACGAGGATGGCGAGCTTGTGCTCCGGGTGTGAGGCGAGCACGGACTCGTACTGCTGCTGCTCCGAAGAGAGCCGGTAGAAGAGGATGTCCACCTGCCGGTCCCACCGCTTGCCCCACTTCTTCTTCACCGACGGGTGCCGCGCCCAGTGCGCCACCGCCTGGACGAGGTGCAGGCCGCCGCAGGCGTGCGCGTAGATGCCCTGCTTGTTCTTGGCGACGTACGGGTGGCCCTGGTCCATGCCGGAGGCGATGTGCGCCTGCGAGCGCTCGAGGTACTCCAGCGCGTTGTCCATCACCCGGTTGAAGTCCAGCTCCTGCCCGACCACGTTCTTGAAGGTGGCGTTCTTCGGCGAGAGCCGGTGGGCGAGCAGATCCAGCGTCCAGCCCACCTCCACCCAGTAGCGCTCCTCGGATGCCGCGTGCGCGTAGCCCAGTTGCACGCTCGTCACCAGGTCTCCCAGGGTCACCTTTCCGTGGGGCGTCTGGAAGGTCTCCTTGTCCGGCAGGCCTGCGAACACCAGCGTCCGGGTGAGGAGGTTGGGGTGCGGCTCGACGGGGGTGCCGTCCTTCGAGACGCGCGGGAAGGCCCAGGGGGGCTGCTTTTCGCTCTCTGACTTCTGAAGGAAGTCCGAGACGATGACGTCCGCGGCCCGCCGCCCGTCCTCTGCGGCGAACTTTCCGCCGAGCCCGGTGATGCCGTGCGCGAGCGCCCAGGGGTTTTTGGGGTCCGCCGCATGCAGCAGGCACTGGGTGCGCAGCCGCTCGTGGGTGGTGGGCTCGGCAGGCTTCTTCGTCTGGTTCTGCGCCACGGCGGCGCCCGGAAGGAGGGCGGTGACGAGGAGGAGGGCGGTCAACAGTCGCATCAGCACGTTGGGGACAACGCCCCTGCGCCCGGAAACTTCACGAAAAGTGGAGGCGCGGGCCATGGTGCCCGTGTACCTGCCGCCCGGCCGGGCTGCCACCTTTCGCTCTGGGGCACGGAAAAGCGACGAATTTCCGGCCAGTTCCACGGTTCGCGGCGCCATGGCTGGCAGACAGGAAAGTCGTGGGCCCGTGGTGCGTGGAGGGAGCATGCGCACGCCCCTATTTCGAAGCATTGTCCCCCTGCTCGCGGTCGCTGGCCTCGTGGCCGCTGGCTGCCGTCCAGACATCGTTGACGAGGTGACCGGAGATGTGGAGGTCGTCTTTCAGCGAGATGGCGTCCAGGCCTCCGACCGGAGCGCCGAGCTGAACTTCGGTTCGGTCTTCATGGGCTCCTCGGAAGAGCTCTCCATCGTCATTCGCAACCGTGGCACCGGGACGGTGTCCTTGACCGGGCTCACGGTGACCGCCGGCGACCCCACCCAGGTCGGCGAAACCGCAGTGGACAACCCGGTCTTCACCGTCGGGTTCGTGCCGGGAACGCGGCTTGGCTCGTCGGAGGTCGCCGAGCTACCGGTGACCTTCAGGCCGCCCCAGGCGGACGCGGACCAGGTCCCGCACGCGGTGACGCTCCAACTCATCGTGGAGAACGACAAGCGTGACGCGCAGCCGGTGGTGGTGCAGGTGAACGGCACCGGTGTCGCCGGCCACTGTGCGCTGCCCGAACAGCTCGTCTTCGGCAAGGTCGCCCGCGGGGACGCCTTCCAGCAGACGGTGGACATCCGGAACCTGAGCGACATCCCGACCACCGCCAGCGTGGGGCCCATCACCTCCAATTCGGGTGACCACAACGCCTTCACCTTCGCGCCCCAGTCCGCGCAGGGTGATTTCACGGTGGAGCCCAAGCAGACCCGGCAGGTGCTGGTGGACTTCCGGCCTACGGACAACAAGACCTACCTGGCGTTCGTGAAGATGCGCGCCGCGGCCCAGTGCCCCGAGGTGAATGTCACCCTCACCGGTACCGGCGTCGAGAGCGTGCTCGAGTGGAACCCGAAGACGGTGGACTGCGGCTACGTGAGCCCGGGCATCGAGGTCACCC
>CAZQVZ010000244.1:0-8694 GCA_964596895.1 uncultured Myxococcaceae bacterium
CCGACGGCAGCCGGGTCATCACGTTGTGGAAGATGGACGCGTGGGACCAGACGAACCCTTCGTAGGCGGCGCGCAGGTCCGCGTGGGCGTCGAGGTGGAGGATGCCCATGCCCGGGTAGCGCTCCGCGTAGGCGCGGATGGCGCCGTACGGCACCGCGTGATCTCCGCCCACCACGCCGACGATCTTCCCCTTGTCGAGCCACGCCGCGGTCTGCGCGTAGACCCAGTCGTTCACCTTGTCGGACAGGGCGTTGACCTGCGCCAGCGCCTTCTTGTCCCGCGCCGTCCGCAGCTCGCCGCCGTTGGCGATGATGGGCTTCGCCAGCCGCTTCGCCTCCTTGTTCCACCGGCGGATGTTCGCAGGCGAAGGCAACAGGGCGATGCCCTGTTCGTACGGCCTCCCTGTCTCCAGGTCGAAGAGGTCCACCTGCCTGGACGCCTCGAGGATGGCGGCAGGGCCCTCCGCGGTGCCGCCGCCGTAGCTGGTGGTGGCCTCGAAGGGGACCGGCAGGAGGACGACCTTCGCCTCGTCGGGCGAGTGGGGCAGTCCATAGATGCCGGAGTCTGCGGCGGCGGCGGCGCTGGGATTGAAGTCGGGCATGGCGCGCCCGCTTCTACACAGCGCGTGTCACCAGCGCAGCACGATCTTGCCGAAGGCGTCGTTCGCCCAAAGCCGCGCGCACGCCTCCGGCAGCCCGCTCATGGGCGTGACCTCGTCCACCACCGCCCCGAGCGCGCCGGACTCGAAGAGCGGGACGAGGTGCCTCGTGGCCGCCTGCGCGAGGGACAGCTTCTCTTCGAGCGGCCGGCTGCGCAGCACCGTCCCCGTCACCGTCAGCCTGCGCGAGAGCACCGTGCGCAGGTCCACCTGTGCGCGCGCGCCGGCCAGGAGCCCCACCAGGAGCACCCGGCCGCGGAGCGCCATGGCCGCGCAGGTCTCGGGGAGGTAGTCCCCGCCCACCAGGTCCAGGGCGACGTGCGCGCCGCCTCCGGTCACCTCCCGCACCGCCTCCGCGAACGACGGCGGGCTACCGGGGACGAGCCCGTGGTCGAGCCCGAAGTCACGCCGGAGCCGCGCGAGCTTCGCCTCGGTGCGCGCGGTGCCCACGACCCTGCCCCCGAGCGCGTGCACCAGCTGCACCGCGGCCGTCCCCACGCCGCTTCCCGCCGCGTGCACCAGCGCCCAGTCCCCGGAGCGAAGCCCGCCTTGCAGCACCAGCGCGTCCCAGGCGGTGAGGTACGCCTCCGGCAGCGCGGCGGCGTCTTCGAAGGTCCAGCCGCTGGGCAGGGGGAGCAGCTCGCGCTCGTGGACCACCACCTCTTCGGCGAAGGCCCCACCGCCGGTGATCCCCATCACCCGGGCCCCCCGGTGCCAGGCGGTGACCTCGGGGCCTGCCTCCTGGACCTCGCCTGCGAACTCCAGCCCCGGGATGTCTGAAGGCGCGCCGGGCGGGGCCGGGTAGCCGCCGCGCATCTGGAGGAGGTCCGCGCGGTTGAGCGCACAGGCGCGCACGGCCACCCGGACCCCTCCCGGAGGAATCGACGGCGAAGGCCGCTCGACCAGGCGCAGGCCGGAGGGGCCTTCGGGCTTGTCGATGACCCACGCCCTCATCCGCGCACCGGGTTCACGAGCGGGTAGGTGACGGTGGCCTCGCTGCCGACGACCGGGCGGTAGGTGGCGGCGAGGTCCAGGTCCCCGTCGCTCTCCAGATCTCCCACCGAGAGGCTTTGGGGGATGCCAGGGCCGGTCACGACAGAGAAGCTGCTGAAGGTGAAGTCACCCACGTTGCGGCGGACCTCGAGCCTGTCCCCAGCGAGCCACGCGAGATCTGGGCGGCCATCCAGATCCAGATCCCGCACCAGGCCGAAGACCGCGCCCACCGCCGAAAGCCGCCGCCGCTCGGTGAGGCCCTGGGCGGTCTGCTCGAAGAGCACCGCTTCGCCGGCGACGAACGCCACGAGGTCTCCGTCGCCGTCGCCGTCGAGGTCCGCTGTGAGCAGCGCCTGGGCGTGGAGCGCCGGCAGCCACGCCACGGTCGCCTGCGCGAAGTCCGGCCCGCGCCGCAGCACCACGTCCCCGTCCATCAGGGAGAGGACCAGATCCAGGACGCCATCCCCGTCCACGTCTGCCGCTGCGGCGTGGCGGATGCCAGGCTCGCTCACGAGCAGGGGCGCCGCAACCGACGGGCCGCCGGGGAACACGTAGACGCCGTCCCAGGTGATGCTCCCTGTCGCCCCCGGGCACGCGAGCGCGACGAGCTTCGTCCCTGCGCCGCCCACGACCGTGCCCGCCGCCAGCCACTCGCCGACCTGACAGGGCGTCTGCCCGCCGGAGGGCTCGGGGAGGAGCGGCTCGATGACGAACTGCGCAGGCTCCCCGCTGCCGGCGGGGAGGTAGCGGTAGCGGTCCACGGTGCCGTCGGTGTTGATGGCCGCGAGGTCCACGTGCCCGTCGCCGTCGAGGTCCGCGGCGATGGGGGAGAGCGGCTCCTTGCCCTCGCCGCGCGTCAGGGTGCGGCCGGGGACGAACCCCTGGGCCGGCTTCCATTCATGGGTCTGCAGCCGCGAGAAGCCCGGTGCGGCAGTGACCAGGTCTGCGGCCCCCTTCGGGGCGAGGTCCGACAGGTGCGTGCGGCCGCCGGCAGGCAGCGCGAGCGACGGGCCTGTGGCGTAGCCCTGGGTGCGGCAGGTGGTGGCGTTCCACTGGCAGGACTCACTGCACCCGGTGTAGCCCCAGCCGTCACAGGGGCCGGGGCCCCTGCCGGGGTCACACTGCTCGCCGGGCTCCACCGTCCCGTTGCCGCAGAAGTTCACGCAGCCCGCGGTGGCGTATTGGCACCGGGCGTCGCAGGAGAGCGTCCCCAGGTCGAAGCCCAGAGAAGAGCAGCTCTGCTCATTCAGGTTCGAGCCGTCGCAGTCCTCACCTTCGTCCACGGTGCCGTCGCCGCAGGCAGGCTCGGGGAGGGCGGGCGGCGGGCGGTTTGGCACCACCCGGTCTCCGCCGCAGGAGAGGAGCAGCAGCCCGGCCAGGGTCACTGGCACCAGCGTGAAAGCGAGCGCGCGCATGGGGGATGATTCCCAGACGGCCGAGCAGACGGCAAGGCGGGCGGCGCTTGCCGCGTCCTCCTTCGGGAGTTAATCGAGGGGCCTCGTGAACTGTCCCATCTGCAACAAGCCGTCCGCCGGGCGCGCCACCAACGCCTCCTACCCGTTCTGCTCGCCGAGGTGCCGCCAGGTGGATCTCGGCAAGTGGCTGGGCGAGGAGTACCGGGTGGCGGACCGGCCCGCGGACGAGGCCGAGGACGAGCTGCCCTCGCTCGACGCGCCGGACGTCGAAGACCCACAGCCGCACTGAGGCGGCGCAAGGAGCGGCGCGCATGGGCCCCGGACTGGTCGACCTGCACTGCCACCTGCTGCCCGGCGTGGACGACGGGGCGAGGACGCTCGGGGACGCGCTTCAGATGGCCGAGGCGCTGGTGGCGCTGGGCTTCACGCACGCCGCGCCCAGCCCGCACAACCGGCCGCAGTACGCAGACCGCGACGCGGCGGAGCGCGCGCTCACGGGGCTGCGGCGCGCGCTGGCGGAAGCGGGCGTGCCGCTGGAGTTGGGCGTCAACGCCGAGAACGACCTTCTGGACGAACGCTTCGTGCCCACGCTGAAGACCCCCGAAGCGCGGCTGCTGGGCGCGGGCGCCTTCGTGCTGGTGGAGGCGCCGTACACCTCCCCCGTCCCCGCCCTCCGGGAGATCCTCTTCCGGGTGAAGGTGAAGGGCATCACCCCGCTCATCGCCCACCCCGAGCGCTGCCTCGAGTTCCAGAAGAAGGGCAGGGCAAAGGAGGCGGTGGAGGCGGGCGCCCTGTTGCAGCTCGACCTCGGCGCGTTGACCGGACGCTATGGGCCGGCGGCGAAGAAGGCCGCCCGCTCGCTCCTCGACGACGGGCTGTACGCCATTGGCGCCACCGATGTGCACGGCCCGGTCGGTGCGCGGGAGTGGATCGCCGGGGCCCTGGAGGAGCTGCGCCGCCGGGTGGGAGACGCCGAGTTCGACCGCATGATGAGCGAGCGGCCGGGCCGCATCCTGCGCGGCGAGCCGGTGGAAAGCTGATCCGCGCGCGGGTATACCCGACGGCCGTGAAGCGGTTTTTCAAGCTGGCGGCCAGCCTCCTCGTCACGGTGGGCCTCATGTGGTGGGCGTTCCGGGACGCGGACTGGGCCGAGCAATGGGCCAGCCTGCGCCGCGCCAACTACCTGTGGCTCATCCCGTACTTCGGGGTCCTCACCCTCATCCACCTGTGCCGGACGGTGCGCTGGGGCTACCTGCTGTCGGGGATGGAGAAGGTCCCCTTCAAGAAGCTGAACGAAGCCTCCGCCATCGGCTTCATGATGCTCCTGGTGCTGCCGTTCCGGCTGGGGGAGTTTGCAAGGCCCTTCCTCATCGCCCGGCGCTCGGGCATCCGGCGCTCGGCGGCCATGACCACCGTGGTGCTCGAGCGCATCGTGGACGGGGTCTTCATCGCCACCTTGCTGCTGGTGCTGCTCTTCTTCGTCCCCAACGAGACCGAGCAGATCGCCCACGTGCGCAAGGCGTCGGTGCTGGTCTTCGCCGTGTTCGGGGGCGGGTTCTTGTTCCTGCTCTTCGCGCTGTGGCAGCAGCCTGTGGCGGTGGGGCTCGTGCGCGCCACCATCGGGCGGGTGTTGCCGGGGGCCGCGGACAAGGCGGCGGAGATCGTGGACTCGTTCGTGGGCGCCATGCGGCGGTTGCCCACGCGGGGACGGATCGTCGGGTTCTTCGCCGTCACCTTCGCGTACTGGGCGCTCAACGGGCTCGGCATGGCCATGATGGCCCGTGCCTTCGGGATGCAGGTGGGGCTCTTCGAGGCCTACGTGGTGCTCGCCTGGCTGGTGGTGTGGCTGATGATCCCCGCGGCGCCTGGAATGACCGGCACCTTCCACATGGGGGTCAAGGCGGGGCTGGCGCTGTTCCTGCCCGCGGCGGTGGTCAACTCGTCAGGGCTCGCCTACGCCAACGTGATGTGGCTGTGTCAGACCGCGCAGCAGGTGGGCTTCGGGCTCCTGTTCATGTCCCTGAGCCAGCTCTCCTTCCGGGAGATCACCCGCAACCTCGGTGAAGGGGAGGAGCGGGCGGCCAGGCTCGCGCCTGAAAGCGCGGAGGGCGCCGAGCCCGCTGCACCTGCGCCGGGCTCCATCGGGCCGGCGGTCTAGGCGCCCGGACCCAGCGCTTCGCGGCGGCGGTTCGCTACAGCGCTTCGTTCAGCCAGCGGATGATGGCGGACTTGATGTTGCCGTCCACGTGCCGCTCTTCGCTGCGGCGGGGCGGGGGCGCGTCCGCGCCGTCGTAGTCGATCTCGATGACGATGCCCGGCTCCTCGGTGAGCGGCGCCGTGCGCTGTCCCCGGGTGGTCACCCCCACCTTGCCGATCACCGCGGAGCCGATCACCGCGGACGTGGCCGCTGCCCTGCGCGCGCGGCGGCTCACGCGTTGCCGTCCTTGCCGGCGAGCTTGTCGTACTTCACCAGCAGGTCGTCCACCGCCTCGCGGAGGTATTCGCTCTGGGCCACCCGGGTCTTCCGGGACAGAAGGCGCAGCTTCTCCGCCTCCGCCTCGGGGACGAGCACGTGGGTGGAGACGACGTCCGCCTTCCGGTCCGTCAACTCGCCGCTGCCTTCGCCGCGGCCCTCCACCCTGCCTTCGCCGACGCCCGAGGTGCCTGGGTTCTCGACCGCCACGGATCCGCTCAAGTCCTGCATGTCACCCCTCCGTTGTCCGGCTGCTACAGCGCGCTACCGGCTTGTGGCGAGCGATTAGAGACGGAGTGGGGAACCTGTCAAAACTTTGCCCGCTGACGCGCACCGGCCCGCCTGCTAAGGCCGCTCGCGCGATGGCGTACGATCCCGAGCCCATCTTCCCGCAGGAGCTCCGCGACGCCTGGCCGGCGCTGTCGCGCGAGGAGCGGGTGGAGAGCTTCAAGCTCGTCCCGCACACCACCGCTGACGACTTCTTCATGTCCCTGTCCTCCGCTGAGCAGCTCGAGCTGATCCTCGCCATGCCGCAGACCGACCGGCGGACGTGGATGAAGCTGCTCGCCCCGGACGACGCGGTGGATCTCGTGCAGGAGGCGCCCGTCGAAGAGCGGCATGCGCTCCTGCAGCTTCTGGATGATCCGTCGCGCCGCGAGGTGCTGGCGCTGATGGCGTACGAAGAGGACGACGCGGGCGGGCTGATGAACCCCCGCTTCGCGCGCGCCCGCCCGGACATGACCACCGACGAGGCGCTCGCGTACCTGCGCAAGCAGACGCGGGAGAAGGTGGAGACGGTCTACTACGCGTACGTGCTGGACGCGTCGCAGAAGCTTCTGGGCGTGGTGTCCTTGCGCCAGCTCATCTCCGCGCCGCCGTCCAAGCGGGTGGCGGACGTGATGGACACCGATCTGGTGACGGTCCAGGAGGAGACCGACCAGGAGGCGGTGAGCCGGCTGTTCGCCGAACACGGCCTGATGGCCATCCCGGTGGTGGACGGGGATGACCGGATGAAGGGCATCGTCACCGTCGACGACATCGTGCAGGTCGTCCAGGAGGAGGCCACCGAGGACATCCAGAAGGTGGGCGGTATGGAGGCGCTCGAGGCCCCGTACTTCGAGACCGGCCTCCTGGACATGCTCAAGAAGCGCGCCGGCTGGCTGCTGGTGCTCTTCGTGGGGCAGCTGTTCACCACCGCGGCCATGAGCCACTTCGAAGGCGCCATCGACAAGGCGGTGGTCCTGGGCGTGCTGGTGCCGCTCATCATCTCCAGCGGCGGCAACTCCGGCAGCCAGGCGGCCACGCTGATCGTCCGGGCCATGGCGCTGGGCGAGGTCCGGCTTCAGGACTGGGTGCGCGTGGTGTCCAAGGAGCTGGGCGCGGGGCTGGCGCTGGGCGCGATCATCGGTGTGATGGGGCTGTTGCGCATCATGGGCTGGGAGTGGGTCTTCGGCGAGTACGGGGAGATCACCGTGCGGCTGGGCTTCACCGTGGGCTGCTCGCTGTTGGCGGTGGTGTTGTGGGGGACCTTGACGGGGTCGATGTTGCCGTTCCTGCTCCGGCGCATGGGCGCGGATCCCGCGAGCGCGTCCGCGCCCTTCGTGGCCACCGTCGTGGACGTGTCCGGCGTGGTCATCTACTTCAGCGTCGCCTACCTGTTCCTGGGCGGCGTGCTCCTCTAGGTGCGGGGCGCGTTCGGCGCCGGCGGCGCTTGACGCCCCGGCGCGCGGGTCCTAAGCCCGGCGCATGTCCCAGACCTTCCCGGTGTACGTCCAGCGGTCCGGCCAGCGCGTGCAGGTGGGCTCCGCCACGCAGCAGCCAGACGGCAGCTTCCTCCTCCAGCTGGGTGAGCTCCTCATCGGCTCGCAGGCGCAGGCAGCGCAGGTCTCCGCCCCCCGCGCCTCGGCTGCGCCCGTGGGCCCGGGCGGGCTGCCCACGGTGTTCCCCAACTACGGACGGAGCAAGGGCGCGCCCATCTCTGGCGCCAGCCAGCAGGACCTCGAGTACTACGCCAACGGCGCGCGGCGCTCTCTGGCGGACCCCTCCAAGGAGCGCTTCCACGACAAGGAGCGGGCGCTGCTCGCCGCCATCGATCAGGAGCTGGCCCGGCAGGGCGGCGGTGAGGGCGGTGGGGGTGGTGGTGGTGGCGGCGGCGGCGGTGGCTACGACGACGGGGACCCGTTCGGCGGGCAGGAGCCGCCTCCGCCGGGGGACGAAGACAACATCCCGTTCTAGGAGGGCGCCCCTCTCCCGAGCCTCAGGAGCCTCCGGAGCCTCAGGAGGGCAGGCCGTCAGGGCTGCGCCGGCAGCCGCACGAGGAACTCGGCGCCGCGGCCCTGTTCGCTCTGCACGCTGACCTGGCCGCCGTGCGCCTCGACGATCTCGCGGACTATCCACAGCCCCAGCCCCAGGCCGGCGAAGTGGCCGTCGTTGGGGACGCGCTGGTAGCGGCCGAAGATGCGGTCATGTTCGGCGGCGGAGATGCCCTTGCCGTGGTCTCGCACCCGCACCACCGCGTGTTCGCCCTGGCGGACCACCTCCACGTCCACCGGCGCGCCCGCGGCGTACTTGGCGGCGTTGGAGAGGAGGTTCCCAATCACCTGCTCGAGCCGGACCGCGTCCCAGCGGCCGTTCACGGGGTCCGAGACCTGGAGGTTCAGCCGGCACCCGGCGCGGTCCAGCTCCCCGCGGCTGCGCTCGGCCACCTCCTTCACCAGCTGCCCGAGGTCGACCTCGCGCAGCGCGAGCGACAGCCTGCCACCGCTGATCTGCGCCACGTCCAGGAGCACCTCCACGAGGTACTGGAGCCTCTGCGCCTGGCGCAGCGTGGCCGACAGCCCGTCCACCATCTGCTCGGGGTTCACCCGGTTGGCGCGGCGGAGCAGCGACTGGAGGTGGAGCATCATCCCGGTGATGGGCGTCTTCAGCTCGTGCGCGGCGATGGCGAGGAACTCGTCGCGAGAGCTCAACGCTTCGCGCGCCTCGCGGTACAGCCGTTCCCGGGTGGCGTCCGCGAGGCTGCGCTCGGTGACGTCGTCGAAGGAGGTGATGGTGCCCGCCCGCGCGCCGTCCTTCGCGAAGAGGGGCTGGCAGCGCACCGACAGCCAGACCACCCTTTCGTCCGGCCGGTTCGCGCGCAGGACCACCTCCGGCTG
>CAZQVZ010000245.1:0-8675 GCA_964596895.1 uncultured Myxococcaceae bacterium
CGGGACAAGGACGGCATCGGCGCGGCGCTGGTGTTCGCGGATCTCGCCGCGTGGTGCCGCAGCCGCGGGACGAGCGTCCTGGGCTACCTGGAGGAGATCTGGCGGCGCCACGGGCTGTATCTGGCCACCCAGGCCAACTTCACCTTCAAGGGCAGCGAGGGCGCCCGCACCATCGCCACCATCATGGAGGGGTTCCGCAAGAGCCCGCCGCCCGAGGTGGGTGGGCTGAAGGTGGAGGCGGCGCACGACTACGCGAAGGGCGCCCGGGGGCTGCCGCCCTCCAACGTCATCGCCTACGAACTGCAGGGCGGCTCGCGGATCACCCTTCGCCCGTCCGGCACCGAGCCCAAGATCAAGTACTACGTGGACCTGCGCGAACCGCTGGAGGGCGGGGAGGCCATGCCCGCCGCCCGCGCGCGCGCGGAAGAGAAGCTCCAGGCGCTGGTGGACGCCTTCGTGGCGCTGGCCAAAGCGCGCGGCCAGCCGGCGTAGGGCCCGCCTCGTCACAAAGCCGGTTCACCCCGGGCGATTTGGGCGACGCGGACGGATCCTCGCGGTAGAACGGCCGCGTCCAAGCTCTGGGAGGAATGGGATGCGTTCTGCCTTCATCGTGGTTGCCCTGTCGGTCCTGTCCGCGGCGTCCGCTGCGCGCGCGCAGGAGGCTGGGTCACCCCCGGTGGTGAGCCGCGCCGGACAGGGGTGGTCCCTGCACAGCGGCCAGACCGTGGGCGCAGGCAACAACGTCATCGGCGCGCAGGTGGGCTGGCCGGGGCTCTCCGCCACCTTCCTTCACGGCGCCACCCGCGAGTTCGACCTCGGGGTGCGCTTCACCCCCCTCAACTGGGGCTTCGAGAGCCGCGTCCGCGACACCTTCCTGGGCATCAAGATCCAGGGCGTGGCGAGGCTGCAGCTCATCGACCGGAGCAAGTTCAACCTCGGCGTGGAGTTCGCGCCCGGGCCCCTCTTCTACTTCCCGCCCGGCCGCCGCAGCAGCGTCACCGGCATGGCGCTGCCCCTGAAGGTCGCCGCGGGCGTGCGCGTGGGCGGCGCCATCCTCCTCAACTTCGGCATGGACATGCCCATGTTCGTGGTCTTCGGCCGCAGCCAGATCTACTCCGGCTTCTACGTGCCGCTGCTCTTCGGCGGCGGCGCCGAATACTTCATCGACCGGAACCTGTCGGTGAACGTGAACATGAAGTTCGGCCCGTCCATCCACACGCGCTCGGGCGACGCGGACTTCGCCATGGACGTGCTCCTGGGCGTCGGCTACCGCTTCTAGGCGACGCGGCGGCCCTCTCCCGCCCGCCCTCTACGGCCCAATCAGCTGCGGCAGCAGCTGGCGGAGCAGGGCTTCGGTCTTCGGGTCCATCTTCTGGCCGGTGAGCTGCTCCATCATCCCCGCCATGGAGGGCTGGCCGAGATCCGCGTCGCCGTGGGCCTCGTCCCACCAGCGGCGCTGCAGCTTGCCGAGCGCGGCGGCGTGCCTGGGGTTCGCCTTCCCCAGGCCCGTCGTGAAGCAGTCTTCGCAGGACCAGCGCCAGCGGTAGGCGTCCACGTAGGCCCGAAGGCCCTTGAAGAAGGCCGCATCCCCCACCTGCTTGCGCTGCGCGGCGAACAGCAGCGGCGCCTTCGCATACACCAGCGCGGCGTATTCACCGGAGCCGGAGAAGTCGCTCGTGGGGCGCGACGCCGGGCCGTCGGCGCCGCCCCCCATCCGGTAGAAGTGGTACGGCGTCACCAGGTGCTCGCGCCGCAGCTTCTCCGCCGCGGCGGCGCCGTGCTTCCACTCGAAGTAGAGCAGCGCGGTGTACTGGGCCAACGCCTCGTCCACCACCGGCGAGCGCACCGGGTCCGAGCCCACCAGGCCGGCGAAGTACTGGTGCGCCACCTCGTGCGCCACGGTGAGCTCCAGCGTCTCCCCCAACATCTTCCCCAGGCCGCCGCCGCCCCCGCCCATGGCGCCGAGGAGCTGGTCGAAGCCTGGCGGCAGGCCGAGGGCCGCGGCGGGATCCTGCGCGCCCTGGTACAGCCCGGACGAAAGGACGATGAGGCCGGAGAACTCCATCCCGCCGGCGCCGCTCGTCAACGGCGCCTCCACCACCCGCAGGGTCTTGTGCGGCAGGGGCCCCAGCCGCTTCTCGAGCGCGGCCACCGCGGCCTTCGTCTGCGAGAGCGCCTTCCCGCCCGCCTCGGCGTGGGCCTTCTGGTAGTAGCTCTGGACGGTGAGGCCGTTGACCTCACCTTCGGCCCGCTCGAACCCGCGACCGATGATCACCGGGTAGTCACGCACGCCGGCGGCGGCGAAGGAGTAGCGCACCCGCCCATCCGGCTCGGGCACCTCCCCCAGCGCGGCGCCGCTGGCCACCACCGTGAAGCCGGCCGGGGCGGTGATGCTGGCCAGCACCAGCGAGGGCGCGAAGGTGGAGAGATCCCCCAGGCCGCTGGGGCCCGGCCAGGGTTCGCCTTCGGCGTCGAACGGGGGGACCATGGGCAGGATGCCGGAGAGGAGCATCCCCTCCGCAGACGCCGCGAAGGCCCCGTAGTCTCTGGGACCCGAGCCGGTGCCGAGCCCGCCCAGAAGTCCCTGGGCGCGCGCGGGCAGCTCGGGCACGGTGGCCTCCAGCCGCACCTCCACCGCGGCCGCCCCGCCGGGCGGGACGTGGGGCTCCAGCCGTATCCGGTACAGCGTGGGCTCGGGCTGCTCGAGCACCGCCGGCTGCCCGTTCAAGGTGGCGTGGGAGAGCTTCACCCGCGGCCCCTGCGCGTTGGGCGTCACCCGCAGGTACACCGCCGCCAGGGTCCGCTCCTTCGCCACATAGAGGACCTGCGCGCGGCCGGTCACCTTCCGCGAGGCGGGGTCCACTTCGAGCTGCAGCCGGTACAGGGGCAGCTCCTCCAGCGGCCCCAGCGCCTTCGTCAGCCGCGCGCGCTCGCCCTCCCGAAGGTGCTGCAGACACAGCTGCACCTCCGGCGAGAGGTCCTGGGCGGAGGCTGCGCCGGCGCAGGAGAGGCTCCATGCGCCGAGTGCCAGGAGGAGGGACGGGAGGGGCCGACGCATGCGGCGGCATGTTACAACGCGGCCTCGTGAGCCACCTGCCCTCCCGCCTCGTCTGCGCTGCCCTGGTGTTCACCGCCTGCGCCTGCGCGCATTCCAAGCCTGCGCCCACCCCCCAGAGCGGCCCGCCGCGCCCGGTGCAGCTTCTGGCGGCGACGCCGGAGCGGGAGAGCAGCCAGTTCGAAGACCCGCGCGCCGACGTCGAGGTCGACACCCGAGACTTCGACCGGCAGCCGCGCGTCGTGGCGGTGGGCGAAACGCCGCTTCTGGAACTGAAGGGCGCCCGCGCCAGGCTCTACGGCGACGCCGACGGGCAGACCGGCTGGAGCGTGGACAACTTCATCCTCTTCGAGGTGCTCGACGACGCGGGCGCGCTGCTCTCTCGCGGCAACGCCGGCTTCGCGCAGGGCGTGAAGGTGGGGCCCGAGCACATCGACAACCTCGGGCAGTTGGCCTTCGCCTTCGGGCCCGGGGAGATAGACATCACCCGGCTGTTGCCGGAGGGCAAGCCGTTCCGGGTCCGCGCCACCGCGCTGGACGTGGGGGGAGTGGGCCGGGTCACCGACGTGTGGCTGGTGCTGGAGTACCCCGACGGCCGCGGGGACGACGACCTGCGCAACCAGTAGCCCCGGTCAGAACCGGCCCACTGCCGAGGGCACCGGCGCGTTCATCACCGCGTCACACTCGCGCCCGCAGATCTCGTACGACTGCGGATGGGTCGTTCCGCTGTTGTTGTTGGCCACCACCACCGCGCCCGTGACGACTGCGGCCACCGCCGCGGCACCGGCCCACACGTACCAGCGCCCGTACCACGCGGGAGAGGAGGTCAACGTCTGGTCCTGCACGTGCAAGGGCACGCCTGTATCCGCCGTGGAGTCGGGCAGAAGCCGCGAGGCCATGGGCCGGTCCCCATCGAGCGGGCGGAGGTTGGCGGTCACGCTGTAGTCCCGGCCTGCGCGCACCGCGAGCCGCGAGACGTGATCTTCGAACCCATCGCGCCGGACGATCACCTCGTGCATGCCGGGCGGGATGAGCTGCTCCGACAGGGGCGCTGTGCCCAGCTGCTTTCCATCCACGAGCACCGCGCTGCCCGCCACGTCCGAGCGCACCGAGAGCACGCCGGCCACCGGGTCCAGCGCCACCGGCAAGGTGAGCACCTGCCCCGCCTCCACGTTCACCATCCGGGAGAAGCGGGTCCACCCCGCGCGCTTCACCTCCAGGGCGTGCGCCCCTGCCTCGACCTCCACCTTCTTGCCGGCAGGGATGGGCTCGCCATTCACGGTGACCAGGACGCCGTCCTCCGGCCCGGCCACCGTCACCCACAGCGTGCCGGTGCGCACCAGCGGTTCGGCGAAGAGGTCTTCTTGCGGGGGAGGCGCCTTCTTCCGTTTGGGGGCCACCTTCCTGGGCGCCTTCTTCTTCCGGGGCGACTGCTTCGGCGCCGGGGTCAAAGGCTCGAGGAAGTCGTCGAGCTGGGCGTGGGCTCCCGCGGGGACGAGCGCCACGAGCAGCGCCAGGGCGGTGCACAGGAGGATGCGACGGGCGTACATGGCCGCGAAGGTTAGGGCTGATAGGGTCCGCACGTCCATGTTGCCCGTCCGTCTGTGCGCGTGCGCCCCTGCCTTGGCCCTCGCGGCCCTCGTCCTGCTCGCGGGCTGTCCGAAGCGGCCGCAGGTCCGGAAGACCCCGCCGCCCCCTCCCCCACCGCCCGCCTTCGTGCTCCCCCCCGGGTGCGACGCGAAGGTCACCGGGACGTTCGTGCACGAAGGCCGGCGGGACTGGGAGTACCTGGCCTCGGATGACGGGGAGGTGCTCGGGCTCACGGTGCGCCGCGCCCCCGCGGACGGCCAGGCGGCGGATGCGGGTCCGCTCATCGTCCTGCGGCGCGGCGCGGACGGCTTCCTGGGCCAGGCGCGCGCGCGCATCTTCGCCGGCGGCACGGCCTGCGAGGTCGCCTTCCCCACCCGGGTCGTCGCCTGCGAGGAGGTGGCCCTGGTGCTGGAGACGGTGGGGGAGTTGGCCGTGGACGAGCAGACCTGCGAGGTCGCCCCGGTGCCACAGGAGGCGGTGTGGCAGACGCACCGACTCGTCCGGCTCCCGCCTGACGAGCACGCCCCGGCGGAGGACGCGCCGGACGAGCCCGCGCCATCCGAATAGGGCCTGGCCGCCGGAAGGCCGCCCGCCATGGCAGCCGGGCACGGGCAGAAGGTAGGATGCGCGCCATGTCCACCCCCCGCGTGGCCCTCTGGCTCTTCCTCTCCCTCTTCGGGGTGCTCAGCGCCTGCCGCTGTGGCGGCCCCCCCATCACCGACAGCAAGCCGTGCGAGGGCGTGGCCAACGTCGCGCCGGACCGCTTCGACGCCTGCAGCGAAGAGTCCGACTGCGGGGACCACTACGCCTGCCAGGAGGTGAAGGACCGCGGCGGCCTGATGTGCTGCACCCGGCAGGACCGGCGCTGCAACACCGAGGCGGACTGCTGCCCCGGCCAGACCTGCCCCTCGGACCGCAAGAAGTGCTTCGACCGGTTCCTCGAGTGTGACACCGACGCCGACTGCGGCGACTCCGGAGACCGCTTCTGCGAGGTCTGGACAGACCTGTACGGCACCACCAACCGCTGCGTGTTCCGCGGCTGCGGCGAACTGGGCCAGTGCCCCGAAGGCCAGGCCTGCTTCCAGGGCCAGTGCATGGCGAACCTGCCGTGCGAGGGCACCTGTCCGTCGGGCGCGGCCTGCGTCCCCTCCTCAGAGCGCTGCCAGGAGTACGCGTGCGCGGTGAGCTGTGACCCCGGCTTCCTCGCCACCTTCGTGGACAACACCAACATCTGGGACACCTGCAACCTCCCGGCGGTGGACTGCACCTGCGCGGAGCTGCCGCCGCTGCAGAGCCACGACCTCGGACGGCACTCCGCCATCGGCACCGTGGCGGAGGGGCAGATCTTCATCTCCCACTACGACGGCCAGTACGGAGACCTGGTGGTGAACCGCCATGACGCGGACGGCAAGCTCGCGCGCCAGGACTACGTGGACGGCGTCCCCGCCAACGCGCCGGTGAAGTACGGCCCGTCCGGGGCCCGCGGCGGCGTGGTGGAGCCCGGCGGGGATGTGGGCCGCTACACCGACCTCGCCACGGGCGGCGGCCGCGTCTACGTCAGCTACTACGACGTCGGGGCGGGGGACCTGAAGCTGGCGGTCCGCGCGCAGGACGGCGCCTGGCGCACCTTCAAGGTGGACGGGGACCAGGCGGACCTGGGCCGCTACACCTCCATCGCCCTGGACTCGGATGGCCACCCGCTCATCGCCTACTTCCAGAAGGGCGCGCAGGACGGGTTCGACGCCTCGTCCTGTCCGGGCTCGCCGCCCGCGGGAGAGAAGAAGTACCTCACCGCGCTGAAGCTGGCCCGCGCCACCACCGCGAACCCGGCGTCAGCGGCCGACTTCCAGATCACCACGCTCGCCTGCCAGAGCGGCACCGCGCCCGCCTGCGCAGACTGCACCGACACCTGCGCGGACGCGGGCGCCGGGGCCGCCTGCTTCGTGGCGTCCGAAGGCTGCGGCGGCGCGTGTGATCCGAACACCGAGGTCTGCGTGGACAGCGGCGGCACCCCCACCTGCGCGGAGAAGTACAACCCGTCCGCGCTCAACGACCTCACCGACGGGGTGGGCCTCTTCGCCAAGGTGGCCGCCCAGAACAAGGACGCGGTGGTGGTCTACATGCGGCGCTCAGGCGGCGCCGGGAGGCTGGAGGGGCTGAGGGTGAACGCCGCCGGGACGGCCACCGCCCCGGTGGTGCTCGACGCGAATGGCGACACCGGCTGGTTCGGGGACCTCGCCATCGATCCGGCCAACGGCAACCTCGCCATCGCCTACCACGACTTCTCCTCGCGGCAGCTCAAGTTCCTCTACCACCAGAACCTCACCTCGGGCCTGACCCCGGAGATCATCGACCCCGGCGTGGGCGCACCGGGCAGCGGTGACGCCGGCTGGGTGGGCGCGGACGTCTCTTTGGCCTTCGGTCCCACCGGCGCGCTCTTCGCCGTCTACCAGGACGCCACCCGCGGGGACCTGAAGCTCGCCTCGAGGACGTCTGCCTGGGAGATCTTGAAGACCGTGCGCAGCGAAGGCGCCGTGGGCTTCTTCGCGGACGCGGCCTTCCTCGGGGACCGCCTCTTCATGAGCCACGCGCGGCTCCGGGCGAAGACGGTGGCCGGCGAACCCCGGGTGGACAACGCCCTGCTGCTGGAGCGTCACCCCAGCCCCTGATGACCCGCGCCGCCACGCAGGGGCCCCTCGCTGTCACCTTGACCGTGTCGCGGGCAGAGGACCTGCTCGCGCAGCTCTACCCCAACGGCCAGCTCGGCGGGGTGACCGTGGAGGGGCCTGCGCCCGGCCCGCTCGGCGCCCCCGTGGTCCTCACCGTCGCGGTGCAGGGCGGCGGCGCGCGGCACTTCACCGTGCGCACCCGGCTCGGCTGGGTCCGGCGGAGGGCCGCGCGGGGGCTGCCAGAGGGCTATGGGCTCGACTTCGTCTCCGAGGACGTCGCCGCGAGAGACCGGCTGCTCGCCCACGCGCGGGGCCACACCCCGGACGACCTCCACCGCGCCCAGGAGCGGCTGGGCGTGGGGCTGAAGGTGTCCCTGCGCCACGCGGGGCGGACGCGCCGGGAGCTCCTCGCGGATCTCTCCGCGGGCGGGGCCTTCATCCAGACGGCGCAGCCGCTGGCGGGGGGCTCGAAGGTGGAGGTGGGCTTCCGGCCACCGGGCGCGCTGCGGCGCCTCGAGCTTGCCGCCCAGGTCGTCTGGCGGCGCTCCGGCGGCGAGGTGCCGGGGATGGGCCTGCGCTTCTTGTTCAAGGACGAAGGCCAGGCCGCGAAGGTCCTGGCGCTCGTCGGGAAGCTCGCGGCTAGGAGGAGACCGCCGGCGTGAACAGCGGCCGGTCCCCGAAGCGCCCGAGCCGCCCCTGCAGGAGGCTGGTGAGCCCCACGTAGAGGTAGCCCACCTGGAAGAGCAGCAGGAACGGCACCGACGCCCACACCGCGTTGTCGAGCGCGAACCACACCGCGAAGGTGAAGTAGATGCCCAGCGCCACCTCGAACAAGGAGGCCAGGGTCTTGTCGCCGAGGTAGGCCTTCTTCACCTCCACCTTGAGGACCTTCCCCTCCGCGCCGGTCTTGGGCGTGCGGGTGAACGCGGACTGCTGGCTGAGCAGCGCCTCCACCACCGCGCGGGCGTTGTTCACCGCGAGGCCGATGCCGAGGCTCATCAGGAACGGCAGGAACTTCACCCGCTCCCAGAGGCTGCCGCCGCGCTCCCGCTGGCTGGCCACGTAGAAGAAGCACACCGAGGCGGTGGCGGTGAGGAAGAACGGCAGGTCCAAAAACAGCGTGCCGTACAGGCCGTGCTGAAACCGCACCACCATGCTGATGGGCATCATCACCGACAGCAGCACCATCAGGAGGTAGGCCAGGTTGTTGGTGAGGTGGAAGAAGGCCTCCCGCTTCACCGCCACCGGCAGATCGCTCTTGAGGATGGTGGGGAGCAGCTTGCGCGCCGTCTGGATGGAGCCCTTGGCCCAGCGGTGCTGCTGGCTCTTGAAGGCGTTCATGTCCACCGGCACTTCGGCGG
>CAZQVZ010000246.1:0-8665 GCA_964596895.1 uncultured Myxococcaceae bacterium
AGCTGGTCTTCCTCGACGAGCCCTTCGAGGGCATCGACGTCCTCGCCGCCGGCGTCATCCGCGAGCTCCTCCGCGAGCTCTCCCGCCGCGGCGTGACGCTCCTGCTCACCACCCACGTCCTCGAAATCGCCGAACGGCTCGCCACCCACGCGGGCGTCATCCGCACAGGGAAGATGGTGGACCAGGGGACCGTCGGGGAGCTCTGCGCGCGCGCCAACGTGGGCTCCCTGGAGCAGGTCTTCGAGAAGCTCGTCCAGGTGCCGGCGGCCCGGAACGCCCGGCTGAGCTTCTACGGCTCACAGGGCACCGGCCCCGAAGGCGAAACCGAAGGCGACCTCACCGCACAGCCGGAGCGGGAGACCGCGTGACCCCCGCCGCGCCGGGCTTCTTCCGCCACCTGTGGCTGCTGTGGGGCCTGCGGCTGCAGATTGGCCTCAACGCGGGGTCCCGCCGCGGGCGCATCCTCGCCATCGCCTCCTTCCTGGCGTCCAGCGCGCCGGGGCTGGCGCTGGGGCTCGGCTTCTACAACCTGCTCACCTGGGACCCGGTCGCGGGCTCCCTGATGTGGAGCCGCTTCTTCCTCAACATCCTCTGCTTCGTCACCTCCCTCACCTGGACCCTGTGGCCCCTGCTCTCCGCGGGCGTGGATGACCACAGCGAGCTGTCCCGGTATGGGGCGTTCCCCATCTCCACCTTCCGGCTGCTCATCGCCTCCACGGTGGCGAGCCTCTTCGAGCCGCGGGCCTTCGTCTTCTACGCGCCCGTGGTCGGCGCGGCCATCGGCTATTCCAGGAATCACCCGCCCGCCTCCATCCCCCTCGCGCTCGGGCTCTTTGTGCTCTACGCGTTCATGAACGCGGCGTGGAGCAGGCTCGGCCTGCACATGGTCCTGAACGTGCTCCGCCAGAAGCGCAGCGCCGAGCTGATCGGCGGGTTCTTCCTCGTCTTCCTCGTCGGCGCGTCGTTCATCCCGCCCATCCCCACCGACTGGCTCACCGAGGTGGGCGGGGGACTTGCGGCGGTGAACTCGAACATGATCGCGGATGCGGCGGTGGCGCTCTCCCGCGTGCCGCCGGGCTTCTTCGGCCATGGGCTCGTGCGCCTGTCCTTCGGCAACGTCACCGGCGCGCTCGTCTCCGGCGTGGGGATGACCTTCTTCACCCTCATCCCGCTCTACCTGGCGTGGCGGATGCTCATCCGCTTCCATGACCAGGCGGGCCGCGCGGGCCCGCCCATCAACCAGAAGCGGGACGCCAACCCCTTCGGCACCGCGCGCTCCCGCTTCTCCACCCTGCTCATCCGCGAGGCGCTGGACCTCTGGCGCAACCCCAAGGCCCGGCTTTTGGCGGCGGTCCCGTTCCTGCTCGCCATCCTCCTCAAGCTCATCTCCGGCCGAGCCCTCTTCCTGCACTTCCTCGGTCCTGCCGCGGACGCGTGGCTCCTGGGCGCGCTGTGCCTCTACGGCTGCATCGTGCTGTCCTCCACGTTCTCCCAGAACACGTTCGCCTACGACGGCCACGGCTTCGCCATCTTCCTCACCGCGCCCATGGAGGTGGGCGATGTGATGCGCGCGAAGAACGTGGTGCATGGCGCCGCAGGCTTCGGGCTCGCGCTGCTGGTCAGCGTCTTCTACGTCGTCTACTTCGGCGCAGGCTCGCTCATCACCTGGGCCTGCGCGGTGCTCGCCGTGGGGGTGATGCTGCCGGTGCTGCTCGCGGCGGGGAACCTGCTCTCGGTCTTCTTTCCGGTGAAGTTCCACGCCTCCTTGAAGCGGCGGGACAAGCTCCCCTTCGCGGCGTCCATGTTGGGCGTGGTGGCGGCAGGCCTCGGCGCTGCGCCCTTCACCGCCGCCCTCCGGCTCAACGGCGAGGCAGGACCGGACGTCCGAAGCGTGCTGCTCCTGGCGGGCGCGGCGGTGCTCGCGGCCCTCGCCTACCGGGCGCTGCTGCCCCTGTCCCTGCGGCTGCTCGACGCGCGGCGAGAGCTCATCCTGCGCGCCGTGACCCGGGATTAGTGCTCCGCCTCCATCCGGAAGCGGCAGAACTTCTTCCCGAACAGGTACCCGCGGCCCACGAAGGTCCCATCATCGAGCAGGTCGAGTTCGTCCTCCACCGGCAGCAGCGTGTAGCGAAGCTTCGTGCCCACCACCCGGAATGGTGCCACGGGGATGGGCCCGATCATCGTCCAGCCCCTGTCGCCCTTGATGCGCTTGTGGATGCCGAACGGCGGGAGCAACCCGGACTCGCGCCGCACCTTCCACTCACCTTGAAGACGGTCCATGTCCCAAGACTGTGCATGCGGGGGGGCGGAGACCATCGCCGTCGTGCTCGCCTGGCCAGCAGGCAGGAGGCATGGTCAGGGCCGTGGCCGCTTGCGCGTCAGCGCGCGGATGACCAGCGAGACCACGAACGCCAGCGCCACCAGGATGCCGGCGGAGAGGAGATAGTCGGTCATGGCCGAGACCATAGATCCCCAGCGCCGGGACGCCGCGCGCCGAGCGCTCGCGCTGGACGACGAGCCCCTCTCCCGCGAATGCGAGGAGGAGTTCTTCATCGCCTCTGGCCCGGGCGGCCAGCACCGGAACAAGACCGAATCCGGCGTCCGGCTCCGGCACCCGCCCACCGGCGTCACCGTCACCGCCACCGAACGACGCAGCCAGGCGCAGAACCGCTCGGTGGCGCTCTCCCGGCTGCGGCTGGAGTTGAAGGCCCTCACCCATGTCGCCAAGAAGCGCAGACCGACCCGGCCCACGCTGGGGTCGAAGAAGCGGCGCCTGGAGGGGAAGAAACGCCAGGGCGACAAGAAGGCGATGCGCGGGAAGATTCTCTAGGCGGCCTACCGGCCGAAGATGATCCGCTCGCTCCGGAGCAGCCGCGCGCAGGCCCACAGACACAGCGCGCTCGGTACGGCGATGCCCACGAGGGACGCGCCCAGCGCCAGCGGCGAGAGCCCCTCGCCCGACAGCACGTCATCGATGAGCTGGTGCTGGCCGAGCACCGGCACCAGCGCCGTCAGCGCCGACCCTTCGAACGGCACGAAGGTGGTCACCAGGCCCGGAATCACCGGCAGGAAGAGCAGGAGCGACAGGTACGTCTGCGCCTCCTTGAAGCTGCGCGCGTAGGTCGCCACCAACATCTGCACCGCGGACGCGAGCAGGGTCAAAGGCAGCACCGCGGCGGCGATGCCGAAGGCCTCGGTCAAGCCCAGCTTCGGCTTCACGCCGAGGATCTCCAGCGGCACCCGCCCCATGGCGATCATGAAGCCCGCCAACGTGAGCAGCACCGCCAGCGACGCCACCACCACCGTGCTCAGCCACTTGCCGCCCACCAGCGCGCCCCGCTCCACCGGGTTCACCAGGAGCGGCTCCAATGAGCCGCGCTCGCGCTCGCCGGCGGTGGCGTCGATGGCCACGTTCATCCCGCCCACGAAGCAGGCCAGCACCAGGAACAGCGGGATGGAGTTCAAGAGCATGGCCGCGAGCTTCTCGGGGGTGGCCAGGTCCACCTCCTCTACCTTCAGCGGACGCGCGAACTCCGGCGCCACGCCGCGCGCGAGCAGCCGCTGGCTGCCCACCATCCCGCTCCACGCGTCGAGCAGATTCCCCAGCCTGCGCACCTGGCCGGAGGAGGCGCGCCGGGACTGGTCCGAGAGCAGCACCAGCTCCGCCGGTTCGCCCTTCTGCCAGCGCTCGGCGTAGTCGTCCGAGAGCACCAGCGCCGCGTCCACCTCTCCGTCCTGGACCTGCTTTTCGTGGTCCGCCGCGTCCGCCGCGAGCTCCACGCCGTGCCGGGTGAGGAAGCCCACCAGGTTCGGCGCCTGCTCCGCGTTCACCACCGCCACCTTCACCGGCTTGCCCGCGTCCGCCCAGCCGGCCATCACCGTCATCATCGAGGCGAAGACCACCGGCCCGAAGATGGGGAACAGGAGCGCCGAGCCGATGGACCGTGAGTCCCGCCCGTGGTCCACGAGCTCCTTGCGGAACACCGCCGCCCAGATGCGCGTCATGACCGCGCCTCCCCTTCCGGCGCAGGCCCTTCGATGCCCACCAGGTGTACGAAGGCGTCCTCCAGGCTCGCCCGTCCGGTCTGCGTCACCAGCTCGGCCGGCGTCCCCTGCGCCACCACCCGGCCCCGCGCGATCACCACGATCCGGTCACACAGCGCAGAGACCTCCTGCATCACGTGGCTGGAGAAGAGCACGCACACGCCCTGCTCCCGGAGCCTGCGGATGACGGCGCGCATGGAGCGGGTGGCCATCACGTCCAGGCCGTTGGTGGGCTCGTCGAGGATGACGTTGCCCGGGCCGTGCACCAGCGCGCGGGCGATGGCCACCTTCATCCGCTCCCCCTGGCTGAAGCCTTCGGTGCGGCGCTTCCAGATGTCATCCAGCTCCAACAGCGCCCTCACCGCCTCCGCACGCGCGGCGAGCTTGTCCCCTTCGAGTCCGTGCAGCCGCCCGAAGTACTCGACGTGCTCCTTCACCGTCAGCCGCGGGTAGAGGCCGCGCGCGTCCGGCAACACGCCCAGCCGGCCGCGTGCCGCCATCGGGTCTGTCGCCACGTCGATGCCGTCCACCGTGGCGGTGCCGCGGTCCGGGTGGATGAGCGAATAGAGCATCCGCAAGGTGGTGGTCTTCCCCGCGCCGTTGGGACCGAGCAGGCCCGTCACCTGCCCGTCCGCGGCGCTGAAGGTGACCTCCTCCACCGCCACCCGCTCGCCGAAGCGCTTGTGCAGCCCCCTCACCTCGATCATGGCCTCGGCCCCGCGAAGTTCACGAAGAAGGGTGGGCGGGTCACCTCGTCGCACGCGTCGGGGACCACCGAGGTGTTGCCCGCGTCGAGGAACCGCTCGATGAGCTTGCGGACGCACGCGTTGCCCAGGGTGCCGTGGCCCGTGGCCGGCAGCTCCAGGTGCTTCGCGTTGGGCAGGTGCGCCTTCGCCTCCTCTGCCCAGCGCGGCGGGGTCACCGGATCCAGCTCGCCGGAGAGCAGGAGCACCGGCACGTCCGACTGCACAGGCTCGCGGAAGCCCTCTGCCACCTCCCCCGCCGGCCAGACCGAGCAGCTCTTCGCGATGTCGAGCGCGAACGTGGGCCCGATGTACGTGCCCTCCGCGCGCTTGCGGATCTCCGCCTCGTCGAGGAAGGGGGCGTCCTCGGTGCACACCACCGACATGAACATCCCCACCGCCACGTCGTTGGCGAACCCGCTGCTCACCCACTCCGACTGCGCCAGGAACGGCCGGAAGTCCCCTTCTGCCGCGCGCGCCACCGTCAAGGGCACCAGGGACGTCGCCTCCGGCTGGTAGAGCAGCACCCGGAGGATGCGGATGAATGCGTCGCGCGAGACCTCCACCTCCTCCGGCTCGCCGGTCACCGGGTGCGGCGCCACCACCTTCGCCGGGGCCGCCTCCAGCTTTGCCAGGAGCGCCTCGAAGCGCGGCTGCAGGGACGGGTACGCAGCGCGGCAGCCTTCGTCCCCTTCACAGGCGTCGAAGAGCAGCCGCAGGGCCCGGTCCGCGTCCTTCGCCGCGTCCAGCGGGAGGACCAGCGCCATCGGGGCCACGCCGTCGAGGATGGCAGCGCGCACGCGCCCGGGGTGCCGGCGCAGGTAGACGAGTCCGGCCCGGGTCCCGTAGCTGGCGCCCCAGAGGTTTATCTGCTCGTAGCCGAGCGCGGCGCGGACGTCGTCCAGGTCATCCATGGCCACGTCGGTGCCGTAGTGGCGCAGGTCGTGGTCCCTGGAGAGCGCCTGGGCACATTCGCGCGTCTTCGCCTCGTCAAACTCGGCGCGCAGCTTCTCGTTCAGGGTGGGCGTCTCGGGCTCCAGCTCGCAGGCGAGCAGGCCGGATTTGCCGGTGCCGCGCTGGTCCACGAAGACGAGATCCCGCCTTCTTCTCACCCGCTCCAAAGCAGGCGAGACCATGCCCGCCACGCCCGTCGCGGACTGGCCGGGGCCACCGGCGAGGATGAACACCGGGTCCGGCTCGGGGCGGGCTGCCAGCGCCGGCAACACCGCGACGTGCAGCTTCAGCTTCCGGCCGCGCTTCGCCTCGCGATCCTCGAAGACCTCGAGCGTTCCGCAGCGCGCCTGGCCACTCACGCCCTCCAGCCGGCAGCGCTCCAGCGAAAGCGAGGCGTTCGCGTTCCCATCTTTCGACGGACAGCCGATGGCGCCGGCCGCGAGGACCACGAAGAGGACGACGACGATCAGGGGACGCGGCATGGACCGCGGGACTCTACCCGCGCAGGGTCAGCGCACGACGCGGAACTTCACGGCGCCGTCTCCGTCGCGGTCGTGGCCCTGGACTTCGGCGGTGCCTTCGCGAAGCGCCAGGCGCCCTTCACGCGGATCTGCCCGGGCTCGAGGACAATCTCCTTCGCCTCCACCGCCGCCTGCACCGAGGTGCCGCCCACGTCCAGCGGCCCCTCAGCCAGGGCGGGGAGGTGAACCGGGTCGAACAGGTCGTCGAGGGGGATCTCCATCCCGGTGGCAGACAGCCGCGCGCCGGTGAGCCTCCCTTCGATGACCCCGCGCCCCTCGAGCGGCCGCAGCTCGAGCTTCGGCGTGAGCTGCCCGCGCTGTGACATCCCCGCCGGCCCACGCAGGTCGTAGTCGAAGGTGACGCGCACGCCGTCCGGTGCCACGGCGACGCGCGGGCGGGTGAGCCGCAGGTCCAGCCGGACCTTCCTCGAGATGCCGAGGACCGAGACCTCCTCGTCCATCACGTGGTTGAAGGGCGCGGCCGCCTCCAGCAGTGACTGGAGCATCCCCTCGGGGAGGACCAGCTCGGGTGCCGGTGCCGGTGCGGACTCGGGCGTGCCGGCGAGGAGCAGGGCCAGGAGGAGCGCGTTCATCGGCAGAGTCTGCCCGAGCCCAGCTGCACCGCGAAAGTACTGCCGCTCAGGTGGCGCTGGGCGTGCAGCCCCTGCGGCGAGGGACCGGCCGGGTGGGAGGTCGTCCGCGG
Organism: uncultured Myxococcaceae bacterium; assembly: GCA_964596895.1. GTDB lineage: Bacteria > Myxococcota > Myxococcia > Myxococcales > Myxococcaceae > JAFAFL01. The sequence goes on from CAZQVZ010000246.1 coordinate 6,966, forward strand.
CGCCGGCGCGCGGCGAGCCCGGTCTTCAGATCCAGCTCCAGGACGTCATCGTCCTCGTCGGGCGACCACGGGTCGTCGCGAGGCTCGCACCCGAACGCCCTCGACCTCCATGACCTCAACCTCCCAGTCCTCGAGCGCCGCAGGGTCCGTCACGAAGCGCACGCCCAGTTGGGCAGTACAGCTCGTGAAGGCACGCCGAAGCTGCAGGCAGAGGACGCCGCGTTTGTATTTCCTGGCCGAGATGGCCACGCGCTGCGGCCAGGTCGGCTCGAAGTCGGAACAGCGGTAGACGCCGGGCGCCACGCGCAGGAGGCGGCCGCCGGCGCAGCGAAGGTGGCGCAGGCTGCGAGCCAGCAGAGGAGGCGTCCCCTACGACGAGCGTCCGCGCGGTCCCTGCCCCGGGTCCGGCTCGCCGTCGCAGAGCTGGAAGCCGAGCGAGCGGATCTCATTCACGCAGCGGGCGCAGTGCTTTTCACCCACGACGACCAGCCGCTCGGTGGTCCCCTCCTTCTCCTCCCAATAGAAGAGACAGCAGTCCATCACCCGGGTGGTCCCGGTGAGGACCCACGAGCGGGGCCTGGGCCGGCGGCGGGCATCAGCAGACATGTCCACACCACAATCCAGGCGCGGCAGAAATCACGCAACCCAGCAAAAAGCATGGAAAAGCCATGCGTCGACGCCTTGCAATCCCGCCGCCGCGTCGATTTCTGATCCAACCCCGCGTCGTCTTTCAAGACGGCGCTCAGAAAATGAGAAAGCGGGCTGCAAGGACGGAGATCCTTACAGCCCGCTCACAGTAATTGTTGCCTGCTAAGCCTTGGCGAGCTGGCGCAACACGTAGTGCAGAATGCCGCCGTGGCGGTAGTAGTCGAGCTCGTTCGGCGTGTCGATTCGGCAGAGCGCGGTGAAGGTCTTCTCGCCGCCTTCGCCCTTGGCCACCACCTTCAGCTTCGCGCCGGGCGCGAGCCCCTGGGCGATGCCGGAGATGGAGAAGCTCTCCCGGCCGGTGAGCCCCAGGGAGGCCGCGTCCTGGCCGGCCTCGAACTGCAGCGGGAGCACGCCCATGCCCACCAGGTTGGACCGGTGGATCCGCTCGAAGCTCTTGGCGATGACCGCCTTCACGCCCAGGAGCATGGTGCCCTTGGCCGCCCAGTCCCGCGAGGACCCGGTGCCGTATTCGGCCCCCGCCAGCACCACCAGCGGCGTGCCCGCCTTCTGGTAGAGCATCGACGCGTCGTAGATGCTCATCTTCTCCCGCGTGGGCAGGTGCTCGGTGACGCCGCCTTCGGTGCCGGGGATCAGGAGGTTCCGCAGCCGGATGTTGGCGAAGGTGCCGCGCATCATCACCTCGTGGTTGCCGCGCCGCGCGCCGTAGGAGTTGAAGTCCTTCGGCTCCACGCCCTGCTCCATGAGGTACCTCGCCGCCGGACCGGACTTGGAGATGTTGCCGGCAGGCGAGATGTGGTCCGTGGTGACCGAGTCACCCAGCAGCGCGAGGACGCTCGCGTTGTTGATGTCCTTCGGCGCCAACGGCTCTTTGGGGACGTTCTCGAAGAAGGGCGGCTTGCGGACGTAGGTGGACTTCGGGTCCCAGTCGAACATGGCCCCCTTCACGGTGGGGAGCTTCTGCCAGTGGACGTCGCCTTCGAGCACGCGCGCGTAGCGGGCCTTGAACTGCTCGGCCTTCACGTGGGTGCGGA
>CAZQVZ010000247.1:0-8657 GCA_964596895.1 uncultured Myxococcaceae bacterium
TTGGTCCTTGAGCTGGGCTCCGGAACCGGTCTGGCGACGGATCCGCGCGACGCGGACCTGAAGCGGCTCGGGGGCGAAACCGCGGCCACGAAGTCGAGCACCACCCACGGGCCGAAGCAGGTGGGAGCAAGAGGGCCGGGCGGACCACCTCCCTGCTGGCGGTGTGTGACCCGACTGCTCCCCCTCCCTGCCGCTGTCGCACCCGCTGCCGTCCACCGCATCGCCAACGTGCGCGCGCGCCGCGGCCGGCCGGGATCCACTGGACCCGCCATCGCGCTCGCCGCCTTCGCGTCGGACGAACCCAATCCTCTCCGGTTGCGTCCCAGGCAACGGCCAGGGGAGCATCGCCTCCGAGGCCGGGCCGGAAGGAGAAGCTGGATGCCACTCCGGAAGCATGTGCTGCTTCTGCCAGCGGTGATGGCACTGGCCGCCAGCGCCGACGTCACTGCCGAGCCGGGGGACGCGGCCGGCGGCGAGACCGGCAGCAGTCAAGGCGCTCCACTCTTCGACTGCATCCCCGAGCACGAGCGCGCGCGGGTCGCGTACATCGAGCAGCTCCGAGCAGACCCCGAAGCGTTCCTCCCCGGCGCCGCCCGCCTGCCACCGCTCTTCCTGACCAACCGCGAGCGCACCTTCACCTGGGCGGGCCTCGTCTATCTCCGGACCTCGGACCACGACGCCGGCACACGCACCCAGCTTCTGGCGCCGCTCCTCTTCTCGCACTGCGCGCCGGACAGTCGCACCTTCATCACGCCGCTCTACGGCCACCGCATCGACAGGGAAGGCACCGCGCGCCTGGTGCTGAACTACTTCCGCCGCCGAGACCGGCTCGCGGACGCGGACCTCGTCTTCCCCTTCTTCTGGTCGACGCGGGAACGAGACGAACCCAATGGCTCCATCGTCCGACGCAGCGGGGCGCTCGCGCCCTTCGCCTTCTGGGGCCGCGACGCACGCACCGGCGAACACCACACCTTCTTCCCGCCGCTCTACTGGCGCTGGGGGGACAACGAACACGACACCTGGATCGCGGGGCTCGCCTTCCGCCGCACCACCCCCCGCGGCTTCTCGCAGGGGTTCGCGCCGCTCTACTTCGCGGGCCGAGACGACCTCAGCGGCGAACACCACACCTTCCTCCCGCCGCTCTACTGGCGCTGGGGAGATCGCGAGGTCACCCGCACGCTCGCCGGCAACGTCTTCGTCAGCCAATGGCGGGACCGGCGGCACCTCGCGGTGGTGCCCTTCTTCTTCTCCGGCGAAGGCGAGAAGCGCTGGTACACGGTGGTCCCACCGCTGCTCTGGCGCTGGGGCGCACGCGACGACAGCTCGCTCACCACCATCGCCGGGCCGTTCTTCGGTCATCGAAGCGGGAGCGACTGGCACGCGGGCCTGCTCCCCTTGTGGCTCGGCGGGGAGAAGAACGGCCACCGCTACGACGTCCTCCCGCCGCTGCTCACCTACCGACGCGAACTGCCGGACGGGGGCACCGCGCTCTGGGCGGTGAACACGTACCTGCGCACGCGCGAGGACGGCTTCACCCTGGCCTCCGTCCCCGTCTTCTTCGCGGGCCGCACGGGCGCGCGGCACCACACGCTCATCCCGCCGCTGCTCGCCTACCACGGCGGCGACGGCGAAACGGAGACCACCTGGATCCTCAACACCGGGTACCAGAAGCGACCGGGCGGCTTCACGCTCGGCGTCGCCCCGCTGCTGCTCGTGCACCGCGAGGGCGAGCGCGCCACCACCATCGCCGGCAACGTCTACGTGAAGAAGACGCCCGCGCAGTCACACCTCGGCGTGGTGCCCTTCTACTTCCGCGGCCGCGGCCCGAGCTTCTCCTATGACGCGGTCCCGCCGCTCTTCCTGCAGCACGAAGGCCCCGCCAGCCGCACCCTGTGGGCAGCGCCGTACTACCGCCACGAGGACACCGTCGCCCAACGCCGCTGGGAGGGCGTGCTCCCGCTGTGGCTCTCGTCCGAAGACGCGCGCGCCGGCACCCGCACGGACATCCTCCCGCCGCTGCTCGCCTTCCGCCGCCGCGAGCCACACCGCACCATCACCTTCGCCGCCCAGACCTACTTCGAGCGGCGCGCAGACGGCTTCACCTTCACCTCCTTTCCGTTCGTCTTCTCCGGACGCGAAGGCGACAGGCATCACACGCTCATCCCGCCCCTGCTCACCTGGCACGCGGGCAACGGGCAGATGGAGGAGACGCTCGTCGCCAACACGTACCTGCGCACCACGCCCGACGGGCACACCTTCCGCTTCTTCCCTTTGGTGTGGTCCGGCAGGGACGGGGACGCCCACCACCTGCACCTGCCGCCGCTCTTCTGGCGCTGGGGTGACGCGACGGAGACGGTCACCATCGCCGGCACCGCGTTCTTGCGCAGGACGCAGTCCGGCAGCGACTTCGGGCTCGCGCCGCTCTACTTCGGCGGCCGTCACGAAGGCCGCTTCTACGACGTGCTGCTCCCGCTCTACGCCCGGTGGGGGAACGCCGAGCACACGCGCACCGCGCTCTTCCTGCCGGGCTACCACTTCCGCACCCGCGAAGGCTGGCACGCAGGGATGCTGCCCTTCTGGTTCGGCGGGCGAGACCGCCAGGGCCGCTATGACCTCGTGCCGCCGCTCCTCTTCTACCGGGGCGAGAACGAGGCCGCAGGCCGCACCCGCACCGTGGCGCTGCAGACCTACGTGGAGACCCGCCCCCACGGCCACACCGCCCTCTCCTTCCCGTTCTTCTATTCGAGGCGCGAAGGCGACGAGCGCGCGCTGCTCATTCCGCCGCTGCTCACCTGGCACAAGAGGAACGCCGCCGAGTTCACCTGGGCCACCGCGCCCTTCCTCTTTCTCCACCGCTCCGCTCACAAGCACCACACGCTGGTGCCGCCGCTCTTCTGGCGCTGGGGGAACGACGAGGAGACGACCACCCTCGCCGGCAACGTGCTCTGGCGCAGCACCGAGGACTCCCGGCACCTCGCCGTCCTCCCGCTGCTCTTCCACGGCCAGACGCCGAACAGCCGCTACACCGTCATCCCACCGCTGCTCGCCGCGCGCTGGACGGAGGAGCGCACCACCACCACCTGGGTCGCCAACACCGTCCATCAACAGCGCGAGGACGGCTACACGCTGACCTCCTTCCCGCTGCTGCACGTGCACCGCTCTCCGGAGCGCCAGCGCACCTTCATCCCGCCCCTCTACTGGCGCTGGGGTGACGGCCGCGCGTCCACCACGCTCGCCGGCAACGTCTACCTGCGCACCGCCCCCGACGAACGCGAGCTCACCGTCTTCCCGCTGCTCCTCCACTCGAAGAAGGGCGCCGCGCACCAGACCACGCTGCCGCCGCTGCTGTTCCACCACGCAGGTGACGGCGTCACCGAGCGCACCTGGATGCTCAACGCCTTCCACCAGAAGGACCCGCACGGCTGGCGCTTCAACCTCGTCCCCTTCGTGTTCGCCGCGCGCGGCCCCACCCACCACCACACCTTCGTGCCGCCGCTGTACTGGCGCTGGGGTGACGTCCTCTCCACCACCACCGTGGTGGGTCCCGCGTATGCGAAGCAGAAGCTCGACGAGCGCCGCTACGGGCTCTTCCCCTTCTTCGACGTGAAGACCACGCCGTCCGAGCGGCGCGTCCTCTCGCCGCTCTTCTTCCACTCACGCACACCCGAGCACGAGCGCACCGTCGTCGCGGGGCTGTACTGGCGCTTCGCCGGACCCGAGACGAAGACGCGGGTCGTCTTCCCGTTCTGGTGGGACGTCCATTCGCCCGAAAAGGGCACCCGGCTGACCACCGCCTTTCCGCTCTACTGGCGCTACCAGAGGCCGGAGGAGACGACCCACCTGCTGCTCAACGCCATGTGGTCTCGCGGGCAGACCGAACACGGCCCCTCCTGGGCGTTCCACCTCTTCCCGCTCGTGGACGCCACCAGCGACCACCCCGAACACCTGCGCTGGCAGCTGCTCACCGGCGTCGTCGGCCGCGAGCGCCGCTATGACCGGCACCGCTGGAAGGTGGGCTGGGTGTGGCTCGCCCCCCGGCAGAAGCTTGAGCCCGAGGTGGGCACCGGCACGTGACGCTGACGCGCCCGCCGGGGACGAGGTCCGCCGGAGCCCGGCGCGCCGAGCACATTGAAGGTCACCTGCTCCCAGCGACGAGCCTGCGCCAATCGCCGCCCGCCAGCCAGGCCTGAGCGGCCCGAGTCACGCCGACGTTGTCGATGACCGAGACGAGGCGATCCTCGCCCTCCTTGACCGTGCCCTCCTGCAGACCGACCAGATTGCGCTGCGGCCATCCGGGATCGCCCACCAGAGCGTCTTCGCTACACGGCCGGGACGACGCGCTCGGGCGGACGCGCGACGGAGCCGAGCGGAGGCAGCCTCCGAATATCGGGCGCGAGCTCCGCACCAGGCCCGTCAGCTCGTCGAAGGAGCCCTCACTGAATCACCTCGGCAGGAGTGCCGGCGCGGTGCGCCCGAAGTGCGTCTTGATGCGGCGCCAGAGCGCCGGCGTCATTCCGGAGGGCGTAACCGGATCCGCTTCGGCGTCGACGAACCAGGTGAGTGCCCGCTGCACGTGGTAGAGGTCTGCCTCCGACCTGCCGAACCTCCGCCGGTAGAGGTCTCCGGCCGTGGACAGGTCCAGGCCCGACTCGTTGATCGCATAGAGGTCCCAGAAGTCTCGCTTGATGCCCCGGCGCGCGATGGCCGCCAGCTTCATCGCGGCGAGATCTCCGAGTCCTGCGACCTGGATGTTGCGAGGCCCTCGGATGAGCGGCTCCACCGGCGGGTGGGGGTACTTCACGAAGTCGACTGGCACCTGCGTCATGGAGAGGTGCAGCGCGACATCGGTCTCTCCAATCACGCTCACGTTCGGGACCGCTCTGAGGACAGCGCGCTTCACGGTGGCGAGCGAGACCTCAGGGGTCACCGTGAACAGGTCGAGATCCTCGGACCGGCGGTGGCCGAGATGGAAAGCGATGGCCGAAGCACCAGCAAGGTAGAAGCGATGCAGGGGCGGCAGCCGGGTCAGCACACCCAGGGTGCGGAGCTGTGCCGGCGCCAGGTTGGTGGCCTTGGCCATCGCTCGTCCTCCGCGTTGAACACCGCCCGCCAGAACGTCACCGTGCGGTCGCTGACCTCAGGGCTGCCGACGTCGCGGAAGAACTGATGGATGCGGGGGCGACCGTATTGGCGCAGCAACCAGCCCACGTCCTCCCAGGTCCCGAACTCCACCACCCGCGCGATGATTGCGTCCGCGTCCCGGTCCGGGTCGAGCTCTGTGAAATCCATGTTCCAGAAGACCCGCCGCAGCGCCGCGGGCAGCCGTGGCCTTTTCCGCCGGGGACTCGCGCGCTTCGTCATTGGAACGAGGATGGTAGCCGACTCCGGTCCCGTCCCGTCCAAGAACCCTGGCAGTACCACGCTCGTCCGCGCGGCCACCCTTTGGCCTGCTGGCGCGAATACCCCGCGGAGCGCTGCATTGCCGAGTACAACCTCCCGCGTGAACCCGGACTCCGAGACGCTCCGGCTGCGGCTGGGCGCACAGGCGTTGAGTACACCGATGCGCGGAGCCGTCGCAGAGACCGTCGCCCACTTCGGCGCTCTGCAGGCGCAGGATCCCGCGGGTGTGCTGTGGGCGGTGGGGCTCCGGACCGAAGGCGCGACCGAGGCGTCCGTGGAGGCGGCGCTCGACGCGGGAGAGGTTCTGCGCACCCACGTCTTCCGCTTCACCTGGCAGCTCGTGGCGGCGACCGATCTGCGCTGGATGTTGGCGCTCGTGGGACCGCGCCTTCTGGCCTCCGCCGCGAGCTGGTACGCCCGGGCCGGGCTCGATGCGCGGAAGCTGAAGCGGGTGCACGCGATCCTGCGGGAGGTGCTCATTGAAGCGCCCGCTACGCGCAACGAGCTCGCCCAGGCGCTCGAGGACGGCGGCATCACCACGAAGGGCAAGCTGTCTCTTCTGCTGGGCGAGGCGGAGCTGACTGGGCTCATCTGCAGTGGGCCGAAGAGGGGAACGCAGGCCACCCACGCGCTCCTCGAGCAGCGCGTCCCGGACAAGCCGCCACTGAGCCGAGAAGAGGCCCTGCGAGCGCTCGGGCGGCGCTACGTCCAGAGCCGAGGACCTGCCAACGAACGGGACCTCGCCTGGTGGTCCGGACTCCCGCGCGGTGACGTGCGCCAGGCGCTGGCCGCTGCGGCTGAGGTCATGCCGAGCCACTTGAAGCCTTCGCGCGCTCCCGGGGTTGCGTACGTCCACCTGCTGCCGGCATTCGACGAATTCCTGGTGGGATATGCAGACCGCGGCGCGCAGCTCGATCCGGCCTGGAGCCGGCAGGTCAATGCCGGCGGCGGCATGCTCAAGCCGGTCGTGGTTGTCGGTGGACGGGTCGCTGGTCGCTGGCGCCGAACACTGAAGCCTTCACTCGTGCAGGTCGAGGTCGAGCCGTTCCGGAACTGGTCGCGGACAGAGGCGTCCGAGGTGAAGCGTGCGGCCGCGCGCTACGCGACGTTCCTCGGCGGCAGGGCGCTGGAGTTGAAGGTCGGGCCCGTGATCGAGCTGCCGGCCACCTGACGCGCGCCGCGCGGGTTCGCCCAGACCGAAGGGGCGGCGCCTTCGGACTGTCGGAGAAATGACGGCGGTCAAGTCCGCGGCTACGTTCCCGGCAAAATATGCCCCTCCAACTGAAAACGACGTCGTTGCTCAGCCTGCTCCTGCTCTCCGCGTGCGGCACGACCGATCCCGTTGAACCGCCCGTCCCCGACTGCGAGAGCGGCGAGGTGCGCGCCTGTTACACCGGGCCCACCGGGACACGCGGCGTTGGCACCTGTGCCGGCGGACAGCAGCTGTGCGTCGACGACACCTGGACCGCCGACTGCGCAGGTCAGCAGGTGCCGGGGCAGGAGACCTGCAACGGGCTCGACGACGACTGCAATGGGCAGACGGACGAGAACACCCAGACCATCACGTGTGGTGAGGGCATCTGCGCGCGGACCGTGTCGTCGTGCGAGAGCGGCCTCACGAAGATCTGCACGCCGGGCGATCCGCAGATCGAAATCTGCAACGGCCTGGACGACAACTGCGACGGCACGGTGGACGAGGGCTGCGACTGCATCGACGGCCAGACGCAGCCGTGTTTCCCTGGTGTCGAAGCTGCGCGCAACGTGGGCGTCTGCGCGGACGGCTCGCAGCTGTGCGTGGACGGGCAGTGGGGAACATGCCTGGGCGCTGTCCTGCCGCAGCAGGAGCTGTGCAACGGGCTCGACGACGACTGCGACGGCGCGAATGACAACGGTGACCCCGAGGCCGGTCAGCCTTGCGCCACCGGCGCGCAGGGCGCGTGCGGCGCGGGGCTCACGGCTTGTATCGACGGGCAGCTGCAGTGTCCGCAGACGGTCCAGCCGACGGCAGAGAGCTGCAACGGCATCGACGACGACTGCGACGGACAGCCAGACCAGGGCAATCCGGGTGGGGGCGTGGCCTGCAGCACCGGCGGCGCGGGCGCGTGCGCGGAGGGGACGCTGACCTGTGCGAACGGGCAGCTTCAGTGCGTGCAGGTCGTGCAGCCGTCAGTCGAGACCTGCAACGGCATTGACGATGACTGCGACGGTGTGATCGACCAGGGCAATCCCGGCGGCGGCGTGCCCTGCCACACGGGGATGCCGGGGGCATGTGCCGAGGGCGCTCTCACCTGTGCCGACGGACACCTGCAATGCCTGCAGCTCGTCCAGCCCAGCCCCGAGGTCTGCAACGGCGCAGACGACGACTGCGACGGACAGGCCGACCAGGGCAATCCCGGCGGCGGCGCATCCTGCAACACGGGGCTTCAGGGGGTGTGCGCCGCCGGCACGACGACCTGCGCCAGCGGTCACACCCACTGCACCCAGAGCGTCCAGCCCGCCCCGGAGATTTGCGACAACGGGCAGGACGAGGACTGCGACGGCGTCGTGGACAACGGCTGCAGTCCAGGCGGGACCTGCGCGCACGACAAGTGCGCGAGCGGCGCGGCGCTGGCGTCCTCCTGCGATCCCTGCGTGCAGCAGATCTGCGCAGCGGACCCTTTCTGCTGCACCACACAGTGGGACTCGCAGTGCGTGCAGCAGGTCCAGATCGTCTGTGGGCAGACCTGCACCAGCAACTGCGCCCATCCCGTGTGCCAGTCAGGCGCGGCGCTGCAATCCGGCTGTGAGCCGTGCGTTACGCAGATCTGCGCGGCGGATTCCTTCTGCTGCACCACCCAGTGGGATTCACAGTGTGTGCAGCAGGTCCAGACCGTCTGTGGGCAGACCTGTTCGGGCAACACGTGCGCGCACAGCCACTGTTCCACTGGCGCGGCGCTTCAGTTCGGGTGCTCGCCGTGCGTGACGCAGGTCTGCAATTCAGACCCGTTCTGTTGCTCGACGACCTGGGACGCCTCGTGCGTGCAGCAGGCGAACACCTTGTGCGGTCAGGCCTGCCCCTGAGCCAGGGCTCCACGCGCAGCCGCCAAAGGGTGAGAGCAGAGATGGGAGGAAGCGGCTGGCCGCCACGGACGTGGTAGCCAGAAGCCCCGCGGTGGAGTTGACGCGCTCTGGTGGAGCGCATCTGGCTTCGCTGCTGAGCCGACGCTTCAGTGGTTGAGGCGTACAGCCCGATCGTTGCGGGATCGAGTTGGTGCCCG
>CAZQVZ010000248.1:0-8639 GCA_964596895.1 uncultured Myxococcaceae bacterium
TGCACAGGCCCATAGTCCTCGAGCGTGTTGTACCCGTGCAGCCGCGCGCTCACCTTTGCGTGCGGCCCGGACTGGATGCGGAAGGTGTCCCCGTCGCTCCAGGTCACCTCCGTTGGCACCCCATCGAGCAGCACCTCCGAGACCCGCCACCGCTCCCGCTTCGGTGCTTGGGGCGTGGCGGCCGACGGCTCGGCAGGCTGCTCGGTGGGCACGGGCTCGACGCGGGGGGCGGACTCGCTTGTGGGCGGCGTGGCGAGGTTCGGGTCCTGCTTCCGGGCACAGCCAGAGGCCACTGCCACCCACAGACCCGCGACGAACAGAAACGTGAAGGAAGAGCGGAGCATGCACAGGACCATACCGCGCGGCTGCCCGCCCGCTCCCCTTGCAGCGGCGGTGGTTGTGCCTTTCCCCTTCTGCGCTGCATCTGCTTTCGTCCACGCCAGATGAGGTCCCGCTCCCTACGCCGGCTGATCTTCGCCGGGCTCGTCGGCGTGTTCGTGCTGGTCGCGGGCGCGTTGGGGATGAACCTCTACCTCAACGGGGAGTACCTCCCGAAGCTCCTGGGCCAGGAGCTGCGCGGGCTGAAGCTGCAGTACAGCTTCGCGTGGAGCCTGTGGCCCGGGCGCATCCACGTGGAAGACCTCTCGCTGCACGGCGAGGAGCACGGCTTCGGCTGGCACCTCTCCGCCGGACGCGCGCAGGTGGTGGCGGACGTGGGCGCGCTCCTGGACAAGGAGGTGTCGCTGAAGCGGTTGGTGCTCACCGAGGCGACGGTGACCATCCGCCCGCGCGGAGAAGACCTCGAGCCTGCGCGCAGCCTCGCGGCAGATGGGGCCGGGTGGGCCATCGTCGTGCCGGTGGTGGAGGTGGACGGGCTGCGGCGGCTGGAGGTGGGCCCGTACACGTTCGAAGGAGACATCGACGCGGAGGGCAGCATCTCCGTCACCGCGGACCGGGTGCTCACCATGGGTGACACCTTCATCCGGGTGAACGGTGGCGCGGTGAAGGTGGATGGCCACGCCACGCTGGAGGGTCTGCGCGGCGAAGGCACCGCGGGCATGGACGCCACCCCGCTCTCCACCGCGCGCGGCTCCGAGCTGCTCGCGGGCCTTCGGGGGACGAGCACCCTGAAGGCACGCGTGGTGGGCCTGCCCTTCCTCCCGGACCTGCCCGGGCTGCCGGTGCCGCTGGAGCTCGTCGAGGGCGCGGGGCCGGTGAAGACCACGGTGGCCATGAAGGGCGGCGCGGTGCAGCCGGGCGCGGAGCTCTCCTGGGACGTGGAGGAGGCCACCCTGCGCGCGAGCGGCTTCCGCTTCGACGGGGGCTTCTCGCTGCGCGCGGAGGTGGTGGAGGAGGAAGGCGAGGTGCGCACCCGCTGCGCCCTGTCCTTCGGCGACTTCCGCGTGGGCCGCGACGAAGACGGCGCGCCGCCGCTCGCCAGCGGGGAGGGGATGACGCTCCACCTCGACGCGCCCAACGTGGATCTGGGCCGCGCCAACGTCTTCGCCGACGACCTGCAGGCCGCGCTGGCGAAGTGGCCGGCCACCCTGACCTTCGAGCGGGTGCGGCTGTTGGGCGAAGAGCGGACGGTGCAGTGGGCGGCGTCCCTGGACGCGCTGGAGGCCCGCGTGGACCTCTCGGCCGCCGCGGCGCCTTCGCGCACGCTCCTGCTCACCCGCGCCCGCGGCCAGGGCGCCACCATCCATCTGCGGCCGAGGCTCTCGAAGGAGCAGGCGACTGCGCAGCTGCTGCGCCACCTGCCGCCCATCCCCGAATTGGCCTCGCCGCCGTTGAAGCGAGGCGGGGCGCCGAAGAGCCTGCTCGCCCGCGCCGCGCTGAACCCGTGGAGCCTGCGCGCAGAAGACGTCGAGGTCACGGGCATCCGCGAGGTCTGGCTGGAGAGCTACCGCTACGAAGGCGCGGGCAGGATGGAGGGCGCCTTCCTCTATGAAGCCGGCGGAAGGCTCTCTGCGGGGCCCCTGCACTTCACCCTGAAGGACGGCTCGGTCCACGTGGCGAAGTGGCGGGCGGCGAAGGGCGTGCGCGGGAGGCTGGAGGCCCACGTGCGGCCCTTCGATCTTCAAGAGGCCGAAGGCTTCGGCTTCTTCCGGGCGCTCACCGCGCGCGCGGACCTGCAGGGGGAGCTGGACGAGGTGGACTTCATCCGCCACTTCCCCCACGTGCCGATGCCGGCGGAGCTCGGCGGCGGGCAGGGGCCGCTGGACGCGAAGATCGCCCTTCGCGACGGCGTGGTGCAGGCCGGCAGCGAGGTGAAGTGGGAGACGAAGGCGGTCCAGGCCTCCACCCACGGGCACCGGTTCATCGGGCCCTTCTCGCTGGCGGCCCGCTGGGTGGACCGGGACGGCGAGCCCCGCCTCAAGCTCGAGGGCCGGGTGTCGCCCTACCGGCTCACGAAGGTAGGGGATGACAAGGCGCTGGTGAGCGGCCGCCTGGCGACGATGCGCATCGACGCGCCCAGGTTCGATCTCGCCCACCCGAGCTTCGAGCCGCTCACCCAGGTGCAGGTGGTGGACGGCAAGGTGCCGGACCTGCGCGCGCTCAATGACTACCTGCCGAAGGACCTGCCCCTGAAGATGGAGGCCGGCGCCGGCACCTTCGAAGGCCGCGTCGCCTTCTCGCACAAGGGCGCGGCGTGGGCGGACTTCGGGGTGGGCGGGAAGCAGGCCGCGCTCGTCTACGACAAGCTGCAGGTGAAGGGCGACTGGAGCTGTGAGGTCCAGCTCGGCAACGTGAACCTCACCACCGGGGACGCGGACATCCGCAGCGCGAAGGTGCAGCTCGCCAACATGACCCTGCGCGAGGGCTCCCGGGCCAACGACGGCTGGTTCGGCCGCATCGACGTCACCCGCGGCACCGTGCGCCCCGGCGGCGAGGTGCTGCTTTCGGGCGAACTCGAGACGACGATGAGAGACGGGCGGCCGCTCATCGCCTTCTTCGCCTCCGAGACGGACCTCCTGCCGGGCTGGGCGCGCTCGCTCATCACCCTGCAGGCGCTCCGGGCCACCTCGCACTTCCGCGTGGGCGGGGACATGGTGGAGCTCGACCGGCTGATGGCCCGCGGCCAGTCCCTGGAGCTCCGCGGGCGGCTCCGCAAGAAGGGCGTCAGCCAGTGGGGAGACATGCTCGTCCACGCCCGGGGGCAGGAGGTGGGCGTGGCGCTGCGCGGCAGCCGCGTGGAGTTCAAGCTGATGGGCGCCGCTGCCTGGTACCGCGCGCAGCTGCTGGACCCGCGGTGGTAGCGCGAACCCTGCTGCGGGCCGGTGCTAGAGTGACGGCTCCTTGAAGACGCTGGTGGCAGGCCTGGGGGGCGCGTCTGGCGCCATCGTTCGTGCGCTGAAGTCTCTGGGCGTCGCGCCGGACGTCTCTTCCGCCGTGAATCCGCAAGAGGCCTCGGGCTATCCGCTGGTCTTCGTGGACACCACAGGGGATGGGGGCCTGGAGGAGGCGGAGCGGTCGCTGCGCGCCTGCTGCATGCGCTCGCTGGGGGTGGCGGTGACCGAAGATGTGCGGCCCGCAACGCTGCAGCGGCTGCTCGGAGCCGGCGCCGCGGAGTGGATCGCCTGGCCGCTGGACGAAGAGGTGCTGGCGCTTCGCCTGGGCGCCCTGATGGACCTTGGGCGCGGGGACCTCATCTTCCACATTGGCCTGGACGCCATCTCCCTCACCGACATGCAGTCCGGCCACTTCCTCGACGTCAACGGCGTCTGGGAGCAGCAGTACGGTTACACCCGCGCCGAAGCGGTGGGGCGCATGGGCCCCAAAGACGTCAGCGCGGAGGTCAACGCCACCCAGAACGCCATCTTTCGGGTGATGAGCGGCGAGTCGGTCTGCCGGCACCTGCGCTGGCACAAGAACCGGGAGGGCGCGGTGTTCCCGGTGGAGATCCACGCCGGCAAGCACACCCTGCGCGGCCGCGAGGTGATGGTGGCCATGATCCGCGACGTCTCCGAACGGCTGCGCCTGGAGACCCAGCTCCGGCAGGCGGACCGGATGGCGTCTGTGGGCGCGCTCGCCGCCGGCGTGGCACACGAAATCAACAACCCGTTGTCCTGGGTGATGAACAACCTCGAGCACCTCGACCAGGCGCTCGAGGCCTACGGCAGGGGCGAACCTCTGGACCCTGCCGCGCTGGCGCAGGTGATGGAAGAGGCGCGGGATGGCGCACGGCGGGTCCGGCAGATCGTCCGGGACCTCAAGACCTTCTCCCGCCCCGAGGAGGAGCGCACAGGCCCGGTGGACGTGGCGGAGGCCCTCAGCGGCTCTCTGCGTCTTCTCGCCAATCCGCTGCGGCACCGCGCGGTGGTGCGGCGGGAGCTCGCGCCGGGACAGTGGGCCCAGGCCAACGACGCGCGGCTGGGGCAGGTGTTCGTGAACCTGCTCGCCAACGCGCTCGAGGCCCTGCCGGACCGCCCCTGCGAGCAGAACGTCGTCACCGTGGGCACGAGGCCCGGTCCTCCCGGCTACGTGGTGGCGGAGGTGCGGGACAACGGGCAGGGCATCGCCCCAGAGGTTTTGGGGCGCATCTTCGACCCGTTCTTCAGCACCCGCCCGGTGGGCGAAGGCACGGGCCTGGGGCTCCCCATCTCCCAGGGCATCGTCAGCTCCTTTGGTGGACACATCGAGGTGGAGAGCGTCCCCGGGCAGGGCAGCACCTTCCGGGTCCTTCTGCCCGCCGCCACCCCGCCGCAGGCGCAGCCGGACCCGCCCGTCGCACCAGGCGTCCGGGCGCAGGTCCAGCCCTTGCGGCTGCTGCTCGTGGATGACGAGCGGAACCTCGGCCGGGCGCTCCTGCGCGCGCTGGAGCCGGAGGTGGAGCTCCAGTTCGTCACTGAAGGGCAGGCGGGGCTGGAGCTCATCGCGCGTGGAGAGGCCTTCGACGCGGTCGTCTGCGACCTGATGATGCCGTCGATGAGCGGGATGGAGTTCTACGACGCCCTGCAGCGCTTGAACGCCGCGCTCGCGGAGCGGTGCGGCTTCATCACCGGGGGCACCTTCACCCAGCCCGCGCGCGACTTCGCCGCCCGCATGGCCGGGCGCATCATTGAAAAGCCCTTCCTCGCGGAGGACCTGCAGGCGCTCCTGCGGCGGCTGCTCGCGCCCGTCCCCCCCGCCTGAGGCCGCGTCCCGCCGCGCTCAGGCCGCAGCCACAAGCATCCCCAGCTCCGCGACGATGGCCTCTTTGGACGGGCCGGCCTTCCCGCGCGCGGCCGCCTGCGCCAGCGCGTCCACCAGCTCGTTCAAGGGGTGGCCGTCATGGCCGCGGACCCACCGGTAGCTCACCTTCAGCTCCCGCATCCGCGCGTCGAGCGCTTCGATCAGATCCCGGTTCAGGACCGGCGTGCCCTCCGCGGTCTTCCAGCCGCGCCTGCGCCAGCCGTGGATCCACTTCGTCAGCGCGTCGATGACGTACTTCGAGTCGCTGACCACCTCCACGGTGGCGCCTTCCGGCAGCCCCTCCAGCGCGTGCAGCACCGCGCGCAGCTCCATCCGGTTGTTGGTCACCGTCCACGCGCCATCTTCGGTGTAGCGCTCCCCGCCAAAGCGCAGGGCGGAGAGGGACCGGTCGAAGACGATGAACCCGGCCCCACCCGGGCCGCCGGGGTTCTTGAGGGAGGAGCCGTCGGTGAAGGCCACGAAGCGCGCGGAGGTCATGGGCCGCGGATTGTGCCCGCGAAGGGCGGGCCCCGCACCTCCAGAATCGAGGTGCAGGCTACGGCAGCGCGAGGTTCAGCATGAAGTAGATGTTCTGCAGGTAGTTGTTCAGCGCGTTCATCATGGTGGGCAGGATGATCAGCGCGCTCACCCCGCCCGCCAGCATGAACAGGTGGGTGACCAGCGAGTACTCCAACATCGCCTGGCCGCGTTCGCCCTTGCGGCGGCGAAGCGGGGGGGGAGGCGTCAGCGGGCTCATTCGTCACCCTCGCCTGCGCCCTGCGCCGGCATCCGTCCCGGCGGGGTGGGCGGCTTGATGCGCTCAATCATGTACCGCTTGTCGATGTAGCCGTGCGTCTGGCAGCTCCCCCGGCACGCGGAGACGAACTGGTTGCAGTCCGCGGCGCACTCCCGCTGCAGCTCCGGCGGCCCCTTCACCTGCTTGCACGGCGCGGTGCACTCGGTCTCCATCATCTTGCACTGGGCCTCGCAGGTCCTCGGCACCTCCTTCGCCGTCGGCTGAGGCGGGACCTTCATCTTCAGCGCCTTCGCGTCCCGCTGCGCCTTCTGGGCCTCCTCCTTCTGCTTGAGCTTGCCCTGCGCGAAGGCGGGGCCGGCGCCCAGGGCGCCGAAGAGGAGGATGGGCAGCAGCAGGCGGGTCATGGTGTTCCTCTGGAGTTTTCTCTGGCCAGTCTTCATGGGACGCTTCAGTGCAGCCAGACCACGGTCACGTGGACGGTGTCCGGTTCGGGGGCAGCCCGCGCGGTCACGGAGAGCAGGGTCTGGTCGTTGGCGTACGTCTCGGTGTCTTCGTCCACGTTCTGGGGACGGAAGCCGCGCTTGTTCAATTCGGTCCGGTAGAACCCGCGGACCTGGGTGGGGTTCACGCCGCGGACGAGGAAGGTGCTGCTGCGGGTGCTCGCGCCGGGCTCCTGCTGGCGGATGGTGACCCCGCGTTCGGACCCGGGAGGCAGCGGAAAGCCGGGCGGCACATCCGGCGGCGGCTCCACCATGGGGCTGGGATCTCCGATGGAGGCCAGCACCACCGTGCCCGGCCCGTTGGGCACCAGGGTCAGGGTCTTGAGGTTCTTGCTCCCGTCCGGGCGGTAGCTCAGGTAGCGCACGCCGCGCGTCCCCGGCAGCTCCGCGCGCATGGGGACCACGCCCGCGAAGGAGAACGCCTTGAGGTACTCCTCCTCCACCACGTGCGGCGGCAGGTCCACCGTCAAGGAGGCGATGCGCATCAGGGCGCCGTTGATGTCCGTCTGCTCGCCCATGGGCTCGGGGCGCACCCCGCGGAAGCTGCTGAACGCCCACGGGTCCCGGTCCTGTGGCTCTTCATGCGGCTTCGGCGGTTCGTCCAGCTGCCGGAGCATGTGCGCCCGCCACGTCTCTTCGTCTTCATAGATGGCGTGGTCGTCGTCGCAGTCCGCGTCGTGCGGCGCCACCTTCTTCGCGCTCTTCTTCGCCGTCTTCTTCGCGCCCGTGGCCTTCGCGACCTCCGGAGCGCGCTCCTTCGCAGGCGAGGGCGCAGCGGCCCAGGCCGTCCCCACCGCCAACAGCGCGCAGGTGAAGAGCGTCAGTTGCAATTCGCCTTCTCCGGCGCGTTGCAGCCCATGTAGTAGCCGCGCCGCTTCTTGGCCGCGGTCTTGTAGTCGTCGTTCACCTTCTCGAACGGCGTGGACTGGAAGCCGCTGTGCATCAGCCCGCCCATCAGGCCCGGCGGCTTGGTGCGGATGGGGGACTTCTGGCTCGCCTCCTTCTGGTACCGGGCGATGAGCCGGGTCTGGACGATGGGCGGCAGGGGCCCGAGCGACTGCCCGGCCGGCGCGGTGGGGATGACCACCATGATCCGCTCCTGCGCTGCCTTGGCGGTAAAGGCGCTCGCCATGCCGATGGTGGCGAGGTGCGTGGCGGTGAACACGCCGGTGCTCGCGGTCATCTCGTGCACCCGCTTGTAGAACGGGTTGTCACCGTCGATGCCGTCCGGGACGTTCATGAACGAGGTAAAGCCGGACGGCGCGCCAATGTCCGCCTGGTCCAGGTTCGCGTTGCGGCCGCCGTTGGTGAGCGCCCAGGTGTTGAAGCTCAGGGCGGCGTTCTCGGTGATCCGGATGTTGGCGTTGGCGCCGCCCCCGCACTGGATGGCGTGGGGGTCCCCGTCCCGCTTCAGCAGCGGGCTGACCTCGGTCTGGGAGAACTCCTGCATGAACCCGTCAGGCACCACGTAGTTGTAGATGCACGCCTCCGCGAAGCAGCTCACCCGGCCGCCGGCGTTGAAGTCCGACTTGCCGAAGGCGTTGAAGTTCGGCTCGATGCTCCAGTTCAGGTCTTCGTCGCCAATCTCGCACCTGAACTGCGAGTCGGTTCCGCCGAACATGAAGGTGTACTGGGCGCCGAACCCGGTGTGGTGCTTCTCGTGGTCCGCGGAGGAGCGCAGGTGGCCTTCGGAGTTGTAGCCGGTCTTCCCGGGCACGGTGCCGTCGTCGTACGCGGAGGTGTGGTCCGAATAGACGAGCCGCACCATCTGCTGCGTCTTCTCCCGCTCCGCCTCCTGCACCTGGCTGCGGGACTGGCTGCCGGAAGGCTCGGTGTTGCGCGCCGTCCAGTCCCACACCCCGGACACCACCGTCTCCTGCAGGTCCACCTTCATGTACGCCGCGTCCATCAGGAACACGGAGTAGAGCAGCAGCGGCACCAGGACGATCTGGAGGAGGGCAAACTCCACCAGCGCGCCGCCCCGCTGCCTCGCTGCCTTGCGCACCTTGCGGTCCATGGCCGTCCTCCTTGCGTCAGCGGGCAATGTTCGCTCCCCGGGCCACGTCCGTGCCCATCGCCCCCATGGCGCCGGTGACCAGGGCCGCGTCCGTGTCCACAGGTCCCACCACCGCCGCCGCCTCGGTCACGGACATGGGGTGGAGCTTGGCGCGCCAGTAGGGGTTGAACAGGTTGGGGTAGTCCGACCA
>CAZQVZ010000249.1:0-8597 GCA_964596895.1 uncultured Myxococcaceae bacterium
CCTCCCCCTTCCCCTCCCCTTCCCCCTCCCCGTCGCCCGGGCTGCCCCAGCCGCCGGCGGTCTCGAGCCGCTTCCCGGTGGATCTCCCGCGCATCCTGAGGGAGCTCGAGGAGCAGTACATCGCCGCGGCGCTCGCGCAGGCCGGCGGCAGCAAGAAGACGGCGGCGGACCTGCTCGGCCTGCAGCGGACGACGCTGGTGGAGAAGCTGCGGAGGCGGCGCGCCGTCGCGTCGGTCGGCTAGGTCATGCCCGGGACCGGACCGGCCCTGCTGTGCGTGCTGGCGCTCCTCTCCGCACGGCAGCTCCCCGTTCAGACCGAGCGCCAGGTCCTGGGGCCTGCGGCGAAGGCGACGCTCGAGGTGGACGCGCCCTCAGCGACGCTGACCGTGCGCCACCTGCCGCGCCCCGAACGCGCCGCGGCGGCGTGGCGGCGCAGCCGGAGCGAGCTGTGCCCGAAGGTCCGGGTGGAAAGAGGCGCGCTCGTCTTCACCTGCGCGACGCGCCTGCTCGACGCCACGCTCGAAGAGGAGCGCGGAGCGCGCGTCCTGCTCCTCCGCGGGCTGGTGGGCGTGCCGTGGGCGCACCGGTCCCCGCTCGTGCCCCTTCCACTGGCGGAGCTGGGCGAAGGCCCCCCCTGTCCCGGCCAGACCCCCGCGGCGCGCGGTGAGTGCCTGCTGGCGGCAGGTGAGCTCGACGAGGCCCGAGCGGCCTTCGAGGAGGGCGCCCTCGCCGGGTCGGGGCTCGCCCACCTTCGGCTGGGGGATCTGGCGTGGGAGGCCCGGCAGCTTCCCGCAGCAGTGGACCACTACATGAAGGTCCCACCGAGAGGCCCCACGGCGAGGTTGGCGAAGGCGCGCCTGTGTGTCCTCGCCGGTCGCTGCGAGCCCGCCCCAGGCGGCCTTGCGCCCTTCGACAGCTCCGGGCTGTCCGCCGACGTGGCGTTGGACCTCCGGCAGCAGGCGCTTCGGGGACACGTCTTCGCGGGCGCGCTGAACCCGGCGCTGGCGCTGATCAGCGAGGCACGGGAGCTGTGCCAGCGCTCCTCGGCCCTGTGCCAGAGCGTCCTTGCGCAGGGCCTCGAGTCGCCCGTGCCGGAGGCGCGGGCGCAGGCCCTGGCGTTGTACCTGTCCGGCCTGAGGCCTGCCGGCGGAGCCGACGCGCTGGAGCTGGCCCACCTCGCCGCGCGCGCCAGCGGCGCCCTGGGCGCTCCCGCGGCGGGCGCCCAGCTCCTGTCGTCGTTGTTGGAGGAGGTGCCCCGGCCGGCGCTGGACGGGCACCTGCTGTTGACCGCGCAGCTCTATCTCGACGCGAAGGATCCGGTCCGGGCCCGGGTGGCCCGGGACTTCGCGAAGGCGCAGCCAGGCGGCGGCGTGGACCTCGAGGCCTGGCGGGCGCTGGACCGCAGGCTCCAGGCCGCGCGGCGGCCCGCTCGCGCGGCGCCCTCGTCCCCTTCGCCTCCGGGGCCGGCGCTCGAAGACGCGCAGAAGGTCCTGCAGCGCGCCCGCACCCTCAGCGGGGACTGACGGTGGGGACTGGGCGGCACGCCGTTCGCACAGGAGCCGTCCCGATGAAGCTCTTCGACAAGACGTTGACGCAGCTGGAGCGGGCGCTCGACGTGCGCCTCGCGCGCCAGAACGTCCTCGCCTCCAACCTCGCGAACGTGGACACGCCGGGGTTCACCCCGAAGGACGTGGACTTCGCGCGCTCCTTCTCCGCCGCGACCGCGCCCCTGGCGGGGCCCGAAGGAGGCGTCATCCTTCCGGCGGGCGGGACGGCGGACCCGCGTCACATCCCTGTCGATGGGCCGGGCGGCGCCGCGAACCTGACGCTGGTCCAGGCGTCTTCAGGGGTCAGCCCCGGTCTCGACGGCAACGGCGTGGATCTGGACAGGACCATGACGGACCTCGCCCAGAACGCGCTGCAGTACGGCGCTGCCGCGCGGGCGGCGGCCCGCAAGCTCGCGCTGCTCCGCCTCGTCGCCTCCGACGGGCAGGGCTGAGAGGACAAGCGACCATGGATTTTCTCTCCGCATTGCAGGTCAGCGCGTCCGGGCTCGCGGCCCAGCGGACCCGGCTGCAGCTGGCCACCACCAACCTGGCGAACGCCGAGACCACGCGCGGTCCGGACGGGCAGCCCTACCGGCGGCGGGACCCGGTGCTCTCTGCGGAGGGCTTCGAGTTGCCGCAGGTGAAGGTGTCCGTCATCGAAGACAAGGCTGCGGGCAAGCGCGTCTACACCCCGGGGCACCCGGACGCGGATGGGGACGGCTTCGTGACGCTGCCCAACGTCAACCCCATCCACGAGGTGGTGAACCTCATGTCCGCGTCGCGCGGGTTCGAGGCCAACGCCGCGGCGGTGGAGACGCTCAAGGCCATGGCGCAGCGCGCCCTGGACATCACGAGGTAGCGCATGGACGGCATCCGGTTCGACATCGCGAAGCCGGCGGGGCCGCTCGGCGGTCCCGCCAACGAAGGCGCAGGCACGGCAGACGGCGCCGCCTTCTCGGAGGCGCTCGCGCAGGCGGTCAAGAGCGTGGAGCAGACCCAGCTCGCCGCGGACGCACAGGTGCAGAGGGTGGCCGCAGGCGAAGGCAACCTGCACGAGATGGCGCTGTCCCTGGAGAAGGCGGACGTCTCGATGCGGGTGCTGCTCAAGGCGCGCAACAAGCTGATCGACGCCTACAACGACGTCATGCGGATGGGCATCTAGGCGCGCCATGGAGCCCCTCCTGAACCAGCTTCGCGGTCTGCCGCAGCGGATGTCCTCGCTCGGCGGGGGCGCGCGCACCCTGCTCTGGGGCGGGTTCGCCCTGGCGGTCGCGGCGGCGGTGGTCGCGGCGGTCCTCCTGGGGCGGAGCGAAGGCTACGAGTACGCCTTCACCAACCTCACCGCAGAGGACGGCGCCGAGGCCGCAGGCGTGCTCAAGGCGTCCGGGGTGCCCCACCGGCTGGAGGCGGGTGGCGGCGCGCTCGCGGTGCCTGCGGACAAGGTGCACGACGCGCGGCTGCTGCTGGCGGGCGCAGGGCTCCCGCGCGGCAGCGGCGTGGGGTTCGAGCTGTTCGACCGGGGGGAGCTCGGCGTGTCCGAGTTCACGCAGAAGGTGAACCTGCGCCGCGCCATCGAGGGGGAGCTGTCCCGCACCATCGGCAGGCTGGCGGAGGTGCGGTCCGCGCGGGTCCACCTCTCCCTGCCGGAGCGGGCGCTGTTCCAGAAGGACGACCGCCCGGCGACCGCGGCGGTGGTGGTCTCGCTCCAGCCCGGGCGGGTGCTGGGCGAGCGCGAGCTGGCGGGCGTCCGTCACCTGGTGGCCTCCGCGGTGGCCGGCCTCTCCGTGGACGAGGTGACGGTGATGGACGGCCGCGGGACGGTGCTCACCCACAATGGCGCCGAGGAGCGCTCCGGCGGCTTCTCCCGGCGGCTGGAGCGGGATCTGGAGGCGCGCATCCTGGGCATCCTCGAGCCCGTGGCGGGGCCGGGGGCGGTCGTCGCGCGGGTCACCGCCACCGTGGACGCGAGCGAGGTCCGCCAGGACGCCCAGGTGTACGACCCGGACCTGGTGGCGCTGCGCAGCGAGCGGCGCGCCGCCACCGCGCAGAGCCAGGACACCGGCGGCCCGGGCGGCGTCGCCGGCGCCGCGGCCAACCAGCCCCTGCAGCCGTTGGCAGCCGGCGGGGGTGCCGGCGCCCGCGGCAACGCGAACACGCAGGAGGAGACGAAGAACTGGGAGGTGAGCCGGACCACCACCACCACGGTCACCCGGGCCCCGAGGCTCGTGCGGCTGTCCGCGGCGGTGCTGGTGGACGGCTCGGCGGGGCAGCCGCGCACCGACGCGGAGCTGGCCCGAATGGGGGAGCTTGCCCGGCGCGCCATCGGCTTCGACGAGGCCCGAGGTGACCTGCTGGAGATCTCCTCCTCCAGCTTCGGGCGCGCGGCGCAGCCAGACCCCCTCCCCGCCGCGGAGCCTGTTGCGGCGACGCCCCTGTGGGAGCAGCCGCAGGTCTGGGCGGCGGCCGCGGGCGGGCTGGTGCTGGTGGGGCTGCTGCTCTTCGCGCTGCGGCGGAGGCCCTCCGCGAGAGCGCAGGACGCAGACCAGCCCCGGCTGCAGCCTGGCGCGCGCGTGGGAGATCTCGAGGCCCGGGTCGTGGACGTCACCCATGCGCCGTCCGCCGCGCCTGCGCCCCCCACCGCGCCGGGCCTGCCGGACCCCATGGCGGCCCTGCGCGGGAAGGCCCAGGCGCTCGTGCAGCGGGACCCGGCGCGCGCGGCGCTGCTTCTGGGCGCGTGGCTGGAGGCCGGTGAGCCGGCGGCGGCGCAGAAGGAGGATCCCGCACATGGCTGAGGCGCAGGCAGGTGCACAGCGGGCGGCCGCGCTGCTTCTGGGGCTCGGCCCCGAAGCGGCGAAGGAGGTCTTCCGCCACCTGGACGAAGGGCAGGTCCGGCGCATCGCGCACGGGGCCCGCGCCCTGCGCCGCGCGGGCGGCGAGCAGGTGCCCAGGGCGCTGGAGGCCTTCGTCGAGGCGATGGAGTCGGTGGGCGGGGAGGTGCTGGTGGGAGACGACCTGCTTCGCCGCGCGGCCGCGGAGGCGCTGGGGGAGGATGTGGTCAAGCGCGTGTTCGACAAGGACCGGGGCGCGGCGGCGCCGGAGGATCTCCTGGGGACCGTGGCGGACGCGGACCCCGAGGCGCTCTCGATGATCCTCGCGAGGGAGCAGCCGCAGACGGTGGCGGTGGTGCTCAGCGCCCTGCCGCTGGAGCGGGCGGTGCAGGTGTTGGAGATGTTGCCCCCCGAGGCGCGGCCGCGCGTCCTGCGCCGGATGGCGAAGCTGGACTCGGTGGCGCCGGAGGTCCTGCGCGAGGTCCGGCAGGCCCTGACCAGCGAGCTCGGCTCCCTGGTGTCGGAAGGGATGCGCCGGCTGGACGGGCGGGCTGCGGCGCTGGAGCTGCTCCGGCGGTCCACCGCGGCGCAGCAGGCGGAGGTGCTCGCGGAGATTGACCGCGACGACCCGACCCTCGCCGCCGACCTGCGCGGGAAGATCTTCACCTTCGACGACCTGTCGCGCCTGTCCGACCGGGACATCCAGCAGCTCGCCCGCGACATCGACGGCAAGCAGCTCACGGTGGCGCTCAAGGGCGCGGCGCCGGCGGTGCGCGAGAAGTTCCTCAAGAACATGTCCACCCGGGCCGCCGAGCTCCTCAACGACGACCTGGCCGCGCTCGGGCCGGTCAAGCTGGCCCTGGTGGAGGAGGCGCAGGCGGAGATCGCCAAGATGGCGCTCGACCTCGCTGATCAAGGGCGGATCACCCTCGTGCGCCTGGACGACAAGCTCCTATGACCGCCCTTCGCCGCCCCAGGTTCCTCGGCACGGGCGCCGCCACCGGCGTCAGCGCCGCCCGGTTCGACGCCCTGTCCCCTCTTCGCGACGCGCGCGAGGACGGCCACCTGCGCGAGAGCGCGCCGTCCGGCGGCGCCCGGGACCTCCCCCCGGTGCTGCCCCCTACCCCGAAGGTGGCCGCCGTGGACCCGCGGGTGGCCATGGCCGTCGAATCCTTGAGGGCCACCAGCCTGCGGCTCGCCGAGCAGGCGCGGCTGGATGCCCTGGAGATTGGCCTGTTGGTCGCGCGGCAGATCCTCGAACGGGAGATCCAGACGGACCCGCGCCACCTGGTCGCCCTCATCCGGGACTCGCTGACCCGCCTGGGTGAAGCGCGGCAGGTGACGGTGCGGCTGTGTGAACAGGATCTCGCGCAGCTCGGCGCGCTGCCGCCCGAGGCCTTCGTGGGCACCGCGCGCATCACCGTGGTCGGGGACGCAGCGCTCGAGCCGGGGGACTGCTTCGTCGAGGGCGACGTGGGCTCGGTGGAGTACCGCCTGCGGGAGCGGCTGGAGGAGGCGGGGCGGCTGCTGCGCGAGAGCCTGGAGCCCGTGGGCACATGAACCTCCTGGACGCCGCGCGCTGCGAGCAGGCGCTGTCGAAGCTCAGGCCGCCCCCGGTGCGCGGGAAGGTGCTGCGCGTGTCGGGGCTGGTGGTGGAGGCGGCGCTCCCCGGCACCGCCGTGGGGACCGCCTGCGAGATCCTCTTCGCCGGCCGCAAGCTCGGAGCAGAGGTGGTGGGCTTCTCCGGCCCCAACGCGCTGCTCTTGCCGTTGGGGGACGTCCACGGCATCCACGAAGGTGTGCCGGTGGTCCCTCGCCAGAGCGGCGCGGACGTCCCGGTGGGCGACGGGCTGCTCGGCCGGGTGGTGGACGCCCAGCTGCGGCCTCTGGACGGCCTTCCCCCGCCGCTGCTGCTCCACCGGGCCGCGCTCGGCGCTCCGCCGCCGCCTGCGATGGCGCGGCGGCGGATCTCCCGGCAGCTCGTGCTCGGGGTCCGCGCCATCGACGGGTGCCTGAGCGTGGGCGAGGGCCAGCGGCTCGGCATCATGGCCGGTCCGGGCGTGGGCAAGAGCGTGCTGCTGGGGATGATCGCCCGCAACGCGGCGGTGGACGTGACGGTGGTGGGGCTCATCGGTGAGCGCGGGAGGGAGGTCCGGGAGTTCATCGAGCGGGATCTGGGCACCGGGCTCTCGCGCGCGGTGGTGGTGGTGGCCACCGGCGACGAGTCCCCGCTCATCCGGGTGCGCGCGGCCCTGTGCGCCACCGCGGTGGCCGAGCACTTCCGCGCGGCGGGCAAGCGGGTCCTGCTGCTCATGGACTCCCTGTCCCGCGTGGCGATGGCACAGCGGGAGATTGGGCTGGCGGCGGGGGAGCCTCCCACCAGCCGCGGGTATCCACCGTCCGTGTTCGCGGCGCTGCCCAGGCTGGTGGAGCGCGCCGGCAACGACGCGGGGACAGGCAGCATCACCGCGCTGTACACGCTGCTCGCCGAGGGGGACGACCTCGCGGACCCGGTGGTGGACGCAGGCCGGGCGGCGCTCGACGGGCACCTCGTCCTTTCGCGCCGGTTGGCGTCCGCGGGGCACTTTCCGGCCATCGACGTGCTGGGCAGCGTGAGCCGGGTGATGACGGACATCGTCACCCCGGAGCACCGCGCCCTGGCGGGCGATGCCCGGGACGTCCTCGCCGCGTTCCGCGACGCGCAGGATCTCATCGACGTGGGGGCCTACGTCCCCGGACAGAACCCACGGGTGGACCAGGCGATGCGGGTGATGGATGGGCTGCAGCGGTTCTTGCGGCAGGAGGTCG
Organism: uncultured Myxococcaceae bacterium; assembly: GCA_964596895.1. GTDB lineage: Bacteria > Myxococcota > Myxococcia > Myxococcales > Myxococcaceae > JAFAFL01. The sequence continues at coordinate 7,184 of CAZQVZ010000249.1, forward strand.
ACGAGCGGTCGGGTGACCTCACGGCGGTGCAGCAGCTGGCGGCGGCGCTCCGCCGCGGAGGCAAGTCAGATGGTTGAGCTCCTGATCCTCGCCGCGCTGGCCGCGGCGCCGGCTTCGGCCCGCGCTGCGGACGACGCAGGGATGGTGGTCCCCGAGAAGGTCTGCGCGGAGCTCGTGGACGCCGCGCGCGAGGCAGACGCTGCGCGCAGGAGGCTCGCGGAGGAGCACAAGGCGATCGCCTCCGAGCGCGCCCGGCTCTCCGCGCAGGCGAAGGAGGTCTCCAGCGCGCGCGCGGAGCTGACGAAGGAGACCGCGCGGCTCGAAGCCCTGATCAAGGAAGCGGAAGGTGCCGCGACGGGCGGCCGCACCGCGCGGCTGCCGCCGGTGCCTCCACAGGAGGCGGAGCGGCTGGCGAAGACGCTGGCGGCGATGACGCCAGAGGCCGCGGCGCAGGTCCTCCGGCAGCTCGACCGTCCGCTGGCCATCCACGCGCTCCGGGCGATGCGCCCCGCGGCCAGCGGCCCCATCCTCGAGCGGCTCGACCCGGCGCTCGCCGCCGAGCTGCTGCAGGCCTCGCCGGTGCGGCGCGGAAGGGCAGCGCGGCGATGAAGGCGCGCTTTCCCACCCCTGCGGACGGCGCCGCGCCGCCGCGCGCGAAGGCGGAGCCGGTCTCGCGCGCGCCCTCCGCCCCCGGCCAGTTCCAGGCGGACCTGGCGTCCGCGGCCAGCCTGGGCGAAGGCCCCTCGCCCCAGCCGGCGCGCCTCCCTCTCACTGCACCCGCGCCGAAGGCGCCTGGTGAAGGGCTCGCCCGCCCGCAGCCCCCGCCCGTGCAGCGAGCGGGTCAGCCCGCCCCGCCGGCGAGCCGGGCCACGACGCCCCCCCGAAGGACCGCTTCGGAAGGTGCGCCGCCCGCGCGCGTCGTCCCGCCGGGAAAGGCTGGGCGCTCGCAGGGCGCCCCCGCACCATCGCCCGAGAGCCTCCGGCTGAAGGCCCCGGCGGAGCTGCCCGTCTCCCTGACGCCGCCCCGGCCCGCCGCGCACCCTGACGAACCCGAGCAGGGGCCTGCCGAGCCGCTGGCCATCGCCCCGGCGGCGCAGGCGCAGGCGCAGGCTCAGGTCTCGCCCACGGACGGCGCGCCGGTTCGCGAAGCGGCGGCGGCGGCGGGACCTGCGCCCTGGGGGCCCGACCCCAGGGCGTCCCTGGCGGCCGCGCCCCCAGCCCCCTCACCGCCGGCGGCGCCCGGAGCCCCTGCGCTTCCCCCGGCGCTGCTGGAGCCTGGGGTATGGGCGGTGCTGCAGCCCCATACGGCGCATCTCTCGGTGGACGCCGGCGGAAGCCGCCTGTCCTTGAGGCTTCGGATGCGGGACCAGGTGACGGACGTGGCGGTGGCGGGGACCCAGGCGGCGGCCGTGAT
>CAZQVZ010000250.1:0-8593 GCA_964596895.1 uncultured Myxococcaceae bacterium
CGGAACCGACGCGCAGGGGGCCGGCGGGGGAGGGGGTGGGGGCGGGGGTGGAGGTAGGACCGTGGACGCTGCCGCGGTCATCGGCGCGTGGGGGGAGGGGCTGGGCCTGGTGCCACTCGCCGGCGGTGGCTGGGCGCCCCTGCCGAAGGCGTGGCTGGACCAGCACGGCGCGCGGGTGGCAGACCTGCTCGCCGCGCGGGACGCCGAAGGCAAGGTGGCGCCGTACGCGCTGCCGGAGTTGGGCGCGCTCTGCGAGGCGCTGGAGTCTCCGCCGCCGCCGGGGCTGGAGCGGCTCGCGCCCCTGGTGGAGGGCTTTGACCGGCTGCCACCGCCGACGCTGCCGGAGGGCCTGCAGGCGACCTTGCGGCCGTACCAGCTCCAGGGCGTCGCATGGCTTCAGTTCCTGCAGCGCACCGGCATGGGCGGGGTGCTCGCGGACGACATGGGCCTGGGCAAGACGCTGCAGACCCTGTGCGTGCTCGGCAAGGGCGCGCTGGTGGTGTGCCCCACGTCGGTGCTGCCCAACTGGCAGGCGGAGCTCCAGCGCTTCCGGCCGTCCCTGAAGGTGGCCACCTACCATGGCCCCAACCGCGCGCTGGATGCGTCCGCGGACGTCACCCTCACCACCTACGCGCTCGTTCGCCTGGACGCAGCGCAGCTGGGGGCGCGCGAATGGGACGCGGTGGTCCTGGACGAAGCGCAGGCCATCAAGAACCCGGACAGCCAGGTGGCGCGCGCCGCGTTCGGGCTCCGGGCCCGCTTCCGGCTCGCGCTGTCCGGCACGCCGCTGGAGAACCGGCTGGAGGAGCTGTGGAGCGTGATGCACTTCGCCAACCCCGGGCTCCTGGGCGGGCGGCGCGCGTTCGAAGACCGCTATGGCCGCCCCATCTCGGAGGGGCGCGTGGACGCGGCGGAGCGGCTGCGGCGGCGCATCCGCCCCTTCGTGATGCGCAGGCTCAAGAAGGACGTGGCGAAGGACCTGCCGCCCAGGACCGAGCAGGTCCTCTACGTCTCGCTCGATGAGCGCGAGCGCGCCGTCTACGACGCGGTGTTCGCCGCCACCCGCGCGGAGGTGGTGTCGCTCCTGGGGGAAGGGGGCAACGTGCTCAAGGCGCTGGAGGCGCTGCTGCGGCTGCGCCAGGCGGCCTGCCACACCGCGCTGGTGCCGGGGCAGCAGGCGAAGTCGTCCTCCAAGGTGCAGCTGCTGGTGGAGACGCTCGGGCACTCGGTGGCCAACGGGCACAAGGCGCTGGTCTTCTCGCAGTGGACGTCGCTTCTGGACCTCATCGAGCCGGAGCTGAAGGCGGCGGACCTGGGCTTCACCCGGCTGGACGGCTCCACGCCGGACCGGGGCAAGGTGGCCGCAGACTTCCAGGCCGAAGACGGCCCGCCGGTGATGCTCCTGTCCCTCAAGGCGGGCGGCACCGGGCTGAACCTCACCGCCGCAGACCAGGTGTTCCTCGTGGACCCCTGGTGGAACCCGGCGGTGGAGGCGCAGGCCGCGGACCGCGCCCACCGCATCGGCCAGGCGCGCAGCGTGGGCGTCTACCGGATGGTGTCCCAGGGAACGGTGGAAGAGCGCATCCTCGGGCTGCAGGAGAAGAAGCGCGCGCTGTTCGAGGCGGCGCTGGGGGATGCGGCGGCAGCGGGCGGCGCCATCACCCGGGACGACCTGCTGGCGCTCTTCTTTCAACCGTCCTGACGGGCAGCCGGTCGACGGGCAGACGGTGCGGCTTGCGCCCGTGGACCTTCGGCTTCCCTTGGGGTATTCGCCTCGAATGTTCGGACGAACCAAGCGGCAGAAAGAGCAGCAGCGGCAGCAGAAGAAGCAGGAAAAGGCCTCGAAGATGGCGGAGCGTAAGAAGCAGGGCTCCGTCAACCCCTCCGGCAACGACGACCTCACCCAGGTCGACGTGAACTCCTTCAGCGAAGACGAGGCACCCGCCGCGCCCGGCCGGCGCTAGCGGTCAGCCGGAGAGCAAGCGGCCGTGAGCGAGTCCACCCAGGGACCGCGCGTGGCGGTCGTCGGCTTCGGTGCCATCGGCGGCATCGTGGCGGCGCACCTGCTGGAGCTCGGGGTGGACGTCACCGCGGTCACCACCAACCCCGCCATCGCCCGCGCGGTGGGTGAGCGTGGGGTGCGGGTGCGCGGCGAGCCGCCGCCCAGGCCGCTTCGGCCCTCCGCCGTGGTGGAGGCGCTCGGCGGCCGCACCGGCAAGTTCGACTACATCCTCCTCACCACGCAGCCCCCCCAGGTGGAGCAGGCCGCGCAGACCGCCCTCCCGCACCTCGCGGAGGACGGGCGGCTGGTGTGCTTCCAGAACGGTCTGTGTGAGGAGCGGCTGGCGAAGCTGCTGGCGCCGGAGCGGATCATCGGCGCGGTGGTCGCCTGGGGCGCCTCCACCGTGGAGCCCGGGGTGTATGACCGCACCTCGCAGGGCGGCTTCGCGCTCGGGCGGATGGACGGCGTCATCGACCCCGCGGTGGAGACCCTGGGCCGGCTCCTGGAGTCGGTGGGGCCTGTGACCCTGACGAAGAACCTGCGCGGCGCCCGGTGGAGCAAGCTCGCCATCAACTGCGGCATCTCCACGTTGGGCACCATCGGTGGGGACCGGCTGGGCGCGCTGATGCGCTACCGCCATGCGCGGCGGCTGATGCTGGACGTCATCACCGAAGTCGTCGCCGTGGCCCGCGCCCTGGACGTGAAGCTGGAGAAGGTGAGCGGGACCCTGGATCTGGAGTGGCTCGCGCTGACGGACGCGGAGAAGACCGCAGCTGGCTCACCGGGGCTCCTGGCCCGGCACAGCCTGCTGCTCGCGGTGGGCGCGCGCTACCGGCGGCTGCGGTCCAGCATGCTGGCGGCCATCGAGCGCGGGCGCACGCCGGCGGTGGACTTCCTCAACGGCGAGATCGTCACCCGCGCCGAGGCCCTGGGCATCGACGTGCCGGTGAACCGCGCCGCGCGCGCGCAGGTCTGGGAGATTGCGCGCGGCCAGGCACAGGCCTCGCACCAGACGCTGCACCGGTTGTTCGAAGCGACGCGGCCCTAGCGGGCCCGGTTGGCCTCGTACAGCCGCAAGACCTTGCGCACGTAGTGCTCGGTCTCGCCGTTCTGGGGGACACGGTCCGAAACGTTGCCGGGCCCGGCGTTGTAGGCGGCCAGCGCCAGCGCCACGTTCCCGCGGTAGCGGCGGAGCTGCTGCGCGAGGTACCGCGCGCTGCCGTCCACGGCCCGCGCTTCGTCGAAGGGATCGTCGACGTCCAGGAGCTTCGCGGTCCCGGGCATGAGCTGACCTGGGCCCATGGCGCCGGTGCGCGAGATGCTGTGCACCCGCCCGGAAGACTCCGCCTGCACCACCGCCTCCAGGAGCCCGCGGGGCAGCCGGTGTCGCCTCCCCGCTTCTGCGACGTGGGCCGCCAGGGGCTCGTGGCCTTTGAACAGGCAGCCTGCGCGATGAACCGCGTAGTGGCCGAGCGCCTGCGCCTTCTCCTCGAGAAAGAACGGGGAGAGCAGCGGGACGTGGCTGTTGCCGAAGAAGGCCACGGCCGCGTTGAAGAGCGCCAGCGCGCCCACACACGCCGCCGCCACCCAGAAGGGAAGAGGGAGCTGCGGCCACCGACCGCGCCGCCCCCGCCGCCCTGGCCGCGCTAGACGGCGACCCACACACACGCCCCGGCGAGCAGGGCCACCGCGTAGCTCTGCCGGTCGCGGATGGCGAAGACGATGGGGTCATCGTGCATCTGCCCGCGGTGCGCGAGCAGCCACACGCGGCTCACCCAATAGAGCATCAGCGGCACCAGCGCCCACAGCCGCTCCGGGTGCAGGTACAGCCGCGTCACGTCCTGGCTGGACACGTAGAGCGCGAGCACCAGCACCGCCAGGTAGCCCGCGGACGCCCCCAACGACTGCAAGAGCTCCAGGTCCTGGGCGCGGTAGCCGCGGCCGTGCGCCTCGTCGCGGCCCTCGCGCCGCAGCGCGTGGACCTCCGAATAGCGCTTCACGAACGCGAGGCTGGTGAAGAGGAAGAGCGAGAAGCCGAGCAGCCATTCGGAGACGACGACCTGCGCGGCCACCCCGCCGGCGATGATCCGCACCGTGTACAGCCCGGCGAGGATGAGCACATCCAGCAGCGCCACCCGCTTGAGCCAGAGCGAGTAGCCGACGGTGACGGAGTAGTAGGCGCCGAGCACGCCCCCGAACGCCGGCGAGAGCGCCCACGCCACCGCCACCGAGAGCGCGAGCAGGACCGGCGCGGCCCAAAGCCCGAAGCCGAGCGGCAACTCTCCGCTGGCGAAGGGGCGGTGCCGCTTGCGCGCGTGCGCCCGGTCCGCGTGCAGGTCCAAAAGGTCGTTGAGGACGTAGACGCTCGAGGCGCAGAGGCTGAAGGCGACGAAGGCGAGCAGCGCCTTCAGCCAGAGCGCCGGCTGGACCGAATGGGCGAGCAGGGGCGGCAGGAACACCAGCGCGTTCTTCACCCACTGGTGCGGCCTCAGCGACCTGAGCGCGGCGCGCGCGCGGCGCCTGGCTGCCGGCCGGGCCCAATGCGGCACCTCTTCTGCCACCGCGTTTGCGAGAGCGCTGTCCGGGGGCTCGAGCCGTGCGCCCAAATGGGCTGCCAGGAGCACCTCGAGCTCCGAGTTCGACCCGCCCCTGAGGACCACCTCGCGGCCCTCGGCCTTCGCCGCGCGCAGCCCTTGCAGCGCCTCGTCGTGGAAGGGGAGGGAGGCGAAGTCCAGCGCACCGCCCGAGGCCAGGTGGGTGGCCAGCGCCTCCCGCCCGCGCAGCCGCCACCCGAGCACCGACACCAGGGAGGCCGGTCGCCTGCGGACCTGCGCCAGCGCCGCCTCCAGGACCAGGTCCGTCCGCACCAGCGCGCGCAGGCTCATCCGCACGGGCGCCTTCGCACCTTCGCTGGGCAGGGGCACGGGAGAGGTCCAGGACATCGCCCGGGCACCGTACCGGCGGCTGCGCAGAGGTGTCCACAAACCGTCCGGCGCCGAGGCGGGCCGGCAGAAGGGCAGGCGGGCAAAGAAAAAGCCCCCCTCCCGAGACGGAAGGGGGGCCGGCCGGGGCGGGCCGCGGCTACTGCTTCTCCGCCACGCCCGCGACGATGATCTTCCCGTCGCTCTGCAGCGCCACGCCGCGCGCCGCCTCAGCGGTGCCTGCCGCCGACAGGTTCAGGGTCACGATGCCGTTGGTGCCGAAGCCCACGTCCCGTCCGCCGTCGAGGTTGAAGCGGGCCACCACCATCCGGTGGTCGTCCTCTTCGCCCACGAAGCCCACGGCGTAGACCTTGTCGCTGGTGTGGTTGAACGCCACGCTCCAGATGCGATCCGGCAGGTCGACCGAGAACGGCATCAGGCCGCTGAACCCGGTGCCGCTGCCGCCCACCGGGAGGATGAGCAGCGCCGCGTCCGCGCCGTTGGCGGTGGTCGAATAGCCGCCGGCGGCCACGTAGTTCCCGTCCGGAGAGACGGCCGCGGCGAAGAAGGCCTCGTCGGCGTTGCCGAAGTCGTAGAGCTTCACCCCGTCGTCGTCGAAGGAATCGTCGCGGGTGCCGTCAGCGCGCGAGACGAGCACCATGGCATCCAGGGTGCTCGGCGCGGTGGCGGCGCTGCCCACCTGCACCGTGCGATCATCGGGGAGCACCACCAGGTGGCGGCCGCGGTCCTGATCCGCCGCGTGGTCGTAGACCAGCGCGCCGCCCACGCCCCAGGTGCCGTCGAGGTCGCCGTTGTCCGCGGAGAACCGGAAGCTCACCACGTCCACCGTTCCCGTTGCGGCCTCGCGCCCGTAGCCGGTGGTCACGTAGTCACCGTTCATCTGCTGCCCCACGGCGTAGGCCTCCGCCATGCCCCAGGGCACCGTGGTCCCGCCGGTGCTGAAGGGGTTCACGTTCACCACGCCGCCGGTGCCGAAGCCGTCATCCGGGGTGCCGTCCTCGTTCAGGCGCAGCAGGACGATGCTGTTGGCGCTCTGGGTGCCTACGCCGGTGGGCTGGTTCACATAGCCAGAGGCGAGGATCTTCCCGTCTGCCTGCACGATTCCGCGTCGCCCATTGTCGGAAAGGCCGTTGGTGTCCAGGGTGTGCTTGCCGCCGGTGGCGAAGCTTTCGTCGAGCGCGCCGTTCGCCAGAAGCCGCGCCACGTAGCGGTCCTGGTCGTCGCGGTCAGCCGCCTTGCCGGCGCCGAAGAGCACCACCCGGTCCTCCCCATCCACCGCCACGTCCCACAGGGAGTCCTGCACCGAGCCTTCGCCCTCGCCGAACTGCAAGGTGGCCACGCCGGACTCGCCGAAGTGGGAGTCCTGGGTGCCGTCCTCGTTCAGCCGCACCACGACGATCTGGTTCTCGGGGTCAGGGCTGCCGCCGTCGGGGTCTCCGCCGCCGTCCGGGTTGTCGCCCCCGTCGGTCTCGCCGCCGTCCACAATGTCGCCGCCGTCCGGGTTGTCCTCCGGGGGGTTCTGCCCACACGCGACCAGCGCCACCGAAACCAGCGCCGCCAGAAGAATCCTGGCTGCCATTGCTTCCCTCCGCTCCATAGTCGTCTTCTCCGAGGTGACTTTGAGAATGATTCTCAAACGCTGGGTGGTCTAGATCGCGGGCCGCCGGCGGGTCAAGGGTTTTGAAGTTGCAACTCATTGTCAAAATCAGAAGCCGTTGCTAGAAGCCGCGCCATGACCGGCATCAAGCGCTTCGTTTTCGTCGTCCTGGCAGGGGTGGCCTCTTCGGCCTTCGTGGGGTGTCCCCGGCCGCAGCCCCCGCCTCCGCCGCCCGAGACCGGAGACCGCGCGGCGTCTCGGTCGGATCTCCTGGCGGCCGCGGCCACCTGCATCCTCGACGAGGCCGAGCGCTTCGAGGCGACCGCGGTGGCGCTCGATGACGCGGTGAAGGCCTGGGGCGCGCAGCCGGATGACACCACCCGGGCCGCTGCGCGCGCGGCGTTCCATGAGGCGATGGACGTGTGGCAGGGGCTGGAGGTGATGCAGGTGGGGCCGCTCGCGCGTGGGACGGCGCCGGGTGCAGGGAACCTCCGGGACCACATCTATTCGTGGCCGCTCACCAGCCGCTGCGCAGTGGAGGAGCAGCTCGTCGCGCGGGGCTACACCCGAACGGACTTCTCGGCGCAGGTCCCCACCTGGCGTGGGCTGGACGCGCTCGAGTACCTCCTCTTCTACGAAGGCGAGGACACCGCCTGCACCCAGACCTCGACCATCGTGGCGGACGGGACGTGGGCGGCGCTGGAGCCGGGCGAGCGCGCCGCGCGCAAGGTGGCCTACGCACAGGTGGTGACGGCGGACGTGCGGGCGCGGGCACAGGAGGTGGTGACCGCCTATTCGCCGTCCGGCGGAGACTTCGTGGGGGCGCTCTCCTCCGCGGGCAACGGCAGCACCGTCTTCAGTTCGAGCCAGATGGCGCTCAACGCGCTGTCGGACGCGGTCTTCTATGTGGAGGCGGAGGTCAAGGACATGAAGCTCTCGCCGCCTTTGGGCATGCGGGACTGCTTCACCGACACCTGCCCGGAGCTGCTGGAGTCGAAGTTCGCCGCCCGGTCGAAGGCGAACCTGCGCGCCAACGTGGACGGCGCGCGGCGCCTGCTTCTGGGGTGCGGCGAGGATGGCGCCGGCATCGGCTTCGACGACGTGCTCGACGCCTACGGCGCGGGCGAATTGGCCGCGAAGCTGCGGGCCCGGCCGGAGGCGATCGGGGCGGCGCTGGACGCGCTGGGAGAGAAGGACCTCGCGCAGGCGCTCGCCGAGGACAAGGCGCAGGTGCGGGCGGTGCACGACGCGGTGAAGGGGCTGACCGACCTGCTCAAGACCGAGCTCGTCACCGTGCTCGACCTCGAGTTGCCGCAGACCATCGAAGGGGACAATGACTGAGCTGCGCAGGGGGCTCTTCGCGCCGAAGGACGCCGCCGCCCTGGTGGTGTTCCGGGTGGCGCTGGGGCTCATCGTCAGCGTGTCGGCGCTGAGGTTCCTCACCTACCAGTGGGTGGAGTTCTTCTTCGTCACCCCGAAGTTCCAGTTCAAGTACTGGGGCTTCGGCTGGGTGCCGCAGGCGAGCGGCGAGGTGATGGTCGCGGTCTTCGTGGCCGCGGCGGTCCTGGGCCTGATGATGGCCGTGGGGCTCTTCTACCGGCCCGCCACCTTCGCGCTGTTCTGCGTCTTCGCGTACATCCAGCTGTGTGACGTCACCAACTACCTGAACCACTACTACCTGGTGACGCTGCTGCTGGGCCTGCACGTCGTCATCCCGTCCCACCGGCTGTGGTCGGTGGACGCGTGGCTGCGGCCTTCCCTGCGCAGCCAGACCTTGCCTGCCTGGTGCACGTACCTTCTGCGCTTCCAGGTGGCGGTGGTCTATGTGAACGCGGGGCTCGCCAAGCTCACCGGCGACTGGCTCCTGCACGCCCAGCCGCTCAACATCTGGCTGGCCGCGCGGACCGACCTGCCGCTCCTGGGCCCGCTTCTGCAAACGCGCGTGGCCGCGTACGCCGCCGCCTGGGGTGGGTTCCTCTTCGACACCACGGTGCCTCTCTTCCTCTCCTGGCGGCGGGCGCGGCCGTACGCCTACGTGGCGGTGCTGGGCTT
>CAZQVZ010000251.1:0-8569 GCA_964596895.1 uncultured Myxococcaceae bacterium
CCCGTTCTGCCCATCGCCGTCGCAGTCCGCGAAGCCGGCGAGGCACGCGCCGCTGCCGCAGGCTCCCGCCGCGCACACGGCCAAGGTGTTGGGCGCGCCGCACACGGTCCCGCACGCGCCGCAGTGGTTCGGGTCCGTCGCCAGCGTCACTTCGCAGCCGTCTGCCGCGCTGCCGTTGCAGTTCGCGAAGCCGACCGCGCAGGAGAGCTGGCAGACGCCGCCTGTGCATGAAGCGGTGCCGTTCGCCCCGCCGCAGCGCACGCCACAGCCGCCGCAGTTCTCCACGTCCTCCCCTACCGAGAGGCATTCCCCGCCGCAGCAGGAAGCGCCAGCGCCACAGTCGATGTCGATGACGCAGCCCTCGTCAGGCGGCTTCGTCGTCGAAGAACAGGCGAACGCGCCGAGCGCCACCGTGAAGGCCACCCCTGCAAACGCACAGCGAACGAGGCTCCGTGACCGCATGCAATCCTCCGCGAATGCGGTGGAGGATAGGGGAAGCGCGGGCTGCGAATCCCGGGAGAGGCGCGGAAAGATCAGCGGGGTCTGGGCGTGGCGCCGGCGCCGGCACTCAGAGACAACCTTCGTCGCGCGACCGCGGCGTGGGCGCGCCGGGCCCGCAGGTCTTCCATCCATTCACGCACAGCGGCTCGTAGGGGCTCGCCGCAGCGCCACAGCACACCAGGTCCGCCGGGCCCTGGCACGACGCCGACGGGACGCAGCACACCGCGGGCACGAAGTCGCCGCAGGAAGCGTTGGTCTGAAGCTCGCCTCGCAGCTCACCCGCTGCGCATTCGGCGGGATCCTGGCGGCAGGTCCCGCCGTGCGCACCACAATCTCCCGGCGGTGCCGCCGCGCACTTGCCACCTGGCTGCACGTAGCCGACGGTGCAGATGCACACGCCCGAGAAGCACGACCCATGCAGCGTGGAGACCTCCGGATCTTCGTTGCAGTCGTGGTCCTGCTCGCAGACGGCCCCCGCGGGCACGAGGACCCAGCACACGTGTCCTTCGTCGTCACACGCCTCGGGGCTGGTCATGCGGTTGGGCGGCGCGCTCTCGCCCTCCGGCAGGCACACGCCCCCGCCCGCCACACACGCCGGGTCGGTGCCAGCGTCGGCGCCAGCGTCGGTCGGTTCGCCCGGCTCGGGCGGCTCGGGCGGCGCGCCGCCGCTGCAGGCAGACAGGGCAAGCAGCGCGAAGGCTGCAAGGGACCGGGTATTCTTCATGCCGCGACGCACCATGCCGTCCACTCTAGCCCTCGAAGCGCGGGGCAAGGGGGATGGGTTCAGGAGGGGAAGCATGACCGGCATCTTTCACCGCGCCTTCGCACCGGGCCCGCGGGTCTCACGTGGGGCGCGCGTGGGCGCTGCCGCGGTCCCCCTCGCCTTCCCGAGCGGGCTGCAGATGGCGGGCTACTCCCTCATGGGCCACAAGGGCGCGTGGGCGGGGTGGGATCTCAAGGCGCGCGCGCTCGTCTTCGAAGACGACCACGGCCACGCGGTGGCCTTCGTCGCCGCAGACCTGATGTCCGCGTCGCGCTACCTGCACGAGCACACCGCGCGCCTCACCCGCCAGGGCCACAGCCGCATCGACGTCCATGAACTGGTGCTGCTCGGCACACACACCCACTCGGCGCCGGGCAACTTCTACGGCAACTCCCTGTACGACACGGTGGCCCAGGCGGGCTTCGGCGGCTTCAACGCGGCGCTCGCGGACGCGCTGGTCACCGCCCTGGCCAACGCGGTGGAGCAGGCGTGGGCGTCCGCGGTCCCGGGCCACGTCTCCATCCAGACCGCGCGTGCGTGGGGCGTGTGCCGCAACCGCAGCCTCGTCCCCTTCGAGAAGAACGACGAGGCTGCAGGCTGGAGCGCTGACCCCTCACTGCCCGGCTACCGGCCGCAGGGAGCAGGGGGCTTGTCGAAGCAGCAGCTCGCCGTCGACCCGCGCGTGCAGGTGCTCTCCGCCTTCGCGGATGACGGCTCACCCATTGGCTGCCTGGCGACCTTCGCGTGCCACAACACCGCGCTGGGGACCTCGCAGAAGTACTACGCGCCGGATTGGACCGGCATCGCCGCGCGCACGCTCGAGACCGCCACGCCGGGATGGGGCGGCATGCCGGTGGCGCTCGTCGCCCTCTCCGGCGCGGGCGACATCTCCCCAACCCCACCTGATGACGGCGGCACCTTCACGGGGCCTCGGCAACCGGGCGCGGACCTCGCCCGCTTCGTCGCCGGCGCGGTGTCCGATGCGGTGCGCGGCGCGGTGAAGACGCCGGGACCGCTCCATCCCATCGAGCTTCAGACCTGGCACCACGACTGGCGGCCCACCGCCGGCGCCACCGTGCCGGGCGCCCCCGAGACGGAGCTCGCGGACTGGATGATGGGCGCGCCTGCCTTGGGCGGCGCCGAAGACGGGCGCTCGGACCTCCATCCACGTCTGGCGAGGGAAGGCATGCGCGGCGGGCACTTCCCCACCACCCATCCGCAGTACCCGAAGGTCCCCGCGGGCGGCGTGGCGCACTGGTTCGCGAAGAGGCTCCTCGGCGTGCGGCCCTCCCCCGTCCACCCGCTCCACGTGGTGATGCTCGCAGGCCACGCCTTCGCCACTGCGCCCGGCGAGCCCACCGTCTGCGCGGCGCACCAGCTGGCGACTTCTGTGAGAGCGGCGGCTGGCGCAGCTTCCGCGTCGGTGCTCGGCTTCGCGGGCGACTACGCGGGGTACTTCACCACCCGCCGCGAGTTCTACTGGCAGCACTACGAAGGCGCCTCCACCCTCTACGGCGGCCAGTCCGCGAGCCACCTCGCGGCGCTGCTTGCGCGCATGGTGCAGGCCGCGCCGTTTACGGCACCGGCGCCGCAGACGGTGGGCTTCGAGCTCACCGCCTGACGGCGCCGGGTCCTGCTGACCTGACTGCTTCGGCTACTGCTTCGCCGGCTTGACGCGCGGGTTGCGCATGTCCGGCAGGTTGATGGGCACCTCGGACTTCAGCGTGCCGCCCGCCAGCGCGAGCTGTCCCTGGCGCGCATAGTCCATGGAGAGCCCCAGGAGCCGCGCGGCCTCCTGCGGGGCGTGGAAGCCGGTGGAGTTCTCCGCCTCCACGAAGTCCACGTACCAGCTCGCCTTCCGGTGGAGCTCACGCGCCTGCTGCACCCGCGGGGTGTCGCCTTCGGCCTTCTGCGCCTGCTCCAGGTCGTCGATGAGCGCCATCAGCGTGTCCAGCGCGCGGTTCACCATCTCGTGGTGCCGGTCCTGGATGGCGTGCACCCGCTCCACCATCTGCGCCTCGTCCGCCCGGTGGCAGCTCTGGCAGGCGCGGTTCACGTTGAGCAGGGGGCTGCGCACGTGGTGGTCGCTGATCTTCTGCGCCCCCTCCCGCTTGAACGGCATGTGGCAGTCCGCGCAGGCCACGCCGGCCTTTGCGTGCGTCCCCTGCTGGTACAGCTCGTACTCGGGGTGCTGCGCCTTCACCATCTGGGTGCCGGTCAGCTTGTGCTTCCAGTCGTTGAAGCCGACCTCGGTGTACAGCTCGTACATCTCGTCCGCCTTCACGCCCTTCGCCCACGGGAACACCAGCCGCTTCTCGTCACCCTTGAAGTAGTACTCCACGTGGCACTGGGCGCAGACCAACGAGCGCATCTCCTGGCGGGTGGCGTCCTTGTTCACGTCGTAGTTGGGGATGCCCTCCTTCGCCTTCAGCGTGGCCATCCCTTCGATGAGGCCGGGCCGGGTGATCCGCAGCTCCATCGTCTGAGAGTCGTGGCAGTCCACGCAGCCCACCGGGTGGTTGATCTTCGCAGCCGCCTCCTCGAAGGGCAGCGCGTTCAGCCTCTCGAAGCCCTTGAAGAGGTCGCCTTCGCCCATCTCCATCATCTGCACGTAGTTGGAGGCGTGGCAGTTGAGGCAGGTGCCCGGCATCTTGAACTCGAGCTGCCGCTTCGAATACTTCTGGTCGAGGAAGTTCCAGCGGTGCCCGCGCTCCTCGCGGAAGTCCGCGCTGAACGGATAGCCGGACCACATCTTCGCCATCCGCGGATCCTTCTCGATCTTGGAGGGCGAGGTGAACGTCCGCGGATCCTCGGCCGTGGGCTCCCGCGGGACCGCGTAGGAGCCGCCGTACTTCGTGGGCACCATCTGATCGGTGCTCATGTAGTCCTGGTAGTGCAGGGGGTAGTTCTTCCCCCACACCGCCGGGTCATCCGTGAGGTCCGTCAGCTCCACCACGCGGTAGTGCGGCCTGACCGCCTCCGCCTTCTTCTCTGCGATGCTGCTCAACATGGCCGCGGCGCCGACCGAACCGGTCAGCCCCACCACCACGGCAACCCCAATCCACAACTTCTTCGACATGACGCTGGTTCCTCGTTCTTTTCAGCGGACCCAATGGCCCACGGTTCGGTGGCACTGAATGCAGGAGAGCTGCTCGCCCTTGCCTCCGAGATCGGAGTGCGCGGACGTGGCAAGGTTTTCGGCGACGGCGTGGCAGCGGCGGCAGGCCGCCTCGGTGACCTCGACGTTGAAGTCACGGATGCGGATGGGGTCGGCATAGTCGCCGGTGGTGAAGGCGTACGAGTGCAGCGCGCCGTTCACCGCCTTCACCGCCAGCTTGCCGACCAGACCTTCGGACGGGGCGTGGCAGTCGTTGCAGGTGGCGACCTTGCCGTGGCTCGACTTCAGCCAGGCGGAGTGGTGGTCCTCCATGACGTGGCAGTTGGCGCAGGAGGCCGGGTCGTTCCCCAGGTACGAAGCCCCCTTCGCGTAGACGAAGGTGTACGAGCCCATCCCGACGGCGGCGGCCAACAACCCGCTGAGCGCGAGCGTCGGTATGAAGGTGTTCATGAGGCCCCCTTCTGCGGGGCATAGATCGGCATGTCGTCTTCCTCTCCGGGGGCGGCGGCGGCAGTGGAGCCCCTCTGGAGCGGCCTGCAGAGCACGGCCCGTACCAGCGGCCCCTCAGAGGGAAGCGCGCGCTTCTGCGGGTGGGTTCGGACCTTGCGGTTCGGATCTTCGGATCCGAATCTCCAGCGCGCGCAGCACCCGCCCCGCCTCCACTTCGAGGCGCTGCGCGGCGTGGGCCCCGGACTCGAGCGCGCCCCCGCGGCACTGGCGCTCCAGCTCCCTCGCCTGCGCCGCCAGCGCGCGTGCGCCCAGCGTCTCGCACGTCGCCTTGAGCGAATGGGCGGCCTCTCGCCCGGCGGCGACATCTCCCGCCCTCACGGCGGCGGCCAACGCCTGCACCAGGGCCTCCGTCTCCTTGCACCCGGCGTCCACCACCTCGTCGAAGAGGTCCCCTTGCGCGCCGCCGAGCGTCTGGCGCAGCTCCTTCAGCACCGCCTCGTCGAGCGCGGGCTCAGGTTCGGGTTCGGGTTCGGGCGATGTGAGAACGGGGACCGGCTCCGGCTTCGCCTCCGCGCCGGCGCGCCCGAGCGCGGCGGCGGAGCGCCGGAGGACCTCCACCAGCGCCTCTGGCTGCAGGGGCTTGGGCAGGTAGTCATCCATCCCCGCCTCGAGGTAGCGCTCGCGGTCACCGGGCAGCGCGTTCGCGGTCAGGGCGACCAGACGGGTGGCCGCCCGCGGACCGGACAGACAGCGAATGCGCCGCGTCGCCTCCACCCCGTCCACCTCCGGCATCTGGACGTCCATCAACACCAGGTCGAAGGCGCGGGCTCGAACCGCCGCCACCGCCTCCGCGCCACCGGAGGCTGTCTCCGGCGCGTAGCCCATCCGCCGCAACATGGCCGCGCTGACCTGCCGGTTCACCTCGCTGTCGTCCACGAGCAGGATCTGCAGCGGCCAGCGCGAAGCGGCCTTGCCGTCGAAGATGGGCGTGGTCCACGCGGGCTCCTCCGGTCCGGCCGGAGGCTGTCCCACCAGGCGGCAGACCCCCTCGCGCAGGGCCGCGCGCCGGACGGGCTTGTGGAGGAACAGGGAGATGCCCGCCTCGCGCCCGCTGCGCTCCGCGGTCACGTCCACCGCCGAGGTGAGCAGCGCCACCGGCAGCGCCTGGGCCTCCTTGACGCCTCTCAGCCGCTGGATGAGCTCCAGCCCATCCATCCTCGGCATGTGCAGGTCCACCAGCGCCGCGTCGAAGCGCTCAATCCGCAGCCGCTGCAGGGCCTCCGTCCCCGTCGCCGCCGAGGCGACCTGGGCGCCGAGGGTCTCGAGCCTTCGCGTCAGCGCACACCGCTGCGCCGCGTTGTCGTCCACCAGCAAGAGCCGCTTGCCGTCCAGCGGCGTGGGCGCATCCCCCGCAGGCTCGGCGGCTGTGCTCTGCGCTGCCAGCTGCACGGTGAAGTGAAAGCTCGAGCCTTCGTCGGGGACGGACTGCACCCACATTCGCCCGCCCATGGACTCACACAGCCGCTTCGAGATCGCCAGCCCCAGGCCGGTCCCGCCGAAGCGACGGGCGGTGGAGGAGTCCCCCTGGTTGAAGGGCTCGAAGATGCGCGCCTGCCGCTCCCTCGCGATGCCGATGCCGGTGTCGCGCACCGTGAACTTCAGCTCCACCCGGTCGCTCGCTGAAGACTCGCCGGCCTCCACCGCGCAGCAGACCTCTCCGCGTTCGGTGAACTTCACGCCGTTGGACAGCAGGTTCACGAGGATCTGCCGCAGCCGGGTGACATCTCCCCGCACGCTGCGCGGCACCGCGTCGTCCAGGGTGAGGACCAGGTCCAGCCGCTTTTCGCCCGCGCGCGTCGCCACCGGCTCCATCGCCTCTTCGATGCAGGTCTCGAGGTCGAAGGGGGCGGACTCCAGCTCCAGCCGGTCCGCCTCCAGCCTCGAGAGGTCCAACACGTCGTTGAGCTGCGCCAGGAGCGAGTCCCCGCAGACCCGCAGGCCCTCCACGAACTCGCGCTGCTCGGGGTCCAGCTTCGTCTCGCGCAGCAGCCGCGTCATCCCCACGATGCCGTTGAGCGGCGTGCGGATCTCGTGGCTCATCATCGCCAGGAAGGCGGCCTTGGCCCGCGAGGCGGACTCGGCGTGCTCGGCGGTGGCCACCAGCCGCGCGTTCCCCTCCCTCAGGGCTGACTGGGCCCGCTCCACGTCGGAGAAGGCCTCGCTGATCCGCCGGATGGCGGGGCGGAAGATGAAGTAGCCCTCGATGAAGAGGACCATCAAGGTGGCCAACAGCAGGCCAATCTCCACCCGCCGCAGGGTCTCCACCCGCGCCTCCGCCTCGCGCTGGTACTGGTCGACGATGCGGTGCATCCCGGCGAGGAACGCCGCCTCCGCGTCGATCAGCTGGACGTAGTAGGCGTGCACCTGCCCCGGCGGCGGCCCGCCCGTCCGCGCCAGCTCCTGTCCCCGCTGCTCGAGCAGGGCGCGCGGGCCCTCAATCTCTACGAAGAGCCGGAGCACCGTGGGGCTGTCGGTGGGCGGCAGGTGCAGCTCCGAGTCCCCGTCGCGCAGCCCGCGGTGCGAGCGGCTCCACAGCTCCAGCGTCTCTCGCAGCTCATCCCGGCGGACGCTGCGGGCCTCGGGGTCCAGCGGCAACGAGAGCGCCAGCGCGTTCTTCACCAGCCGCTGGCTGAGCATCCTCTGGCGGCCGGCCACGTTGATCACCGCGCCGTCCTGGTGCTGCCGGGCGAGCATCACCTGGATCAGCACCTGCCCGGTGATGGCCAGCATCGCCACGGTGGCCAGCGCGGCAACGTACTTCACCGTCAGGCTCCGGCGACGGTCCGCGTTCATGCCGCCTCCCTCGCGGGCCGCGCAGCGCAAGCGCGCGAGACCTCCGCGCGGAGCGCCTCTGCCCCCACCGGCTTGCGCAGGACCGCGTCCGCCCCGTGCTCGGAGACCAGCCGCTCGCCGTCGAAGTCCGCCTCGCCGGTCACCACCACCACCGGCAGCTCTCGCAGCCCTTCGGTCGCCCGGACCCGCGCGAGGAACTCGGCGCCCGTCAGGTGCGGCATCCGCTGGTCCACCACCACCACGTCGATGTCCCTGCTCCGGGACTGCAGAATGGCCCAGCCCTCCTGCCCATCCCGCGCCTCGATGACAAGGGTCCCCGCGTCGCGCAGGTAGCCGCGCAGAAGCGCCCGCGCGGTGGGGCTGTCATCCACCACCAACACCACCCGGGGGCCCTTCCGCGCAGGTGAAGGGGGAGGCGCCACCTGCGCCTCCGCCCGCGCGCGGACCTTCGCTTCGCCCGTCCGGCCGCGCGCCTTCTTGAAGTCGTTGCGGTTGAGCCCGTAGCGCTGGAGCTTCTCGTAGAGGTTCCGCTCGGCGAGCCCCGCCGCCCGGGCCGCCTCCCCCATCTTCCCCGCGTGCCGGGTGAGCAGCCGCGTGAGGTACTCGCGCTCGAAGCGCTCGGTCAGCGCCTGCCGCGCCTCCAGCAACGGCAGGTCGAAGTCCCCTTCTGCCAGCGGGTCGGGCGCAAACGTGCGGACGCCCAGCAGGATGGGCTCCACCGCAGACCAGCCCATCAGCACCGCGCGCTCACACACGTTGCGCAGCTCGCGCACGTTCCCCGGCCACGCGTAGGACTCCGCCGCGGCCTGCAGCCTCGGCGGCGCGGGCGTGGGCGTCCTGCCATAGCGCTCGGCGAAGGTGGCGAGGAAGTGCTGCATCAGCCG
>CAZQVZ010000252.1:0-8557 GCA_964596895.1 uncultured Myxococcaceae bacterium
GTGCAGCACGAGATTGACCACCTCGACGGGACCGTCTTCGTGGACCGCATCTCCACGCTCAAGCGCGAGCTCATCCGCAAGCGGATGAAGCGCCTCAAGGCGGAGCAGGGCGAGACCCGCGTCGAGGCCTGACGCCCCGCTTCGGGCACAGGTCCGCCACCACACAGCGCTCACACGCCGGCGCGCGCGCGGTGCAGGTCCGCCGCCCGTGCCAGATGAGGAGCTGGTGCCCCTTCGTCCAGGTCGCAGGCGGCAGCAGTGCCTTCAGGTCCAGCTCGACCTTGTCCGGATCCACCTTGCGCGACAGGCCCATCCGGAACGCCAGCCGCTTGATGTGCGTGTCCACCGGGAAGGCGCCCCCTTCGCCGAGGTGGATGGCCACCACCCCCGCCGTCTTCCGGCCCACCCCGGCCAGGGACTCGAGCGTGTCGCGGTCCGTGGGAACCTGCCCTGCGTGCTCCGCCACCAGGGCGCGCGCGGCCGCCACCAGGTTCTTCGCCTTCGACTTGTAGAGCCCGCAGGTGCGGATGAAGGACTCCACCTCGCTCACGTCCGCGTCTGCCAATGCCTGCACGGTGGGGAAGCGGGCGAAGAGCGCAGGGGTGACGAGGTTCACCCGCTTGTCGGTGCACTGCGCGGAGAGCATCACCGCCACCAGGAGCTGCAGGGGTGACGCGAAGTCGAGCTCGATGCGCGCCTCGGGCATCTGCGCGTCGAGCCTCGAGAGGATTTCACGGGCGCGCAGGGCCGCGCGCGCCCTGGACTCTGGGGGCATGCATGAAGGCGTATAGCGCGTGCGTGGTAGCCTTGCCCGCGTCGTGTCTCGCCTGAACGCCGTCCTCCTCCTCCTCCTCCTCCTCCTCGCCGCCTGCGCCGGCTGTGCTTCGTCTCGGCCGCAGAAGATGAGCTTCGAGGAGGCCCTGCGCAGGCCCGGGCATCCAGCACCGAAGCCGACGTCAGAGCCGAAGGCGAGAGCCCGGCCCACGGCTGCCGTCGCCCCCTCCGGTCCGGTGGAGGGCGCGGGCGAAGGTGGCCCGAGCGCACCGGAGTCGCTCGCGCTGCGGGCGGAGCTGGCGCGGTTTGCAGGCCAGGCCCGCGAGGTGCGCGCGCAGAGCCGGCGGGGCAGCCGCATGCCCGCGGAGCAGGAGGAGAACTGGCAGCGGCTGCTCGAGGCGGTGGACGTGTTCCTCGAGCGGCCTGCGGAGAAGACGGTGGCGCTGGACGTGGCGCGGGCGCGGGTGGCGGCAGAGGCGGAGCTGGAGATGGACGCGAAGGCCTTCGGCGACCTCTCTCCGGCGCTGGCGGAGCGCGTCCTGGACCGCGTCCACCGGCTGGCCCTGCGGATGACCGAGGTGCGGCGGCTCGGCGTGCGGCCGAAGCGCTCGGTGACGGCGTTCGACTGGCCCGTCGAGCCGGTGGTGGTCACGAGCCTCTTCGGGCGCAGGGTCCACCCCATCCATGGCACCTGGCGCGTGCACTCGGGGCTGGACCTGGACACCTACCCCGGGCAGCGGGTGAGCGCGGCCGCGGGGGGCACGGTGGTCCGGGCGGGTTGGAACGGCGCCCACGGGCTGCAGGTGGAGGTGGAGCACGCCCCCGGGGTGCTCACGCGCTACAGCCACCTGGCGATGACGCTGGTGGAGCCGGGGGCCATCGTCTCGAGAGGAGATGCGCTGGGGCTGGCGGGGAAGACGGGAGCCACCACCGGGGTGCACCTGCACTTCGAGGTCTGGCGGAACGGCCGGCCCGTCGATCCGTTGGAGGCCCTGGCCGGCGTGGAAAACGAAAACGAAATGGGCGTCGTCCACTCCGGACGACGCCCCGCGGTCAGCCGGCCCAGGAAGGCCGCTCCGCCGATGGCACGTTAGCCACCGCTTCAGCGCTGCGGACTACAGGGTCTGCTTCAGCTCCTTGGCCGGGCGGAAGCCCACGGTCTTGGAGGCCTTCAGCTTCATCATCTCGTTGGTCTGGGGGTTGCGGATCTTCCGCGCCTTGCGGGTGCGGATGCTCCAGGTCCCGAAGCCCGGGTAGCTGAACCGGGCGTCCTTCTTCACCGCCTTGCCGATGTTGGCGAACACCACCTCCAGCACCTGCGCGGCCGACTTCTTGGTCATGCGCGTCTGGGACGCCACCGCTTCGACGAGATCTGCCTTGGTCATGAGTCCTCCCTCCCTAGTGCCCGAAACAGGCGCGGCGGTTGGTAACAAATCGCGCGACGGATTGTCAACAAGCCCAACCTGTCCGGAGGCTAGAAATCGGCCTCGGCCGGTTTATTGCGCAAATTGATACGTCGTGTAGTTGAAGGTGCGATCCGACCCGGGGCGGTTCTCAGAGGGGGCGGGCTGATCCAGTGGCTGATCCGGTCTGGCGACAAATCGCAGCAATTTCGATCAGTTGCAGATGTTTGTTTGATCGGCTGCGGCCGCCAGGGCCCTGGAATTTCAAGGGCGTTCACCGCCAACCGGATCAGAAACGGACGCTGCGTGGATCAGGCAGCGGGCACTACGCTGGGTCCCCATGGCGCGACTTCGGCGGAGCGGGCGCAGCGGGTGGGCGTTGGGGATTGGGCTTCTGTGGACCCTCTCCACCGCGGCAGCCCCCCCTGACGCGGTGCCCACCCGCGAGGTGTGGGTAGACGCCCACGCCCGCGCCTCGGCCACCGGGGTGAGCGGTGACGAGCCAGAGGGAAGCCCCGCGCGGCCCCTGCGCACGTTGCAGGCCGCGCTCGAGCGCGCGGGCGCAGGCCCCCTTCAGATCCACCTGCGCACAGGTCTCTATGAAGGCCCGTTCCACCTCCGCGAGGGCACCTCGCTCGAAGGGCATGGGGAAGTGGTGCTGCACGCGCCAGGTGTCACCGACGCGGTGGTGACGACCGAAGGCGCAGTGACGCTCTCGCGGCTGCGCATCCAGGGGGGCCGCACCGGGCTCGCCGTCACGGGCGGCAGCCTCCGGGCGCAGACGCTCCAGTTCAGCGGGCATGCCGAGGACGGGGTGAGCGTCGCCAAGGGGGCGTCGCTCGAGGCGGACGGACTCGAAGTGGAGGGGACCATCTCCGGCACCGTGGGCGTCCGAATCACCGGCGGCGCGAAGGGAACGCTGCGGAACGCGCTCTTTCGCGCCGGGCTCGGCGAAGGGCTCCGGGTGGAGGAGGGCGGCGCGGCGGTCGTGACGAACGCGCGCTCCGAAGGTCCGGCACAGGCGGTCCGCTGCATTGGCTGCACGCTGGAGGTGGCGGGGCTCGTCGCCTCCGGTGGACGGATGGCGGCGGTGGGCGCGGGACGAGGCTCGCTGAAGCTGTCCGCAATCACGGTGTTCGGCCACGAATACGCCCTGCTGGTCGGCGGCGACAGCGAGGTGCGCGTGCGCGGGCTGACCTCCATCAACGCAGACCTGGCGGGCGTCGGGCTCGCTGGTTCCACCGCGGACCTGGAGGACGTGGTGGTGGTGGGCGCAGGCGCACACGGCGCCATCAACGCGGTGGGCACGAAGCTGAGGCTGCGGCGCTTCTTCATCTCCCGGGTGCGCGCCTATGGCTTGAGCCTCCACGGCGGCGACGCGGATGTGGCGCACGGCGTGGTGCGCGGCGTGGGGGATGACGGCGGCGGTGGAGACGGGGTGCACGCGCGGCTCGGCAAGGTGCGGCTCGCGCACCTGCACCTTTCGAAGCTGGAGGGCGTGGGAATCCTTGCGGCGCAGAGCGCGGAGGTGAGGGCGCTCGACGTCACCGTGGACGACGTCGGCTGGGCGGGACTGCTGGCGGAGCGCGGCGGCCGGCTTCAGGCGACGTCGGTGAGCATCCGCGGGTCGAAGCGGGTGGCGGCGGCAGTGCCGGACGAGGCCTGGATGTCGCTCGACGTGGTGCACGCGAAGGACAACGCCTTGGGCATCCTCTGGGCCGAGTGTGCGCAGGGCGCGGAGCTGACCGTGGGCCGGCTCTACGCGCAGGACGACGCGGGCGCGCGCACCCCGTCCCCCTGCATCCTCCGCCGGGAACCGGTCACTGAACCTTCGTCGCCCGCGCGGTGAGCCAGGAAGCGAGGCGCGGGAACACCTCCACCGGCGCGGCAGCACCAAAGATGAGATCTCCGTGGCCGTAGTCGAACCGGTCCCCCTGCGCGGTGCCGAAGAGCATCAGGGTCTTGTCCTCGCTGCCCGCCTTGTCGAACGCGGACTGCACGACCGCGGGTGGCGCCAGCTTGTCGGAGGTGCCGCCGGTGATGAGCAGCGGCAGGGACAGCTTCGACAGCCCCGCGCGCCAGTCCTCCTTCCTGTCGCGTGAGCGGAAGGCGTCTTCGGTCAGCCACTCGCGGAACTGCAGAATCACACCTCGCCCCACCGACGAGATGACCTGCGCGTAGAGCCTGCGCTGCAGGGGCGCGGGGATGGCCTTCGGGTTCATCACCACGTCGGTCAGGGGCAGGGTGACGTGTCCCAGAAACGGCGCCGAGGCGATGCTGAACAGCCGCTGCCTCAGCACCCACGGCCAGGAGAGCGCGTTGGCCAACCGCAGGATGTGCCGCATGTACCCGGGGTAGCGGAAGAACGCGGGCGAGCCGAGCGTGACCAGCCCCGCGAGCCTTTCGCCGCCTGGGCGCTGAGCCGCCGCATAGCCCACGAGCCCGCCCAGGGAGTGGCCCACCCAGAACGCGCGGCGCGCGCCCGTCTGGCGCAGGACCGCGTCCAGGAACGCGGGCGCGTCCAGCCGCACGTGGTCATCCACCGTGAAGTGCCCGGCGCGAAGGCCGAGCCGGCTCTTCTGGGAGCCGCCGGTGCCACGCCACTCCACGGTGAAGCACTCGAAGCCCGCGTCTGCGAGGTGCTGCGCCACCGACCACGGCGGCTCGAAGTCGAGGTTGCGGTGGTTGGCGGCCAGCCCATGACACAGCAGCACCGGCTCTTCGAAGCGCCGGGTCTGTGGCGCCCGGTGGTAGAGCGCCAGCCTCCAGCCGTCTTCGGCGACGACCGTCAGGCGGGCAGGCTCGGGACGACGCGGCCGGTAGATCCGCCACACGACCCACGTCCACAGCCCCAGCAGCAGCGCCTGCGCCGCCAGCACGGCCAGGAAGACAAGGATGACGGGCCAGACTTCCATCGTTCGGCTGCTCGCCTGCCGGGAATCGATCCCTGTTATGGTCCGTTGCCGCGTCCGAATCCACGAACGAGCGAGCCGGCGATTGCGGGCGGAGGTCCGGGAGAGAAGATGGTCAAGCTGCGGAAGTTGATGTTCGTACTCCCGAACCTCTTCACGGTCACGTCCATCTTCTGCGGCTTCTACGCGCTCACCCTCTGTGCCGGGGAGGCCACTCCCGCGCAGCTCTACCAGGCCGCCATCGCCATCTTCTTCGCCATGTTCTTCGACGGCTTCGACGGCCGGGTGGCGCGGCTGACGAAGACGCAGAGCCAATTCGGCGTGGAGTTGGACAGCCTCGCGGACGCCATCTCCTTCGGCGTCGTGCCGGCGATGCTGGTCTACAAGTGGGCGCTGTCGCCTCTGGGCTTTCTGGGGATGTTCATCGCCTTCGCCTATGCCGCCTGTGGCGCGCTGCGGCTGGCCCGCTTCAACGTCGTCGCCCAGCGGCAGCCGCACGGGGGCGCCTCCGCCTTCTTCGTGGGCCTGCCCATCCCGTTCGCGGCCTTCGGCATCGTCACCCTCGTGCTCGCGCACTACGCGATGACCAATGGCGCGCCGCTGGGGGCGGCCGCGCAGGCGCCCATCGCTGCGGCGGTGGTGCTCCTGTCGCTCCTGATGGTGAGCACGGTGCGCTACCGCACCTTCAAGCACGTCCGGCCCAACAAGACCTCGGTGCTCATCTTCGGCGCCTTGATGGCCGCCTCCGCCGCGGTGGCGCTGGTCTGGCACCCGGCCTTCATGCTGGCGCTGCTGTTCACCGCGTACCTCGCCATGGGGCTCGTGGAGAGCATGCTGCTCGTGGGGCGGCGACTGGCGGCCTCACGCATGGCCGGCGGCGCTGCGGTGCTGGCGGAAGACGCGGACGACGACGAAGAAGAAGACGACGACGTCGAGCAGCAGGACTACTTGTAGGCCACGCGCTAGAGTCCGCGCCCCGTGCGCCTCGAGGTCCTCTGCACCGGTGATGAGCTCCTCACCGGGGTCACCGTCGATACCAACAGCCCCTGGTTCATGGAGCGCGCGCTCCGGCTGGGGCTGCGCGTCGTGCGCACCACCGTCATCGGGGATGACCGGGCGGCGCTCGCGGAGGGCCTTCGGGAGATCGCCGCGCGCGCGGACGCGGTGCTGGTGAGCGGCGGGCTCGGGCCCACGTCAGACGATCTGACCGTCGACGCGGCGGCGGACGCGGCAGGCGTGGCGCTCCAGGGGCATGAGGAGACGCTGGAGCGGCTCGAGGCGCGCTTCGCGCGGCGGGGCCTGCAGTTCACCGAGAACAACGCGCGACAGGCCCGGGTGCCCGAAGGCGCGGAGGTCGTCGCGAATGCCGTCGGTTCAGCGCCCATGTTCGTGCTGCGAATCGGCCGGTGCCTGGCCCTCTTCGTGCCGGGCGTCCCGCGCGAATACAAGCACCTGGTGGAGCACGAGGTCCTCCCGCGCCTGTCGGCGATGCGGGCGCAGGACCCGAACGCGCAGGCGCTTTCGTTCCGGCTCCTGCGGACGGTGGGGCTGCCGGAGTCGCACCTGGACATGCGCATCGAGCCTGTGCGCGCGCGGCATCCCGACGTGGAGTTCGGGTTCCGGACGCAGCTGCCGGAGAACCACCTCAAGCTGCTGGCGAAGGGCGCCACGCAAGCGGACGCAGACCGGGTGCTCGTGGCCGCCGAAGCAGACGCGATGGCGGCGGTGGGCGAGCACGTCTACGGGCGCGACGAGGACTCGCTGGCGGGCGTCGTGGTCAGGGCGCTGGCGGCGCGGGGGCTGACGGTGTCGGTCGCGGAGAGCTGCACCGGCGGAATGGTGGCGTCGATGCTCACGCAGGTCCCTGGCGCCAGCGCCGTGTTCCCCGGCGGGCTGGTGCCGTACGCAGAGGGGATGAAGGAGGCGTGGCTCGGCGTGCCCCGGGCGCTTCTGGCAGAGAAGGGGGTCGTCTCCGCAGAGGTCGCGCAGACGCTGGCGGAGGCGGTGAGGCAGGAGGCCCGGACGGACTGGGGCGTGGGCATCACCGGCTACGCAGGTCCCACCGGCGGTGATGCGAAGGAGCCGGTGGGCGCGGTCTACATTTCGGTCGCCGGTGCGGACGGGACGAAGACCGACCGGCACGTCTTCGGAGCAGACCGGGAGCGGAACCGGCAGTTCGCCTCCTGGTCGGCGCTGGACGCGCTGCGGCGGCGGGTGCTGGCCACGGGAGAGGGCAGCAGATGAGCAAGAGCGACAACTCCCCTCTCCCCCCGGGAGAGGGCCAGGGTGAGGGCGCCGCTGGCGCAGAGCGGGACAGCTGGTCCTCGGTGTGGGCAACCGTGCGGCTGTGGACGCGCGCCCACCGCTACGAGCTCGGCCTGTTCCTGGTGGTGTTCGTGGCGCTGTCGTTCTTCAGCTCCCAGCGCTTCTTGCGGCAGAGCGCCGCCCCGCACTTCGTCTACCAGGCGCAGGCGTGGATGGAGGGGCGGCTGGACATCGACCCCGCCGTGCTCCCCAACTACGAAGATTGGGCGTGCGTCCGGATGGTCAACGGCGAGAAGACGCGCTGCGAAGGCCGCGTCCGCCCCGACGACACCTGGTACGTGAGCTTCCCCGCGTTCCCCGCGCTGGTGATGCTGCCGTTCGTCGCGCTGCACGGCTACCAGTTCAACGACACGTCCTTCACGGTGTTCTTCGCGGCGCTGGGCGCGGCGCTCTTCTTCTCACTGTTGCGCAAGCTGTCGAAGGACGGGGAGGTTTCGCGCACCCGCAACGAGAACCTCGTCCTCGCGCTCTACCTCGTCTTCGGCACCGTCTTCTTCTACTGCGCCATCCGCGGCGAGGTCTGGTTCACGGCCCAGGTGATGGGCGTGGCCTTCACCGCGCTGTACCTGCGCAACGCCGTCGGTGCCAGGCGGCCGCTTCTGGCCGGGTTGTTCTTCGCCATGGCCACGCTCACGCGCACGCCGCTGATGTTCGCGGGGCTGTTCTTCGTGCTGGAGGTGCTGGTCCCCGAGCGCGGCCCCCGGCTCGAGCAGCTCCGCGCGCTGCCCTCGCGCTTCGGGGAGGTGGCGAGGAAGCTGGGGCTCTTCGCGGCCGGCGCCTTCCCGCTGGCGGCGATGGCGGCCTGGTACAACCACCACCGCTTCGGCAGCGTCGCCGAGTTCGGCCACGAGTTCTTCTACAACAACCGCGTCAACGTCGACATCGACCGGTACGGGCTCTTCGACCTCTCCTATCTGCAACGGAACCTGGAGGCGGCGTTCCTGAAGCTGCCGAAGGTGAGCCTCGATCCGTTCCGGCTCACCTACGACCCGCATGGGCTGTCCTTGCTTCTGACCTTGCCCATCCTGGTCCTGCTCCTGTGGCCCAGAGAGAACCGGCGGCTGACCTGGCCCTTGTGGCTCACCGTGGCCGTCACCGCGCTGCCCGGGCTCTTCTACCAGAACACCGGGTACATGCAGTTCG
>CAZQVZ010000253.1:0-8533 GCA_964596895.1 uncultured Myxococcaceae bacterium
TGGCCCGCCACCGCCGTGTCCATCGCCTCCCACGTCCTGCGCGGCCTGCACTACGCGCACACCCGCGTGGACGACCTGGGCCGGCCCCTGAAGCTGGTGCACCGGGATGTGACGCCGGAGAACGTGCTGCTGGGGTTCGACGGGCAGGTGAAGCTCGCGGACTTCGGCGTGGCCAAGGCCGCGCACATCGGCCGGCACGCCGAGACCTCGCCGGGCGTGGTGCACGGGAAGGCGGCCTACCTCTCCCCGGAGCAGGCGCGCGGTGAGCCCCTGGACGCGCGGTGTGACGTGTTCGCGGTGGGCGTCATCCTCTTCGAGATGCTCTGCGGCAGACGGCCGGTGGAGGGGACCACGGCCCAGGTGATGCTGCAGTTGGCGCAGGGAACCCTTCCCCGGCCGCGCGAGGTGAACCCCAACATCGACGTGGGGCTGGAGGCCATCCTGCTGCGCGCGCTGGCGCCGCGGGCGGAGGACCGGTTCCCGTCCGCGCAGGCCTTCGGCGAGGCGCTGGAGACCTGGCGGCAATCCCGCGCGCCGAAGTTCCGGGAGCGGTGGCTGCAGGATCTCCTCGCGTTCCTCTACCGGGATGAGTTGGAGGCGCAGGGCCGCACCGCCACCCTCTCCGACGAGGCCCTGGCGGAGGTGCAGGAGCTCATCGCCCCGGAGGCCGCCCGGGCGACGCGGCCAGAGGTCGCCCTGCGCGCGCAGCGGGCAGAGAGGAGCTCCGCACGCAGCGAGCGTCCTCCTCCAGCCAGGAGCGCGGGCACGGTGGCCGATCCGGGGGCGCGCACGCGGACCCCCTCCGCGGCGCTGGCCACCGCGGGCGTCATCGTCGCGTTGGCGGCGGTGGTGGCGTGGCTGCTGCTGGGCTGACGGCCGCCTCAACTCCCCCGGCGTTCGAGCTCCCGCAAGATGGCCTCCGGATCGTCCTCCTCGCCGAGCTCCAGTACGCCCTCCTCGTTGACCCGGCTGGCCGCAGGCCTCTGCGCCGCTGTCCGTGGCGGTGCGGACGCCGCAGGCCGTGCAGCGGCCGTGGGGGCACGGGGCTGCGGACGCGCCGTGGCCACCGGGGGCAAGGACACCTGCGCGCCGGGCTCGTCGGCTTCACGCGCCCCGCCGCCCACCTGCGGCGGCGGGGGCACGTACCAGTCCGTCTTCCGCGACAGCCACTCGCCGTAGCGGGCGAAGGACCAGGACCCGTCGGAGGCGCCCGTCTCGATGGCCGCGGCGAGCTTGAAGAACTGGCCGCCGCGGATGAGCGCCCGCACGCCGGTGGAGGCCATCAAGACCTCGCACTCGGGGACCCTTATCCCCGGTTCGGCGCGGAACGACAGCCGCTGCGCCACCACGCCCAGGAGGCAGTCCGCGAGCTGCGCGCTCACCGCGCCCTGGATCTCCGCGGGGAACGACGAGACGATCCGCTGCAGCGCTTCCGCGGCTGACGACGCGTGCATGGTGGCCAGCACCAGGTGTCCCGTCTCCGCGGCCGCCAGCGTCAGGCGCATCACGTGCGGCTCGCGCATCTCCCCCACCATCAGGACGTCCGGGTCTTCGCGCAGGGCGTCCACCAGGGCCTGCTCGAAGGAGGGCGTGTCCCGCCCCACCTCGCGCTGGCGGATGAAGGACTGCCTGGGCGCCAGCGCATATTCGATGGGCTGCTCGATGGTGATGATGTGCCGCGGCAAGGTGAGGTTCAGCTCCTGCAGGAGCGCCGCCAGCGTGGAGGTCTTCCCGCTCCCGGTGGCCCCGGTGATGATCACCAGCCCGTTGTCCGGCGCCACCAACCGCCGCAGGTCCGGGTGCAGGTTCTGGGTCTGCAACGTCGCCTGGAACGACGACAACAGCCGGATGGCGAAGCCCACGCCACGCGCGGTGCGCAGGATGTTCAGGCGGATGCGCACCCCACCCATGCTCCGGGACGCGTCGTGGGAGCCGCGCTCCACGAAGGCGCCCCATTCGTCTTCGCCAATGACCTCCCGCGCGAGCGCCGTCAGCGCATGCGGGGAGAGGGGTTCGCCCGCCGTGCGCAATTCGCCGCGAATCCGCAGCGCCAGCGGCATCCCGCCTTCCAGGTGCAGGTCACTGGCGCCGCGCTCCTGTGCGGTCCCCACCAGACTCTCGAGGCTCAAGCTCATGGCAAGCGCCAGAGCAATGCACGTGCCCGGCCCCGCCGCCTCACAGACCGCGCCCCGCTGCACGAAGGCGGACAGGTTGTCGCACCCTGCCCCGCCCCCGTGGCCATTTCGTCAGCGCTGCCTCAGGCCGCGGCGCGCTTCGGGGGAGCCCCCGGCACCGCGCCGGTGAGGAGCTCCAGGTAGTTCCCCTCCTCCACCCACTGCAAGAGGTGCATCACCCGCCACGCCGGCATCGGGTGGGTGTGGCGCATGGTCATCAGCGCGGAGATGACGCCGTCCATGGCGCTGGCACCTTCGAGCTCCGCCAGTTCGCGCGCCTGCGCCACCAGCTCCGCGAGATCGAACTGGCCCTTCTTGCGCACGCGGCTCCCGGTGCCGGCGGTGAGCGTGACCAGGAGCCGCAGCGCCGCGCCCAGATCCCTCGAGGCCAGAAGCCCCGCCCGGTCACTCGTCAGCTCCGCGCACCGCGACCACTTGAAGAGGGCGAGCTGCAGCGGCAACGACAACAGGCGCAAGGGGCCAATCAGGCTGCCGCCGGTCATCAGCAGGGCCGCCACCGTGCGATAGAGCCCGTGCTCCGCGTGCTGGTGTCCGAGCTCGTGCCCGAAGAGCGCCACCAGCGCGTCGTCATCCAGCTCGTTGGCGAGCCCCGAGTGCACCACCACCGCCCGCTCCTCCACCCCAGCGGTGTACGCGTTCAACACCGGGCTCTGGGTGAGGTACAGCGTGGCGTCGAAGCCGAGCCCCAGCCTGCTGCGCGCGGTCTGGAAGAGCGCGTGCAGCTCCGGCAGCTGCCGTTCGCTGCAGCGCAGCCCACCGCCCAGGTGCTGCAGCCGCAGGCTCCTGTCCAGAAGCTGCTCCAGGGTCCACTTCACCAGCCGGTCGAACCCGGGCACCGCCTTGAGCGCGGCCAAAGAGCGCGCGTCCAGAGGGTGCTGGTAGGCCGCGGCCCCAAGTCCTTCGAGCGCGTCCTGTGCCCGGAGGAAGAGCGCCTCGCCGCACGCGCCGCACACGCAGGCCTCGGTCTCCAGGGCCGCGGAGGCGACGTCCACTTCGTTCTCGCGGCCGCAGTGGCGGCAGGGGAGGTCCCGCGAGGGGATGGGGGCGCCCTTCGGCCACAGCGCGCGCTGCAGGGCCTTCTTGGAGGTGTCCATGCCTACCGTCCTCCCGCCCGCTTCTGGGGCCTCGGAGGCGCGGCCTTCGCCCTGGTTCTGCCCCTGGCGGCCTTCGCCTTCTCCGCGCCCTTCACCTTCGCCTTCACGCGCGGGCCCGCGGCCTCCACGTGCTCGCGCTCCTCGCGCCTTTCGGCCAGGGTCTTCGCGCACTGCTTGCCCACCCGCGCGGTGAGCACCTTGTTGGCGGACGCGCCCACCACCACGCCCACCACCGGCAGCATCCGCACCAGGGACTTCGACAGCGCCAGGAGCGCCAGCTTCCCCACCACGGTCGTCAGCACCTTGGAGACCTG
Source organism: uncultured Myxococcaceae bacterium (assembly GCA_964596895.1). GTDB lineage: Bacteria > Myxococcota > Myxococcia > Myxococcales > Myxococcaceae > JAFAFL01. Next base: position 3,604 of record CAZQVZ010000253.1, read on the forward strand.
GCGCGGCGTGTAGTTCCACAGCGCGGTGCCCTGGGCCTTCGCCAGGTCCACGAAGAGGTTGCCGTGGCTCTTCGCGTCGAAGGTGCTGACCGAGGCGAGCAGGAACGCGAGCTGCCGCTCGCGGGGCTGGCGGATGTCGAAGCCGTGAAGCTGGCTCAGGCACAAGGCCAGTTCGACCTCGAACTTCAGGGTCAGCGCCATGTCCGCCAGGGAGCCGCCCACGAGCGCCACCACGGTGCCGATGCCGGGGACCAGCGCCGGCAGGGCCGCGGCGCCTCCGGAGAGCGCCGAGCGGTTGGAGAAGTCGGAGATGAGGCGCTGGGCCACGCGCGCGCGCCAGTCCCTTTCGGACTCGCCGGGCTTCGCGGAGACCTCGTGGACGTGCTTCTCGGTCAGGGCGAGGAGCGCGTCGTCGTTCGACAACAGCCGCTCGACCGCGCTCTGGAGCTTCCGTGCGTGCGCTGCTTCGGTGTCCGGTTGGGCCATGCGCGCAAGCCTGGCGCGTCCCTAGCCCACCCACGTCAACGTGTACTCCCGGACCTCGCCGTGCAAGGTGACCTCCACCACGTCGCCGCACCGCTTCCCCATCACCGCGCGGCCGAGCGGAGACGCGGGCGTCACCACCGAGAAGAACCCGTCTCCGTCCGGTCCGGTGAGCTCCAGGCCCGCGCCGGCGGGTGCGAGGAAGAAGGTGCGCCCTGCCCCTTCATCATCCTCCACCTCCACCAGCGCGCCGAGCGTCACCGGTGAGCCCTTCGCCAGAGACTGCGGCGCGAAGCCGTCGAGCGCGTCCAGCTCCTCGCGCGCGCGGACCGAACGCAGGCCCTGTCCTTTGGCGAGGTTCACCGCCCGGTTGGCGCCGCTGCGTGCGTCCTGCGTGGCCTCGGTGTGCGCCTTGTGCGCGGACTGGACCGCTTCACGCAGCCGCGCGCCGAGCTGCTCGCAGAGGAAGTTCTTGTCCACGACCCGGATCGTAGGAGCGCTGTGGGTCAGCGCAAAAAAGAAGCCTCCGCCGGGCCGCGACGCCCGTGCGGAGGCCTCCGGGGGTGTGTCTTGAGAAGATGAGCCCTACAGCTGGCAGGTCCCCGTCTTGCAGGTCTCGCCGGACGGGCAGTCGCAGTTCGCGCTGCACGGTTTGCCCGAGCCCTGCGGCGGCGAGGTGGGCGTGCAGTAGCCGATGACGCAGGACTCGCCGGAGGGGCAGCCGTTCTGCGCGTTGCAGGGCGAGCGGCAGGCGCCGTCCACGCAGTCCTCGCCCGCGGCACAGTCTGCGCCGCTGCTGCAGCCAGGCGCCGGGGTCTGCGGCTTCGGCTGGCAGACGCCGGACTGGCACCGCTCGGCCGCGGGGCAGTGCGAGTCGTTCTGGCATTCGAGGTAGCAGACGCCGTTGATGCAGTAGGCGCCGGCGCCGCAGTCCGCGTGCTTGGCGCAGGTGGCGGTCCCGCCGTCGCCCGAGCCTGCGTCGGGCGTGCCCGCGCCCCCGTCCGGCGCCGGCCCAGGCGGGTTCGGGTCGTTCACGCAGAAGTTGTCCTCGCAGGTGCACCCCGGCTTCGAGCAGTCCGGCGTCTTCGCGCAGCGCTCGGTGCAGATGCCGTTGATGCAGGTCTCCAACTGCCCGCATTCGGAGGTCTTCGAACAGGTGGTGGCGCCCGGCGGAATGTCCCGACAGAAGCCGCGCAGGCAGTACTGGTCGCCCTCGCAGTCCGCGTTGTCGTCACACGGGCAGGCGCCCTCCCCGTCCTCCCAGCCCGGGCTGCCGGGGCCATCCTGGACGTTGATGTAGCAACCGGCAGCGAACAGCGCGGTCAAGGCGGCGAGTGGAACTCCGATGCGAACGGTCATGACAGGGGTGCTCCTTCGAGGTCATGCCGGACCGGCCGTCCGGCTTCAGGCGCACTTGTCGCGGGGGCTCACGCGGGCGATCAAAAATGCCCTCCCGGACGATTCTTTGATCGCCTCGGGCGGCAGCGGCGACCAAGGCCCTTCGGGACGTGCACGCATGCGTCCTTTGGGCCGGAGGTGGTTCGCCTGTGTTGCGCGCGCTTGAATCGACTTCCCGGATGAAGCGTCGCATCGTGCCGCGAGGAGGGTGCCAGGTGTCGTCGTCCGCGGATGCGCAGCGCCTCAGTCTGGAGTCCTCGCCGCAGGCGCAGGCCGGCGGGCGGGATGAGGCCCTCCTGCTGGAGCTGGTGGCCCGCGTCCGCGAGGACGACCTCCTGGCCTTCGAGCGGCTCTACCGGCTCACCCGGGAAGACGCCGCGCGGACGCTGCGGCACCTCGTCGGCGGGCGGGCGGACGTGGAGGATCTCCTCCAGGACGTCTATCTGCAGCTGCTCAAGGCGGTGCGCGGGTTCCGGGGAGACGCGCGGTTTCGCACCTTCCTTTATCGGGTGTGCGCCAACGTGGCCATCAGCCACCTGCGCTGGCGAAAGCGCAGGCCCGAGGACGTGATGGCGGAGGTGCCGGACCGGCCCTCGTCCGCGCCCGGACCGGACGACGAAGCGGCGCGCAGGCAGGCGGCGCGGCTGGTGGAGGCGGCGCTGGAGGGCCTCAGTCCCAGGAAGCGCGTCGTGTTCGTCTACCACGAGCTGTGCGGCATGGGCCCCGAGGAGATCTCCCTGGCCATCGGCGCGCCGGCCAACACCGTGCGCTCGCGACTGCATCACGCACGCATCGAATTCCACGCGCAGATGCAGAAGCTGCTCGCGCGTGGGCAGAAGGGAGGTCCCCATGGGCTGCGCTGACGAAGGCGCGCTGTGGGCGGCGGCGGAGCGGGGTCCGTCGTCTGAGCTGCAGGCGCATCTGGATGGCTGCGAGCGCTGCCAGTCGGGGCTTCTGGCCGTTCGCCAGACGCGCGCGGTGCTGGAGGGCGCCCGGCACGCACAGGCCCCCAGGGTGGACTGGGCGCGCGCAGACGCAAACGTCCTGGGGGCCGCCAAGGCCCACCTGGGGCGGCCGCGCTGGCGGCTCTTTCCGGGCGGCGGGCTCGCCCTCGCAGGTGGGCTCGCGGCGGCGGCGCTGGCGGTGCTCGTGCTGTGGGTTCCAGCGCCCCGGGTGGAGGAGGAAGGTGCGCAGCGTCCCTTGCTGCCGGCGCGGGTGGCCTCCTTGTCGCGCGTGGAATCCGCGGCGCACGCGCACGTGACCGAAGCCGAACAGCAGGAGGAGGCGCTGCTCGCGGGCTACGGCCTGCACGAAGGCGCGCGCATCCGCACCACCGAGGAAGGCAGCGCCCTGTTGCGGCTACCGGAGGGGAGCCGGGCGCTGCTCCGCGCGGGCTCGCAGGTCACCGTGCGCACCGCCCGCGCGGAGGACGTGGCGCTGTCGCTGCAGTCGGGGGAGCTGGTGGTGGAGGCAGCGCACGTCCCGCGCGACGGCTTCGTGGTGGAGGCCGGGCACGTGCAGGTGACGGTGGTGGGGACGGTGTTCCGCGTTCGGCGCGAAGAGGCACAGGTGGAGGTCTCGGTGGCAGACGGCCGCGTGCGCGTGGCGGCGGACGGGACCGAACACGTCGTCTCCGCCGGCGAACGGCTGGTGCTCAGAGGGGACCGCAAGCCACAGGTGAAGTCGGCGCTCGTGCCGGAGGATGGGACGGCGTACGCGGCGCTGGGTCTGGAGGTGGAGGTGGAGGTGGAGGTGGAGGTGGAGGCCCCGGCGCCCGAGCGCGTGGTGACGGCCCCTACGCCCACCCCCGCTCCGAAGCAGCCCAGGCCTGCGGGACCGAAGCCGGGTGCAGGGGACGGGGCGAAGGCGGGGCGCACACCGGCGCAGGAGGGAACGAAGCCCACGCAGGATTGGGCCACGCCCCAGTTCCAGCGCTCCGGGCAAGGCGCTGCGGCGGCGACGGGTCCGAACCTCGCGGAGCGCGCGAAGCAGAGCGGGCTGCCCATCACCGCTGAAGGGCTCTTCTTGCAGCGCGCGCAGGAGAGCTTGAAGGACGGGGCCTGCGGCAACTTCCTGCTGGGGCTGTCGGACGTGGTGGAGTCCTCCGAAGATCAGGTGGCCCGGGAGCGGGCCCGCATCCTGCGCGCGCGCTGCTACGACGAACGGCTCGAGCCCCTGGAGGCGGCGGCCGAGTACCGCAGGTACCTCTCGGAGTTCCCCTACGGCCGCTTCGCCGGTGAAGCGCGCCGCGCCGTCGCCGACTGAGGGCTCGCGCCCCTCCTGGCCCTCGCCGCGCCGGGCGCTCGGCGAGCGTGCAGCCGCGCGCAACCCTGCTCCGGGGTCCTAACGCTGCGCGCCATCCCTAACTTTGGGAAGGACGCGAGGCGCCTTGCCACGCGGGAAAGGACACGGACATGAACAAGCATCAGCTCAAGGGGAAGTGGCAGCAGCTGAAGGGGCGCTTCCGCCGCAAGTACGGTGAGAAGAGCGACCATCCGGGGACCCAGGTGAAGGGCGCGGCGCAGGAGGGCGCCGGCGGGCTCCGCAGCGGGTTCGGTGATCTGAAGCGGGACCTGAACACGCCGCCGAACCGCTCCGGCAACATCTAGCCCCATTCTCCTCCCCCTCCTCGAGAGGGGGCAGGGGTGAGGGTATTTCGGCCGCCCGGCCGCTCCACGCGAGCGCCGGGCGGCCGCTTTTGATCGCCCTCACTGCGCCGGTTTATGGTGCGCGCCCTTCCACCGAAGAGCGGGCACACCCTTGGCTGAAGTCATCCTGACGGGCATCAAGAAGGCCTTCGGCGACACCCCCGTGGTCAAGGGGGTGGACCTCCACATCCAGAGCGGCGAGTTCCTCGTGATGCTCGGGCCCTCCGGCTGCGGCAAGACGACGTTGCTGCGGCTCATCGCCGGACTCGAGGGGATAGACGAAGGTGAATTGCGGATGAACGGCCGGCGCATGAACGACGTCGCGCCGCGGGACCGCGACACCGCCATGGTGTTCCAGTCCTACGCGCTCTACCCGCACATGACGGTGCGCGAGAACATGG
>CAZQVZ010000254.1:0-8530 GCA_964596895.1 uncultured Myxococcaceae bacterium
CCAGGCCGAGGCGCCTGTCGCGCACATGGGCCCGCCGGCGGAGTTGGTGGAGGTGCAGACGCCGGCCCCGCAGGTGCAGAAGGAGTTGATGGATCCGCCGGAGGTGCGGCGCGAACGGCTGCGCGAGCGGCTGAAGGCGGTGCGAGAGAACCCGAAGCCGGAGCCCCTGCCGCCCACGGTGGCGGAGGCCGGCGTGCTGGCGGTGGAGCGCATCGCCACGCTGCAGACTGAGCTGCACCAGGTGAAGGCGCTGAACCTCGCGCTCACGCAGGACCTGGAGGGCGCGCGCCGGCAGGCAGAGAAGGCGACCGAAGAGGCGCGGCTGCGGATGGACGAGTCGCGCCGGCTCGCGCAGGAGATGGACGGGCGGGTGAAGCTGCTCGCGGACCTCGAGCGTGAGCTGGCGGCGCTGGAGGGCGAGCGAGACGAGGCGATGCTGGCCTTGCAGGAGACCCGGCAGGGGCTGACCGCCGCGGACGAAGACAAGGCGGCGCTGAAGGAGGAGATCGCCAGGCGCGACGCCTCGTTGCAGGAGAGCCTCGCCGAAGAGGAGCGGCTGTGCGCGGAGCTGGAGATGGCCCGCGAGCAGACCGACGGCCTCCGTCGTTCGGTGATGGCGCTCACCACCGAGCGTGACACCCTGGCGCGGCAGGTCTCCGAGCTCACCCGCGAGCGCGCGGAGCTGCTCGAGGCGCGCAAGGCCCTGGAGGCCGTGCACCGCGCGCTCTCCCACGCCACCGCCCGCTAGCCATTCCCCCTCTCCCGCTGGGAGAGGGCAGGGGTGAGGGCCGCGCCAGTCGCGTCGGCGCGGTGCTTGAACCTCCGCTCAGCGCTGGCTGACCGCCCGCGCCTCCCTGGGAAGCGGCGGCGAAACAAGGTTCTCCTCCGGCCACGGCGTCGAATCCGGCAGGTCGCTGAGGCCATCCTTCTTCAACCGCTCGAGCGCCGTGTTCATGTACCCGGCGCGCTCCTCGCTGGAGGCGTACTTCTTCTTCTGCCCCGCGGCGCCCAGGCTCTTCACGAAGCGGATGAACTCTTCCGGCTGGTAACCAGCGAGCGCCATCAGCCGCAGTCCCCCCACGTCGGAGGAGCGCTCCTGGTCCGCGGCCGGCCCCTCCCGGGTGATCCAATCCGCGACCCTCGTGGTCAGGTTGTCGAGGAAGTTGAAGTTCACTTCGCTGGCAAAGTCGAGGTGGGCGACGGGCGAGTTGAGCATGCCGTCGATGGTCGGCCCGAGCATGCTCGCGCCAGTCTCCTTCGCCACCTCCACGTTGCAGACGTTGGCCTTGAAGCGGCTGTACTGACCCAGCGCGTGCCGCTCGGTGATGTGCGTGATCTCGTGTGCGAGCACGCCTGCCAGCTGCGCCTCGTTCTCCACCTTCGCGAGCAGGCCAGAGGTGATGAAGACGTAGCCCCCCGGCGTCGCGAAAGCGTTCACCGTATGGGCGTCGTCGATGATGCCGAAGGTCCAGGGCAGGCCGGGCCGCGCCGAGTAGCTCGCGAGGTTGCTTCCCACGATGTTGACGTACCGCGTGAGCTTTTCGTCTTCGAGGACACCCCGCCCGCCGATGACGTTGAGGCCCACCGTCTGGCCAATGGTCTGCTCTTCGTCGAACGCCACCGGCTGCTTTTCGATCTCGCCGCACCGCTCCCTCTTCTTCTTCACCTCCGCCAGGTCGCTCGCGACACGGGAGTTGAGCTGCGGCTTGAAGTTGCCGGGGAGATTCAGCTTGGAGCACGCGGCGCCCGCGACGAGCGCCACCAGCGCAAGGGTCAGGGTCTGCGCGCGCATCACTTCGCACCCCCCGCCAGGCCCGCGCTCTTGCGGTGCTGGGCCACGGAGCCTTCGGGGATGAGCGCCACCTGCTCCTCGAGGTACCTGAAGGACTTCGCTGCCTTCGCACGGTCGTCCTTGTTCCCCTTTGCTGCGTACTTCTCCGCGCCCGGCGTCATCCCTCGCACCGCGGCGCCGAAGGAGGCTGAGGCCTTCCGGTCCAGCGGCGTCGGGCTCTGACCCTTCGGCGTCTCCACCTCGACAGGCTTCGCCGAGATGTTGGCGAAGTACACGTACCCGGTCTTCTTCGGCGCGTGCTCCACCTTGTGGTACCGCGGCGCCGCCTTGTCCTGCCCGAGGTAGATCAACTCCTCCCCCGGCTGAACCACCTTCAACCGCTTCCCGTCCGCCTTCGGCTTGTCCGTCACCGCCGTGTCGCGCGCGCGCACGTAGACGGTCTTCTTGTCCGGGGACTCCTGGGCCAGCGCCGCCGTCGCGGCCAGCCCGAGACACAGGCTCACCACCCACACCGTTCGATTCATGGCGCGGACTATCGCCTATTTTTCGAGGTCCGCCACGCCGTCGAACCCCTCCGGCGGCGACGCGGCGTAGCGCAGGCAGCGCGCGTGGAGCACCCCGGACGGGCCGTCCGCCGGGTCCACCGCCAGCGCCTGGGCGAACACGGCCGCGGCGTCGGAGAAGCGAGCCTCCCGGAAGAGCGCGAGCCCCTGCGCATACAGCGTCACCACCTGCCGCTTCTGCTCGGAGAGCTCCCCTTTCATGCAGAGCAGCTCGTACACCGCGGCGGGCTCGGTCTTGCCGGCCACGCGCACCCGGTCCAGCTCGCGCGCCTCGATGTGGTCCTTCGCCTGCTCGTACGTGAGCGGGCCCATCATGATGAGGGTCGCGTACGCCTTGTTCGCGCCCTCCAGCCGCGCGGCGAGGTTCATCCCGTCTCCAATCGCCGTGTAGTCGAAGAGCTGGTCGCTGCCGAAGTTACCCACGAACATCCGGCCGGAGTTGAGCCCGATGCGCGTGTACACATCTGGCAGCCCCTGCGCGCGCAGCTCCTCGCGCAGCTTCGCGACCTCCTTCTGCGCCATCAGCGCGCCCTTGCAGGCGCGCAGCGCGTGGTCCTTCTGCCAGACCGGCGCGCCGAACAGGCACACCACCGCATCGCCGATGTACTTGTCGAGGCACCCACCTTCGCGCTGCAGCACCGTGCTCACCCGCGTCAGGTACGTGTTGAGCACCCGCACCAGCGTCTGCGGGTCGTCCTTGAGGCGCTCGGAGAAGGTGGAGAAGCCCCTGATGTCGGAGAAGAAGGCGGTGATCTCCCGGACCTCGCCCTCCAGCCTTGGCAGCTGCGCGGAGTCCACCAGCTGCTGCACCAGGGACGGCTCGAGGTAGCGCTCGAAGCTCCTGCGCAGAAGCTCCCGGTTCCGGTCCGACCACAGGCGCGCCAGCGCCACCGAGGACACGCTGGCGAGGATGCCCGCCCACACCGGCATCGCCCAGGGGACGTAGACGCCCGTCCACGCCATGGAGAACCCCGGCACCGCGTCGAACCCCACGTAGAGGAGCGCCGGCCACGCCACGTCCATCACCGCCATCCGCAGCGCGGTGAGCAGGAGCGCGGAGAAGAGCGCCACCGAGAGGGTCACCAGCAAGGCCAGCCACGAGGGCGCGTCCACGATGAAGCGGCCGGAGAGCAGCCCGTCCAGCACCGCCGCCTGCTTCGCGTAGCCGGGCGTCTTCGACGAGAACGGCGTGGCCTTCACGTCCTGCAGCGCCATGGCCGACCCGCCGACGACCACCACCTTCCCGCGGAAGTCCTCGTCCAGCTGCGACGGGTGCCCGGCCTCTTCGTTGGCGGCGTCCTCGAAGACGGTGAACAGGGGCAAGGTGACGAACATCGCCTCGGGCGCCCCGCCGTAGTCGAGCCTCACCGTGCCATCCGGGCTGGTGCGCCAGGTCCGGTCCGCGAGCGTCACGCTGCGCCGCTCCATCACCAGGGACCTTGCGCCAAAGAGGTCCGCCGCCATCGACACCGGCAGGGTCACGTAGTCGTTGTCACCCAGGCGGTAGGCGAAGCGGGTGCGGCGCAGGACGCCGTCTTTGTCCTCCTCCGGCTCCACCAGGCCGTAGCCGGGGAGCTGGCCAATGAGGTGCGCATCCGGTGCCACCGGCTGCACCGCCACACCCCCGGCATCCAGCAGCGCGGGCGCACGCGAGCCCTCCACCGGGAACGCCAGCGCGCGCGCCACCTCTTCGACCGAAGGTGCCGTCGCGACGGGCGCAGGCAAATCCTCGAAGTCGAGCGCGAACATCGAGGGATCCTCCTCGGTTGGCGCTGCCGCCTCGTCCTCCTCGGTCGGGTAGACCTCCGCCGGGAAGACGTTCTGAGCGTCCACCCGCGGCAACATTGGCTCCCCCGCCGCGGCGGCGAAGCCCAGGTACACAGGCAGCCTCGCGGTGCGAATGGCCTCGGCCATCTCCTGCGTCTGGTTGCCGTGCTGAGGGTCCGACATGGTCACGTCGAACATCACGCCCCTGGCGCCGCGCCGCGCGAGGTACTCCGCCAGCCGCCCCCAGACGATGCGCGGGAACGGCCACGGCCCCCACACCGCCCGGCGCTCGCCCTCGGCCGCCCAGCGCAAGGTCTTGTCGTCGATGGCGATGACCACCACGTCCTTCGAGGGCTCGGTGCGGCGGACGTACCGCGTGAGCGCGCTGTCGTAGCCTGCGCGGTCTGACGCCTGCAGCGGCGCGAAGCCTGTGACCTCCAGCAGGCCCACCACGGCGGTCACCACCACCGCCACCCCGACCGCGCGCAGGCCGTGGCGCCTCAGCCGTCCGGGGATGGCCTTCAGCGTCTTCATGGCCCCACCTCCGAGAGCGCGGCGATGACGTGGGCGCGCGCCTCGCAGTCCTCGCCCACGAGCTTCACCAGCAGCCCCGTCGCCGCCTCGCGCGCGTCGCTGAAGGCCTGCGCCCCAGCGAGCGCGTCCTTCGCCGCGCGCGCTTCACCGAACCGCGCGCTGGCATCCTCCATCCGGGCGGCCTCCCCCCAGATGCCCAGCTCCGGCCGCGTCGCGGCGAGCCGCACCAGGGCCGCATGCTGCATCGTCAGGCGGTTCCAGCGGCTCAAGGTCACCTCGTGCCTTCGCGCCTGCGCCGAAGCTCGCAGCGCGTCCAGCCGCTGCAGGAGGGAGGGCAACGCCTCTGAGTGGGTTGTCCTGAGCGACGAGAGCTCCGCGCGCGCGGGGCCGGGCGCCGCCGCGCGCAGGTACGTTCCCGCGAGGAGCTTGCGAGAGAGCGTGGTGCGCCGCGCGTTCGGAGGGAGCGGGCCCAACACAGAGGCCGCGGTCTGCCAGTCATCCACCCGGAGCGCGGCGGCGGCCTCCCGCAGTGCGCGGGAGACGTCCAGCCCCGAAGGGGCGGCCGTTGCTGCAACGGTCAGCGGCGTCAAAGGCATCTCGCAGCTCTCACAGACCGCGCCCACGCCGAGCAGCACGATGCCGACCTGGGCATCCACCTCTGCGTGGAACAGCGCCGGCTGCCAGGGGTCGAGCCGGAAGCGGGTCTCCACCGGCGCGTGGCCCTCCGCCTCCACGCGCAGCGTGTAGGTCCCCGGCGCCAAGGTCTTCGGCGCTTCCGGCGGGCTGAAGGCGGCCCGGCCGTCAATGAAGAGGCGCGCGCCGTTCACCGCCCACAGAATCAAAGGCGGGTGCTCCGCCTCCGCGTCTGCAGGCAGGAGCTCTGGCATCGGCAGCTCGCAGTGGGGCGCCGCGGGGACGAGCGCCGGCGGCACCGACACCACACGCGCGCGCATCAGCCCCAGCACCACCGCCGACAACAGCAGCGCCGAGCCCGCACAGGCGAGGAGCCAGCGAACGGTGGCGGAGGGGCGCATGCGGCGCGGACTCTAGCAGCGCGCCGGCGCTCGGCTGCTCACCACGCGAGGGCCGCGTCGAGGTACCGTGGGTGCGTGGTCCGGGTCCTCTACTTCTCAGACAAGGACGTGAAGCAGAAGCTCCTGCGGCAGGTGGCGCAGGCGCCGCGACCTTTATGGGTGGTGCAGGTCCGGCACGACCGGCACACGCGCCCGCCGCAGGAGCGCGAGCCCTTCGTCACGCTCGACCGGCAGTACGGCGACGTGGTGGACACCATGGTGGTCGCGGACGACGGGACCACCGAAGGGATGTGGCGGGACCCGGTGGGCGACCTCGCAGACGGCCTCTTCCCGGACGACCGGCAGAAGGCCTATGCCGCCGCGTCCGGCTACCTGCTGCTCGACGCGCGGGGCCGGCCCCTGGCGGTGGTGAAGAAGGGCAGCGCCGCCACCGACCTCTGGTTCCTGCAGGAGGCCATGGCCGCGCACCTGCCAGGGGTTCCGCCGCCGGACGCTGCAGCCCGGCCGGGCAAGAGGCGGCCCGAGCCCGCTCCGAAGGCTCGGCGGGCGTCAGCTCCGCCTCCGCCTCCGCCTCACCGCTCGCGAGGCGGGTGGGGCGCGCGTGCCGCGGCCTACGAAGAGGAGGCCCCGCCCGCCGCTGCGGAGGAGGTGATGTCCTCCGAAGATCCCTGGCAGGTGCTGGGCGTGCCGCGGGGGACGCCGCTTGGGGAGGCCAAGAAGGTCTACCGGTCGTTGGTGGCGCAGTACCACCCGGACAAGGTCTCGCACCTCGCGCCCGAGTTTCGGGAGCTCGCGGACAAGCGCACCCGGCAGATCCTCGAGGCCTGGCGCCGCATCGAAGCTGGCGAGGACCGATGAGACCCGGCGTCGCGCTGCTCGTGCGCGTCACGCTCATCCAGGCAGTGGCCAACTGGGGTGGGGCCCTCATCGCGCTCGGGTACACGTTCCTCGCCATCGTCCCCGGGCTGCCGCCCAACGCCATGGCCGCGGTGTTGGTGTGGGCGGTGACGGTGCTCTGCGCCTCGCAGGGGGTGGTGGTGCCCGCGCTGTGGCTGTTTCTTGGCTCGGCGCCCGGGGTGCTCAACCGTCTGCAAGCCGGTGAAGACGTGCCCACCGCGGACCGGCTGCGCGCCGCGCGCTGGCTCCTCAACGCGCCGCTTCTGTGCGCGGGCTACGGGTTCTTCGCCTGGCTTCTGGCCGCTGCGCTCTTGCCCTCGACCTTCCCCATCCCCTGGGAGGCCGCTGCCGCCAAGATGTCCCACGGCGTGGCCACCATGGTGCTCGGCGGCTTCGTGGTGCTCACCGTGAACCTCTACCTGCAGGAGCGGCGGATGGAGACCCGGGTCCTGCCCGAGGTGCTCGGCGCGCTGCCGGCCACGCAGGTGAAGGGCGCCATCCGGCTCACGCTGCGCGCGCGGCTGGCGCTGCTGGTGATCACCACCTGCGTGCTCCCGGTGGCGGTGATGGGGTATGCGGCCACCACCGACGTGGTGAACCCCGAGGGCGCGCTCTACCTGTCCGCGTGTTTCCTCGCGCTCGGCCTGTTGCAGGGTCACTTCATCAGCCAGCGGGTGGTCACGCCCATCGACGCGCTTGGGCAGGCCATGGCGCGGGTGCGCAAAGAGGATCTCGACGCGCACGTGCCAGTGCTGTCGAACGACGCCGTGGCGCGGCTGTCCGACGGCTTCAACGCCATGGTGGACGGCCTGCGCCAGGGGCGCTTCGTGAAGGACACCTTCGGCCGCTACGTGTCGCCCCGGGTCGTGGACGAGGTGCTCGCCGGCAAGGTGGCGCTGGGCGGCGAGGAGCGCTTCGCCACGGTGCTCTTCAGCGACGTGCGCGGCTTCACCTCGCTGTCCGAAGCGCTGCGCCCGTCTGAGGTGGTGGCGTTGCTCAACGACTTCCTCGACCGGATGGTGGAGGTGGTGGTTCGGGAGGGGGGGAACGTGGACAAGTTCATCGGCGATGCGGTGATGGCCACCTTCGGGGTGCCGGTGCCCAGGACGCCCGAGGAGGACGCGCGTTCCGCGGTGAGGGCCGGGTTGGGGATGCTGGCGGCCCTCGAGACATGGAACGCGGACCGCGCCGCCCGCGGGGAGCCCACCTTGCAGATTGGCATCGGCATCCACACCGGGGAGCTCGTCGCCGGCAACATCGGGTCCGCGCAGAAGATGGAGTACACCGTCATCGGCGACGCGGTGAACATCGCCTCGCGCATCGAGGGGCTCACGCGGGACGTTGGCGTGCCGCTGCTGGTCTCCGAGGCCACCCGCGCGCTCGTCGGTGACGAGGTCGCGGTCTTCACGCCTGTGGGGCCGGTGAGCATCCGGGGCAGGCAGAAGGGGCTGACGCTCTTCGCCGCTTCGCCCCTACACACCGCCGCCCGGGCTTCCTGAAGACGAAGGCCGCTACTTCGCCGCGCGGCCGCCCATCCAGCAGGCGTCAAGAACGCAAAGATGTTGGCCCATTTCCCCGTTTATGGGTTTCGGACCTCGCGAAGGCCCCAGAAGGCCAAACGGGGAAATGGGCCAACATGTGTGCGCTATCCCGGAGCTGGAGGGGCTGGAAGACGCAGAAACCGGGCACAGGGGTCAACGGGGGCGCGGACGACCCGAGCCCGCGGAGTTGCGAGATCCTGAAGCGCTGCCCGTACACCGCCTGGCCAAACTCAACTTGCGCCACCCCAGGAGCAGTCGGCGGGTGGGTCGTCGCGGTGGCGATGCAGTAGGAGGCCCCCGCAGTGCGTGGAGGGGGCACGGACGACCCGAGCCCGCGGAGTTGCGGAATCCTGAAGCGCTGCCCGTACACCGCCTGGCCAAACTCAACTTGCGCCACCCCAG
>CAZQVZ010000255.1:0-8529 GCA_964596895.1 uncultured Myxococcaceae bacterium
TCGACTGCACCTACCGCGGCGCGGAGCTCACGGTGGGCTTCAACGCGCGCTACCTCACCGACGTGCTCTCGGTGCTCGACACCGACGAGGTCGTCTTCGAATTGGGTGACGAGCACAGCCCGGGCGTCCTGCACACGCCGGGGGACCGGAGCTACACCGCCGTCGTCATGCCCATGCGGGTGTGACCTCGGCGCCTTCGGCCTCGTACGCTCCCCGGTCGTGAACGCCTCCGTGTGGAAAGCTGCCGCGTGCGCAGCGCTGCTCTGCGCTGGCCCCGCGCTCGCCGGGTCCGCACCGAAGCCCGCCGCCTCGCTCACGCCGCAGCAGGCGCCCGCCGTCCAGTTGCCTGCCGAGCCCGGGACCGCGAAGAAGCCCCCCTCGTCCACCCGGCCGCGGCTGTTCGTCCGGGACCTCACCGCGCAAGGTGTAGAGCCCGCCGAGGCCGCCGCCCTGAGCGACGCGGTGGTCCTCACCCTCACCGAGCGCGGGCTCTTCCACGTCATCTCCGAGAAGGACGTGCAGACCCTCATCTCCACCGAGCGGCAGCGCCAGCTGCTCGGCGCTTGTCCGGAGGACTCCGCCGACCCCTCCTGCGCGTTCGACCTCTCCCATGCGCTCGAGGCCCCCTTCGTGATGAGCGGCGCCTTGTCGAAGGTGGGCAGCGCCTACCAGCTCACCCTGGAGACGGTGGACATCCGCGGGGGAAAGGCGTTGGCCCGGAGCGCGCGGCTCGCAGGCGACCTCGCCACGCTCACGCAGCTCGTGCCCTACGCCGCCGCGGAGGCGACAGGCTCCCCCCTGCCGCCGCCGAGGTCCCGCTGGGCGCAGTACTCCATGATTGGCACGGGCGGCGGGCTGGTCCTGGGCGGCGCCTTCTATGGGTTGCTCGCGCTCTCCCGCGAGCAGGCGCTCACCGAGCAGATCTGCCCGGGGGGGCCCGGCGCCAACGGCGCATGCGCGGGTGAGCACCTCGGGTACCTCGCGGACGTGCAGCGGCAGGGCAAGGACCTCGCGCGGGACAAGACGGTGGCGCTGGGGGTGATGGCGGGTGGGGCGCTGCTGGTCGCAGGCGGCATTCTCCTGCTCCCGCCACCGGAGGCGGGTCCGCGCATCGCCATCGTCCCCACCTCGCGTGGGGTGGCGTTCGCGGGGGTGTTCTGGTGAGCGCGCGGCTGCGGCTGTGCATCGCGCTCGGCGCGCTCGCGGCGTTGGGGCTGGCCGGCTGTGAGAGCCGCCTGCCGCTCGACGCCGGGAACGGCTGGCGCTGCACGTTCGACGCCCCGGCGGAGACCCGCGACGAGGCCTGCTCAGAGGGCTGGGTGTGCGGCGTGGACAACCGCTGCCACGAGTTCCGCAAGGATGAGATCTTCCCCTGCGAGGACCTCACCGGCCGGCTGTGCCCCTACCCGAGCCTGGACAGCAGCGCCGCCGCAAAGCTCTACCCCGCGCACCCGCGGCGCCCGGTGGCCAGCGTCCACGTCGAGCGCAGGAGCGACGGGTATGTGGTGGGCGCGCGCCCGGCGGCCGAGAGCGGGATGGGTCCTCAGCCGGTGGCGCGGATGACGCCGGGTTGCCTGCGCCACGAGACGCCGCTGCCGGTCCCCACCGAAGCCGGCGCCCCGGCGCAGGTGCTGAACATGACCCTGCCTGGCGCCGCGGGGGAGCTCGCCGTCTTCCTCAACCCCAATGGCAACCGCCTCTTCACCGCCACCCGCGGCGCCGTCCGCGAGGGCGCAACCCCCATCGAACGGGTGAGCGCCATCCGCCCCATGCTCCCGACCGCCGCCGGCGCTGGCCTCTCCCACCTGGGCCTGGTGCTGCAGGACGTGGTGCCGGCGGGCACCGAAGATGGCCTCACCAGGCGCAAGCGGGTCGGGCGCCTGACGCTGCAGAACCCGGAGGACCCGTCCTCGCCCGTCACCTTCGAGCCCTTCGCCATCAACGCGGCCGGCACCGCCGCCATCCGTGACGCGCGGGTGCTGCACACGGCCAACGCGGCAGTCCCGGTGCTCCTGATGGATGACCAGGTGCGGTGGCCCTGCGTCATTGGACAGGCCGGGTGCATCGACGCTGGGGCCGGAGAGGGCTGGATGGAGGTGCTCACGCCTGCACCGGAAGGGTGGCGGCCCTCGCGCCTGTCGGTCTCGCCCAACGCAGAGACCTGGGCGGTGGTGACTGAACGCCTCGAAGGCGGGCGGCTCGAACAGCAGGTGGCGGTGTGGCGCCTGCGGCAATTGGACTTCACCGAGCTGGCCTCTGCGTGCACGCCCTGTGCGGCGGGGCGCATCGACCTCGCGGTGCCCTTCAGCGCGCAAGGGGGCGGCGTGGACGTCGTGTGTCGGAGCGGCACCGGCGCGGCGACGAAGCGGGAGCTGGTCCGGGTGGTGGGCGCGGCAGGCGGCGTCTGCGAGCTCGAACAGGTGGCCCCGCTCTTCGACCCGATGCGGGTGACCGCCTACGACGACGGGCTCAACTTCCCCGTGCTGGGGATGGTGGACGGCAGCGTGCTGCTCGGCGCGGAGCTGGCCCACGCCCTGCCGGTGTTCCTCGACCGGATGCCCACCACCGTCACCGAGTTCGAGCAGGACGGCGAGAAGCGCCTGGTGGCGGTGACCGACGCGTACATGGCGGTGGAGGTGCCGGGCTTCGGCATGGTGGCGGTGGCGCAGGGGCCCTCCCAGCAGCGGCCTTCGGCGGTGGTGAACCGGCTGCCCGGCGGCTTCATCTTCCCGGGCGGTGTGACCGCGGTGCTCGAGCGCGTCCCCGGGGCGCCGCCCTCTGGCACCTGCACCGACCCGGCCGCGCCCAGCGCGTCCCTGGGCCTCAAGTTCGGGCCCACGCTGCTCGGGCCCACAGGCCAGCTCGCGGAGGGCCCGTACCTCGCCGAGGTCCTGGCCACGGAGGCGGGGCAGGGGCTGGTGGCCGTGGCGGGAGACAGCCTCTACTTCGAGCCGGACCTCGAGCTGGAGCGCGCGCTGCCGACGCTGGATGAAGGCCTCACCGCTCAGCTCACGCCGGAGCCCAACTTTCCCATCCGCGCCATCGCCGTGGACCAGTCGCCGGGGGTGACCAACCCGTCGCACCCCTACCAGCTCTTCGGGTACCTGGTGACCTCGCGCCGGCTGTTCGAGTTCAGCCTCTCGAAGAGCCCGGTGCGCTGGGCGCTGGAGGAGTTGCAGTTGGGCGGCGGTGAGCCGGCGGGCGTGGCCATGCTCAGCGACGGCCACTTCTACGGCCGCGTCGTCTACCGGGATGGCAACGTGTTCACACTCCCACGCGGGTTCCAGCTCATCGACGGGAACAGCATGGGCGAAGCTGCGCGCATCACGTCCTTCGTGCACCCGTACCCGGAGCACACCGTGGAGGGTCAGACCGTGCGCACCGCGGGCCTGCCCCTGGCGCTGACCGAGCGCGGCGTGTTCGTGGGGACGCCGCCGTCGGCCGGACCGGACACCGCCGCGGGTGAGCGCTACCGGCTGTGGACCTGGACGGAGGTGGAGGTGCCCGAAGGTCACGCGGGCTTCGAGCACGGACGGCTGGTGGCGCTGGGCCCGGACGTGTACCTGTTCGACCGGGCCGGCGCGGTGGTGCGGCTCGGGCGCGTGGTGGGGCCGTAGCGGCGGATCATTCGTGCAGCTTCTGAAGGTCAGCTACCGGGACTTCCGGAACCTGGGTGAGGTCGCGCTCGTCCCCTCTCGGGGCGCCACCATCGCCGTGGGCCAGAACGGGCAGGGGAAGACCAACCTGCTCGAAGGCATCTACTTCCTCGCCACCCTCAAGCCCCTGCGCGCCTCCCGCCTGAGCGAGCTGGTGCGGTTCGGTGAGCCCTCCGCGCGGGTGACCGGCCGGTTCCTCCTCGGCGGCGCGGAGCGGGAGATCTCCGTGGAGGTGGAGAAGGGCGTGCGCCAGGCCTTCGTGGACGGGAAGAAGGCCGGGTCTTTGGAGGAGTACTTCGGGGGCGTGTCGGTGGTGGCGTTCACCCCGGATGATCTCGAGGTGGTGAAGGGCGGGCCGGAGGGCAGGCGGCAGTTCCTCGACCGCGCGGTGTTCAACCGGTTCCCCGCGTTCCTGCGCGAGAGCCGCGCGTACGCCCGGGCCTTGAAGGGGCGCAACAAGCTCCTGAAGGAGCACGCGCCGGACGGGTACCTCGACCCGTGGGACGAAGCGCTGGCGAAGGCGGGCGCGCGCATCTGGGCGCGCAGGCAGGCCCTGATGGCGGAGCTGGCGCCGCGCGCGGTGGCCGCCTTCGGCGCCATTGGGCGGACGGTGGACCCGGCGCGCTACGCGTATGAGCTGGCGCACGTGCAGCTCCCCGCCGGGGACCCCGCGCCCGACGAAGGGCTCCTGGCCCAGGCGCTGCTGGAGGGCTTGATTGCGCGGCGGGAGCGAGACCGTGAGCGCGGCTTCACCTCGGTGGGACCGCACGCGGATGACGTGGACGTGCGGCTCGGGGAGCGGGCGGCGCGCACCTTCGCCTCGCAGGGGCAGCAGCGGGCTTTGGTCCTGGGTTGGAAGATCGCGGAGATTGAAAACCTGCACGCGCACCATGGGTTCTTGCCGCTCCTGCTCCTGGATGACGTCTCCAGCGAGCTGGACCCCGAGCGCAACGCGTACCTGATGGACTACCTGGCGAAGAGCGGCGCGCAGACGTTCCTCACCACCACCGACGCGCAGCTGGTGCGAGCCGCCGCCGGCCGCGACAGCGCGTGGTTCACCGTGAAGGGCGGCGAGGTCACGCCCGAGCCGCCGCCCTCTCCCGCCGAGCGCTGAGCGATTCCCCGCTCCCGCTCGCAGAAGGCCCGGGGGGAGGGCGCTTCCGGCCGAGACGGTTCGCCACCCCCCACTGCGACGCCGGACCCTGAAATCACCGCGCGACCTGTCGCTAGATTGGGCCCGTGCGCGAAGTGCTCGGCCTCACCCTGCCGCTGTGGGAGATCTGCCTGCGCGGCTCTTTGGCCTATCTGGCGCTGGTGCTCCTCGTGCGCCTCGTCCCCAAGCGCAACGCCGGCCACATCTCCCCCAACGACCTGCTGACGCTGATTGTCGTCGGCACCGTGGCGAGTGACGCCGTGGTGGGCGACGCCTCGTCCGTCGGTGACATCGTGTTGCTGGTCCTCATCGTCCTCGGGTGGTCCTGGGTGCTCGACGAGCTCGAGTTCCGGGTCCCCTTCGTGAGGCGCATCCTGCGCGACAAGCAGACCGCGCTCATCGAAGACGGCCGGATGCTCCGCCGCAACATGCGCCGCGAGCTGGTGACCGAAGAGGAGCTGATGGCCGCGCTGCGCGTGGCCGGCGTCGCGGACCTCTCTGAAGTTCGGTCCGCCTGCATGGAGGCGGACGGGGAGATCAGCGTCATCAAGAAGAGGCCGGGCCAGCAAGGCGGCTAGGGCAACAGCTCCGCGACCCGCACGGTGGGGCCTGGAAGCTGGGTGGGCGACAGCGTGGCGGCCGGGCCGAAGACCTCGTCGAACGCATAGCGGCCCTGGTCTGGTTGGGGCTCGCGCATCACGTGGACGCGGCCGCGGTCCACGTCGATGACCCAGTACTCGGGAATCCCGCTGCGCGCATACAGCGCCGCCTTCACGGTCCGGTCGAACCGCGCGCTGGTCTTCGCCACCTCCACCACCCACAGCGGCAGGGAAGGGTGGCAGCGCCCCATCCCGCGGCCCCCCCGATGCACCACCGCGAAGTCCGGCTCCGGCTCCGAGTCGTCGATGAGGGTGAGCGGGAGCTGCACGCGGACGTCAAATTCTTCGCCCACCCCCCGCACGAGCAGGCCGGTCAGGCGCTGGATGGTGTCCGCGTGCGGAAAGCTCTGCGGCTCCTTGGCCACCAGCGTCCCGTGCAAGAGCTCCACCCGGTCATTCTCGTTGAGCACGCCGGAGTCGATCATCCGCCGGTACATGGCGAGGCTGATGCGCGCTCGTCTCGCGTACAGCAGGTCCTCCTGCGCGGGTGACTCGGTTCCCATGCCCAGAACATAATGCCCCCCGAATCGACGGTTCCACCGCGCCGCCGTTGAAATGGCCGCCCGCCGGACTAGCGTCCCCCCGTGGCCGAACCCTCGTTCTTCCCCTACAACCCGCGCGCCATGCGGCTCGCCCTCTTCGTCGCCGCGGCGCTCTGCGTGGTGCTCGCCTCCTGGGCCCTGTCCAACGCCCTGGAGACCTTCGCCATCACCGCCTGGGCCAGGCTGGGCGTGGCGGCGGGGCTGGCCCTGGCCTTCGCGTACATGCTCCTGCGCATCCGTCCGCGGGAAGGCTGGGGCGTGCGTGTCGAACCCCTGGTCCTCACCGTCTTTCGCCCCCTCTCCGGCGAGCCGCTGCAGATCCCCTGGAGCTCGGTGCTGGAGGTCCGGCGCGACGGCAAGAAGCGGGAGCGCCTGCTGGTGCTCCTGCAGCCGGAGGGACGCGTGCTGCTCGCGCGCCACCTGTTCGCCTCGCGCGCCGAGTTCGAGCGCCTGGCGACTTTGCTGGAGGAGCGCGCCCCCGTCAGACGCTACGATGCGTGAGCCATGCGCGCTCAGCTCGTCCTCGTCGCCCTCGCCCCCGCGCTCTTCGCCCTCCCCGCCGCGGCAGCGCTCTCCTGTGACGCCTGCCGGCTCGTGCAGACGCTCGCCCCGTCGGAAGACCGCGAGCGCCGCATCATCGAGCTCGAGAACCGCATCGACGCGCTGAACACGGAGATCCGCGGCATCAACACCAACTGGCCGGTGGGCTACACCCTGCTCGCGTACGGCGGCTACGTGGTCGCCCCCAGCGGCATCTTCGGCGGCGGCGCGGCGCTGGTGTACGGGCTCGTCTTCCTGTCGCTGGGCGATAGGACGCTGGGTACCGCGTTGCTGGTGGCCGGCGGCGTGGGCCTGCTCGTAGGCCTGGCGGCCGTGGCCGCCATCATCTACGGCTTCACCCGTGGCAAGGCCGTCGCGGACGACGCCCGGGCGCGCCGGGACAGCCTCGTGGAGGAGCGCCTGCGCCTTCAGCGAGAGCTCGACCGGGAGAAGACCCGGGACCTGGGCACGACGTCCTCTCCGCCGCTGGTCCAGGTCCTCACTTTCTAGAGTTATTTCGCGCGTTTGGTGTTACTAATCCCCCCTCCAAACGCCCATGCAGAATACCCCCGACGAGAAGCCCGAAGCGCAGCAGCCAGCCGACTACGGCGCATCCTCCATCACCGTCCTGGAGGGCCTCGAAGCGGTCCGCAAGCGGCCAGGCATGTACATCGGAGACACCTTCGTCCGAGGCCTGCACCACCTCGTCTACGAGGTCGTGGACAACTCGGTGGACGAAGCGCTGGCCGGCGTCTGCACAGACATCCTGGTCACCATCCACGTCGACAACTCCATCTCGGTCCGCGACAACGGCCGCGGCATCCCGGTGGGACCGCACCCGTCCGTCCCCGGCATGGACACCGTGGACGTGGTGATGACCAAGCTGCACGCGGGCGGCAAGTTCGAGAACTCCGCCTACAAGGTCTCCGGCGGCCTGCACGGCGTGGGCGTCTCCTGCGTCAACGCGCTCAGCGAATGGCTGAAGCTGGAGATCTCCCGCAACGGCAAGGTGTGGGAGCAGAAGTACGCGCGCGGCGTCCCCCAGCAGAAGGTCACCCCCATCGGCGAGACCGAAGGGCACGGCACGGTGGTGTGGTTCAAGCCGGACCCCACCATCTTCGAGGTCACCGAGTACAACTTCGAGACCCTCTCCCAGCGCCTGCGGGAGATGGCGTTCCTCAACGCCGGCCTGCGCATCGTCATCACCGACGAGCGGACCACCAAGTCCCACGAGTTCAAGTTCGACGGGGGCATCGTCACCTTCGTCGAGCACCTCAACAAGTCGAAGACGGTGCTGCACGAGCGGCCGCTGTACTTCAAGGCCGAGAAGGACAACGTCCAGATCGAAGTCGCGATGCAGTGGAACGACGGCTACGACGAACGCATCTACACCTACGCCAACAACATCAACACGCCCGAAGGCGGCAGCCACCTCTCCGGCTTCAAGGCCGCGCTCACCCGCACCCTCAACAGCTACGCGGAGAAGAGCGGCGTCTGGAAGGACCTCAAGGAGACCCCCACCGGCGAAGACGCGCGAGAGGGCCTCGCCGCGGTCATCTCGGTGAAGCTGCCCAACCCGCAGTTCGAAGGGCAGACCAAGCAGAAGCTCGGCAACAGCGAGATCAAGGGCGCGGTCGAGGCGATGATGAACGACCAGCTCGGCGCGTTCCTCGAAGAGAACCCCCGGCCCGCCAAGTCGGTGGTGGGGAAGATTGGGGACGCGTGCCGGGCGCGCATCGCGGCGCGGAAGGCGCGGGAGACCGTGCGGCGCAAGGGCGTGCTCGACGGCGCGTCACTGCCCGGCAAGCTCGCGGACTGCCAGTCGCGGGACCCGGCGGAGAGCGAGCTGTACATCGTCGAGGGTGACTCCGCAGGCGGCTCCGCCAAGCAGGGCCGGGACCGGAAGAACCAGGCCATCCTCCCGCTGCGCGGGAAGATCCTGAACGTGGAGAAGGCCCGCTTCGAGAAGATGCTGACCT